>CAJKWK010000035.1 GCA_905203555.1 uncultured Lachnospiraceae bacterium
TGTATAAAATTTTCAATGTTCTTTCAATTTAGCCTTGACTTTTTATTTGCAGGCTGATTAACCTAATCTCTTTATTCATCCAACAAATCTATTGTGTATATTTTAACACTTTGCTTAAATATGCTCAATCCGATTTTGAAAATTACAAGATCCACATCTCTTGATTAACCTTTTTTCTTTTTAATCCTCCTATACCTCTTGACACTTCAAAAAATCCATGTATAATGAACATTGTTCAATTACAAGAGGGAGAAATCAGAATGAATACCATTATTACATCAAAAGAAGAAATTTTGAATGTCAGCATCAACCTGATCCAAAAGCAAGGATGGACGGCGATCAATATCAGAACTGTTGCTAAAGAGTGTAATATTTCTGTAGGTTCCATTTACAATTATTTTCATAATAAATCTGATTTAATTGCAGCTACCGTAGAACGTGTGTGGCATGATATTTTCCATTTTTCGGAAAGTACCTCTGATTATATGAATTTTATCGACTGTGTAGAGTGGATTTTTGAAAGTATGAAACAAGGAGAAGAAAAATATCCTGGTTTTTTTACCTTTCATTCTATGATTTTTATGGAAGAAGATAAAAAGAATGGGCAGCAGTTAATGGCAGATTCTTGGCGACACATGAGTCAAAGTTTATATCAGATCCTAATTCACGATACGAATGTTCAAATGGAAGTATTTGATAATACATTTACTCCTGAAAAATTTGTGGAAATTATTTTTTCATCTATTATAGCCGCAATGGTTCGTCATGATTATGACTGTTCTGGAATTATCGGTATGATTCGCCGTACGATTTACAAAATATAAGATATAAAATATAAAACGGATACTGACCAAATACCGGCGAAATATCCGTTTTTATTTCCAAGAAATTGAACATTGTTCAGAAGGAGGTTTTATATGATGAAAGTAAAGAAAAAAACATTATTACTTATTGCCTGTACTGTATGGTCTCTTGCAGGGTTTAATATTTTAAGAATAGGAATTCTCTCCTATCCGCCCTACATTTCAGTAATGAACATTCTACTCTCCATCGTTGTTTTTACTGTTTTTCAATATTTTATTTTTGGACGGCTTGTAAAAAAACATACAGACCGAATTCAAAATTATGAAGAAGAACGACATTTTTTTATGAAATTCTTTGATGTAAAATCATTTATTATTATGGCAATTATGATGAGTGGTGGTATTTATCTCCGAGCATCTACTCTTGCACCTGAACGTTTTATTGCCGTATTTTATACCGGTTTAGGTTCTTCTTTATTATTAGCCGGAATTTTATTTGGTAAAAATTTTTTTCAATACGAATCAAAATAATATAATGAAAGCGAGGATTTTTTATGCAGGCAATTGTTGAAACTTTATTTGATCTTATTTATTTAATATCTGTTATTACTATCGGAATCACTATGATTCGAAAAAGTAACGGGAATCAAGAATACCGTCTATTTGGTATCATGGCTATTGTACTCGGCGTCGGTGATTCCTTCCATCTGGTGCCAAGAGCCATTGCACTCTGTACCACAGGATTGGATAATTTTACTGTAGCTTTAGGAACAGGCAAGTTCATTACCTCTATCACCATGACTATTTTTTACATTATCCTATATTATGTGTGGCGCATCCGCTATCAGGTAAAAGGACAAAATCAAATCACTGTCTCCATCTACCTGTTATCTGCATTGCGAATTATTCTCTGTCTGTTCCCGCAGAACAAATGGCTCAGTGCTACTGCTCCACTTTCCTGGGGAATTTACAGAAACATTCCATTTGCGTTATTGGGACTTTTGATCATTATTCTTTTTTATAAAAGTGCTCGAAAAAACAAGGATCTAGAATTTAAATATATGTGGTTTACTATTGTATTGAGTTTTGGATTTTATATTCCTGTAGTACTCTTTGCAGATCGCATTCCAATGATTGGAATGCTAATGATTCCAAAAACTTGTGCTTATGTATGGACTGTTTTAATTGGTTACAACTCTATGAAAAAAGCAAATTAATAATTGATATATAAACAAAAACTGTCATTCAACTCCATCAAGTTAAATGACAATTTTCCTCTTTATTCATAAATATAATTCCACAGTTAAAGGCTCTTGTGCATATAATTGACACCCTAATCGATATCCCTCTTGAAGTTCTTCCTCCGAAAACCATACTCTATCCATTGTATTAATTTTCGCTGTTCCTTCCAGGACTCTCACCTTACATTTTCCACAATTTCCACGACCACTACACGGTGTAAGAATATGAATTTCCTTTTGTAATAAATAATTTTGAAGTCTGGTATTTGCTGGACACTTCACTATTATACCTTTTTTCTTCAAATGCTTCTTCCCCTTTTTATAAATTTTTTAATACTTCTCGATAAAACTGTTGATTATTTATATCGATTGGTGCAAATCGAATTACTGCATCTCTTAAATCACTGAAATATCCTTTACTTTCTAAATTTGCAGGTCTGTGATATTCGTCTTCCACTACTTCATCCAACTCTTCTTGGTTGATGCATCTAAAAAATGTGAGCCTGCAATAGAAATGTCCAAAATAAGAACAGAAGATGTTTTAAGTGAAATCCCCGGTATTACAGATGCCACATAGTCCAAACGGAATTGCCGCCCAGCGCATCATCGGTATTCTTCTATCATATGTTTATTTTGACTACAGTCACTTTTTGACGCAATCAAAGGATCCGTAACTGCATCAATAATATGTCCGATTGCTTTGATAAATCCAATAACAGTTAAAACTCCAAGCACTATAACTCCTTGTGGAATTAAATTTGGCAATCCTGATTCTTTGGATGGCTAATAAATCATCTCTCTCCCACCTAAGTATCATGTTATTCGATTATATTCTCTAAATTCTGTCCCACTAATTGATATACAAACTCATTCGCCGGCTCGTTTTTTATTTTTTCAGGTGTATCTAACTGCACGATTTTCCCTTTGTCCATCACCAGAACCCGACTGCCCAGTTTCATCGCCTCCCGAATATCATGCGTAATGAATACAATGGTAATTCCCAGTTTTTTCTGCAAATTTAAAATCTCATCCTGCATTGCCTGTTTTGTAATTTCATCCAAAGCGCCAAATGGCTCGTCCATCAATAAAATCTTGGCATCCGCCGCAAGCGCCCGGGCAATCCCCACCCGTTGCTGTTGTCCTCCGGACAATTCAGAGGGATAACGTGACAGCATGGAAGGATCTAATCCCACTGTTTTGATTAATCTACACGCCAGCTCGTGATTTGCCTTTTTCTCTTTTTTTCCGCTGATAACCGGAACATAAGTGATATTTTTTTCAACAGTCATATGAGGGAACAGCCCTTTATTTTGTATCACATATCCAATCTTTCTTCGAACCGCAATCAGATCCTCTTTGCTGATGTCTTTTCCTTCTACATACACCTTGCCTTGCTCTGGCCGATGCAGTCCGTTAATTGTCTTTAACATTGTCGTTTTTCCACATCCGGAGCGACCGATTACAGTTAAAAATTCTCCTTCTTCAATGGAAATAGAAAAATCGTCCAATACTGTCTGGTTATCAAAACTTTTTGTAACATGTTCCAATCGAATCATTTCCATGTTGTTACTCCTTGATCAGTCCCTTTTCTATCAGAAATGCTTTTGCAACTTGGGTTTCATCTTTTCCTTCCACTTCTACCTGATAGTTCATCTTCGCCATTTCCTGATCAGATAATATCCCATCCATCAGCATCAATGTTTCTTCTAATTTCGGGTATTTTTTCAACGCATCTTCTCTAACCACTGTAGAACAGAAATAATTCACCTGATACTGTTTGTCATCTTCTAATACGACTACATCATCACGTGATATCTGAGCGTCTGTAGTAAATCCGTTCGTCACGTCAATATCCCCTTTTTCCATCGCCTTATATTTCAATCCAATGTCTATATCTTTTACCTTGGAAAATTCCATACCGTAGGCATTACATACACCTTTGAACCCATCTTCCCGCTCAATATAATCCGGATTGCCGCCGAACACCAGATTTCCGGACACTTCTGCCAGATCTGAACAGGTTTTCAACTGATATTGATCTGCAACATCCTTTCGAACCGCAAGTGCATACGTGTTATTAAATCCATACAATCCGACCCAGGTCATCTGAAATTTATCCTGATATTCTTTCTTCAGTTCCTCAAAAATTTCATCTTCCGACACTGCCCCTGCCTCGTGTCCAAGAACCATGACCCATCCGCTGGCAGTATATTCCGGATACAGATCAAATTCCCCTTTTTCCATTGCCGGATGAATATTGCTTGTTCCGCCGCCGATTCCTGCTGTAACTTCTACTTCATACTCTGTCTTATCCTCGATCAGTTGTTTTAATATTTCGCCGAGAATATACTGCTCTGTCATTGGTTTTGTAGCAATTTTAATTGGTTCTGTATTCTTTGCTGTATTCTTTTCCGTATCCTGTTCAGTTTTTCCACATCCACCGATCGCAAACAGCATTGCTCCTGCCAAGAACAAAGCAATTCCTCTTTTCCAGTATTTCATCTTACATTTTTCTCCTCTTCTTAATATATTTTTCTAATCCCCCCAGAATCCAATCGCTGATTAAAGCAATCAGAGCAATTAAAAAGCTGCCGCCAAATGTCATTGCTGTGTCGTACATTGTAATTCCTCGGTAAATCGCAACACCAAGACCGCCTGCTCCGATAAAAGACGCAATTGCAGCTACGGAAATGGTCATCACCACCATATTCCGGATTCCCGCGAGAATTACGCCCAATGCCAACGGTAGTTTAATCTTCATCATCATCTGGAGCCTGGTACTTCCCATTCCTTCCGCTGCACTGATAATTTCTGTACTGACACCTTTGATTCCGGCATAAGTATTTCTTACCATCGGCATAATTCCATATATTGTTAATGCGGCTACCGCCGTTGTATTGCCAATTCCCAAGAGCGGAATCAGCATACCCAACAAAGAAATTGCCGGAACTGTATAGAAGATATTGGCAATCCCCAATACCGGCGTTGCCGCCCATTCATGTTCAGAAATCCAAATTCCTAAAAGTAATCCGATTGTTCCGGCAAGACAAATGGCAACCAGGGACAATCCCATATGCTCCAGAATTAACTGAACAAACCAATCTTTCCGCTCTGCATAGAGAGAAAAGACCTCTTTCCAAAACTCCAAAATTTCTCCTCCTTGATTTTTATAATATTCTTTTTTGTAAGATGCTCTATCATTTTTCTATGTGATACTGTCGATTTAATCGTTCTATCTCCCTACGCATATTCTGTACTACTTCCTCGGGAGATAGAATTTCAATTCCCTCTCCGATAGAAATGACCCACGCCAAAAATTGTTTGCTGACATGTACATTCACATTCACTGTAAAATGGTTCTCGTCTGCCGGAATCAACATCACATCTTTCCCAAAACGGTCTATAATAACTCCTGCCAACTGATTTTCCACCCGTAGTTTTACTTGATATTCTTCTCCTCGGAACATCCCAAAACTTTTTTTAGCATACTCTGCCAAATCCAGTTTTTTGAAATGTTCTTTTCCTTCTCTTTTTTCCTCTGACATTTGAATATGGAGCATCTTATCTACTCGATAATGCTTGATCTGTTCTGTTTCCGAATCGTAACCAATAAGATAATAATTCTCATCATCCCATGAAAGTCCCCATGGACTAATATGATAATACTCCCCGTCTCTGCGAAGTTCCATCTCCTTCTTTACATTCCACTGAAAATAATGGAAATAGATTTTTCGGTTCTCAGAAATTGCATTATGAATCGCATCTACAGTATAATAAATACTTTCATTCATTGTCTTAATTCTTCCGGTTACAAATACTTGTCGCTGCAACTGCATCGCCTCGTATTTGCTCAACAATTTTTCCAGCTTTTTAATCAATGTATTTGTTTTTCTCTCTGTAATAAATTTTGAAGATTGAATTGCATCTACCAGGAGTTTTAATTCCGGGAGTTCAAATGGACGATTTACTACATGATAATGATAGCCTTTGCCTACTGGTTCTCCTTCTACTTCGATACCTAAAACTTCTAGATCTCTAAGATCATTGTAAATCGTCTTACGGTCTGCATGAATCTCATACTTCTCAAGAGCAGCCAGTATCTCCGGCATTGTGATATAATGCTCCTCATCTGTCATTTCCAACATAATTTCTCCAAGACGGTACAACTTAAATTTCTGATTCATTCCCTTTGGCATTTTCGCTCCACCTCAATATACTATTCCAAACTCTGTTTCTTTCACTTCAGTTATTACAAATAGGGTGTTCCCGGTATCTCCGGATAACTTCCCATAGCAATCAGCAATTCTAATCCAATCTGTCTTGCCTCCAAAACTGCGGCTTTTACTGCACTTGCATCACCGGAAAATGCCAGAATCACTTCGTTTGAATGACTGGTTCCTTTGTTTGGCGTCATGTAATTAATGATTTCAACATTTGATGCCTTCACAGCAGTATCTGCCATAACCAATCCAATGGCAGCAGGTGACCCTGCAAGAAATCCAAACGCTTTGTCTTTTTTTGCTCCAAAGGCTTTCTGCAAAACATCACCCGCACTTGCGGAATAAGCAAACTCCAAATGCCCGGCTTCACTAATATATAATTCTCCTGCATATTTATTGGTCAGATTCAACGCCATCTGAATAGCATCCCTTACATCTGATACATCATTTCCGCCGAGCACCACATAATTCCCATGTCCGCCCCAGCCTTTGGTATCTCTTGGAAGTTCAATACTTAACACTTCTGTATTTGTTGCCTTTACAGCATCGTCCAATGCCGTAAACTGCCCCGCCGCTCCGGTTCTGGAACTGAACAAACCCAGGGCATGGTACTTCTTTCCTACCTGCATTTTTTCTAATAACGTATCATCGACTCCGGGAATCACAAGCCCGATTGTGTCAAGAACCGCTGTTCCTACAAATTCCGTTCTCGTGCAATCCATACTGATTGATTTCACATCCATCCTCTTTACTCCCTCTAATATCCGATTTCATTTAAAATTTTATCCATTACACGTGCATTCTGCAAAGAAAACTCATGTGTCACATGTGGAGCTGCGCCTTCGATAATACAGTCTCCTAATTGCTCTACTTCCAGGCAATAATTATCCGGCGCATCCACCTTAATTTCCTTATAAATATCACCCTTTTTCACATAATAGCACAGTTTTCCCTCTGCATTGAATGACACCGGTACTTCTATGGTTCCCTCTGTTCCATAAAGGAAGAATCGATCGCCTCTCTGTGCAGAACACATTCCGGATACCATACACGCCCTGCGCTCATCATCAAAATGAAAATATGCCGACGCAAAATCATCAATGTGCTGCTCTGTAAAATGTCCTACTGCCTTTACTTCTTTTGGCTCTTCTTCAAAAAGTGTAAGCATCAGGCTTGTACAATAACATCCCTGATCATAAATAGAACCTCCCAGTGTATCTCGACGAACCCGGATGTTTTCTGCAGTATATCCCGGAGTAATAAAAATAGATTCCATAAAAGACAGCTTTCCAATTACTCCGGACTTTAAAGTATCCTTCACTGAAGTAACCAGTGGACTATGTAAATATGCAAATGCCTCCATAAATACAACTCCTGCTTTTTCACATCCTTCGATCATTTCTCTGACATCTTTTTCTGTTCCGGACAATGGTTTCTCGCATAAAATATGCTTTCCTTTCGCTGCTGCTTTGAGCACCCACTCTTTATGCAGCGTATTTGGAAGTGGAATATATACTGCCTCTATTTCCGGATCATCCAGCATTTCATCCAAAGAATAATATGCCTTTTCAAACCCAAATTCTTCCCGAAACTGATCTACTTTTTCTTTGTTACGTCCTGCAATTCCATAGAGCTGACAATTCTTTGCCTTTTTCATTCCCGGAATCGTACACTTTCTGGCAATATTAGCTGTTCCCAGCACACCCCATTTAATTTTTCTGCTCATTTTTATTTTCCTCCAATTATTATAATTATTATAACTGTTATTTTTTATGATATCTCAATGCACAAATCTCGTCACCTTTTGCTATACACTTCGGAAGATCCAAAACGCTGTCATATCGTTCTCCGATCCCATGGTCTCCACACATTGCAATATCACAAAGCTGTGCAATCTCTTCATCCGAACATCCGGCTTTCTGCCATGCTTTTACCAATGGGCAATAATGAAAATCCAACGACAGTTTTTCGTCTGTACTCTCCACAACCTTCATTTCGAACACCCATTGTGCCGGCTTTGTAAACAACGTCTTTTTTAACCCCTTCAGGCTGGTTGTCTTTCTTTTTTTTACAAGATTTTTCCCTTGTGCCAGACCGCACCGTCTGATTGCCGCGCTGGAAAATTCATTGGGATCCAAACCACGTTTTCTTGCCTCATCCCGCAATAAATACAGCCACAATGCCCGATGTTCCAACTGTTCTCTCACCGCTACGATAATTTTATTTTTGATTTTTGCCTCATTCTTAATTTTACTCATGTCTATGCGCTCCTTTTCCCTCTTTCTCGACAGTGTTTGTTCTAACATAACTCAGTATGATTAGTATAACATGTAGAAATATTAACTCATAGTGAAAAATGATATATTTCTTGTTTTATTGCCGGATATCGCTTATAATAAGACAGGTATTTCAAATACTATTTATATATTTTCATTCAACAATATTAAAGAAAGTAAAAGAGTAAAACATATGAGATTAAGAAGTAAACTTGCTATTAAATGTGCTAAAATTACAAGCACTCTGATTAAAAAAATGAATCGCGGGAGCGGTGTTACTCTTCCCGGCTATGTTGCACGTATCATTGACCCGAAGATTTTAAGTACGATGTCTGACATGGTTCGTGAAAAAACTATCGTTACAATGGGAACAAATGGAAAGACAACAACTAACAGTATTCTGTATCATGCACTGGCAGCAGAAGGGAAAAAAGTCATCATCAATCGTACCGGCGCTAATATGTTAAATGGAATCATTTCTGCTTTTGTACTTTCCACTGACAAAAAGGGAAATCTGGACGCTGATTACGCCTGCATTGAAGTAGATGAATTTGCCTCTCTGAAGGTATTGCCGCAGCTGCAGCCTGATTGTGCACTGCTGACTAACATTTGTCGGGATCAGCTGGATCGTTTCGGCGAAGTTGACATCACATATAACGCTGTTCGGGATGCCTTTCATAGCTCACCGAATACAAAACTTATCATCAATTGTGATGATGTTCTTTCCTATTCACTCGCCTCTGAGGGAAAGAATCCATTTGTTACTTACGGAATCAATGAACAAATCTTTGATGATATTTCCCGTTCTGAGATTCGGGAAAGTATTTTCTGCCGTTCCTGTGGAAAAAAATTAGAATATGATTTCTTCCATTATGGACAGTTGGGAATCTATCATTGCCCGAATTGCGGAATGAAAAGACCTGAACCGGATTATACTGCCACTGACATTATTTTCCACAACGAAGTCTATTCATTTACAATTGACGGCGTAAAAATTGATTCCTCCTCTCGTACTCCATATAACATATACAATACACTTTCTGCATACGCTGCACTTTGTGCAATGGATGCACCTACAGAGCGTTTTAAATCAACAATCGAATCCTTTGACTACGGCAATAACCGAGAGGATATTTACACCATCAATGGCGCACGTGTCCAGCTCCATCTGGCAAAAAATCCAATCGGTTTCCAACAGAAGATTTCGCTCGTGCTGAAAGATCCAAATCCAAAGGATGTCATCATTCAGATCAATGACACATATCAGGATGGCGAAGACGTTTCCTGGCTCTGGGATGTGGATTTCCAGTATCTGGCGGATGCCAATGTAAATACAATCCTCACCAACGGAACCCGGCGGCATGATATGGGACTTCGTCTGAAATACGAGGATATTTCTTGTGATTCAACAACAGATTTGAAACAGTCTGTTATTGATCTGACAACAAACGGCACAAAGAATCTATATGTAATTGTAAACTATTCCGGTTTATACCGGACCAATCATATGCTGAGTGAGTTACAGAAAGGAGGGAACTAAGGTATGAGTATGAAATTAACAATCGGACATTTGTA
This sequence comes from uncultured Lachnospiraceae bacterium, assembly GCA_905203555.1. Classification (GTDB taxonomy): domain Bacteria; phylum Bacillota; class Clostridia; order Lachnospirales; family Lachnospiraceae; genus Schaedlerella. Next base: position 10,116 of record CAJKWK010000035.1, read on the forward strand.
TCCGGACCTTTTGAACCTCTACGGTGACCGAGGCAATATCCAGTGTTTCCGGAAACGTCTGGAATGGCGCGGAATGGAGGCAGAAGTCATCCCTTTTCTTTCCGGTGACAAAATCGATTTTTCGAAACTGGATATTGTACTGCTTGGTGGCGGTTCTGACCGCGAACAAGAACTCGTTTGTAAATATCTATTGGAAATTAAAGATGATTTTAAGGCTTATGTAGAAAATAACGGAGTTGTCCTCGCTGTGTGCGGCGGCTACCAACTTCTTGGAAAATCTTACAAAACCAAAGATAAATTAATCGAAGGTCTGGGAATCTTAAATATTACAACCGAATGGGAACCGGAGCGTTTAATTCGAAACATTGTTTTAAATTCCCCACTTTTTGACACTCCTGTTGTCGGCTTTGAAAATCATGGCGGACGCACTTACATTGGCGATCATACACCATTTGGAAAAGTTTTCTTTGGACTTGGCAATACCGGAAAATCCGGTTATGAAGGCGTTGTATACAAGAATGTAATCGCAACCTATCTCCATGGACCTCTCCTTCCAAAGAACCCACACGTATGTGATTATCTGTTGGAGCGCGCATTAAAACGCAAATACGGAGATAACGTTACTTTAGAACCATTGCTGGATGAACTGGAACACAAAGCCAACAGCTGCATCGTAGACCGCTACAGCGATAAGAAATATGTATTAAAAGAAACGATTAAAAGATATACCTAAAAAGATCAAAAGGGGTTTGTTGCATATACCGCAGCAGACCTCTTTTCCTCTCAATCTCTTTTAAATCCATTAACTTCTTACTTGTTTTCCCTCAACAGCGTAATTACGCACAGCATCGTCATCATTGGAGCGCACATTAAGAAAAATGTAGAAATTACATTGCGTTCTCCTCCGGCACCATAATAAAATCCCATTATAGAACCTAGAAATGCAAAAACAATTGTAATTACTCCAAATATAATTTTCCCTTTTTTACTCATATATTTTACCTCCTTTTATTTTTTATAGTTTTATCACAGAATTTTTTTGCCCCTAATACGCTTACTAACATGGAGATACACCCCAATACCAAATAGATGATTACATAAAAAACCACTTCCGACACTTTCATTCCCACAAAAATCCATCCACCTAAAGAAAAAAGTACCGCTAAAATAAAAGGCTGAAACCACGCATTTGAAAAAATCTTTCCGGCATATACTCCCGTTACAATTGCCGCAACAGGATTTATCACAAATAGCATAAGGAAATATATCACCAAACCACATTCGCCTTTTACAAAGGTTACTAAAAATGCCGGAAGTGCAAGCATAATTACTGCCATAGTCAAAATGCAAACACCATTCTTCTTCATCATAAAAGAACACTCCTTTTTATTCAATTCTAACATTCACCAGACTAACTACAAGATTCCCCTCTCCCTCTACTGTGTACCATTTTCCTTTTTTCAATTTAATCTTTTCTGATACGCCAGTTGTAATATATCCTATCGTATAAATTTCTCCTGTTTCAACATCAGTAAACACTACATTTGTATCACAATCACTGCTTACTTTTACCGTCCAAAACACAGGCTGTATTTGTTCCGACTTCATTGCCGTTTCATCATTTGCTTTAAGGATAAAACTATGCGTCTTTTGAATACTTGCATAAAAAAGAACAGAAACAGAAAATATCACTATCAAACATGCAATTAACAATCTCTTTTTCACACAAACACCTCACAATCTTTCACCATTTTCATTAGGATTACTTTTAGTATAGCATTTCGTCATCCTCTCCACAACGCAAAAACAGCAATCTTTCTGATCTTTACTTCAGAAAAATTGCTGTTTTTTATTTATACAAGATTATTTTTTCTTTTTAAACGCTTGTTTCACAGCTTTCATTAACTGGATAATCGGCAGGTTTGCTGCTGCGAGTCCATATACAATCAAAAGTTGTGTTAACGTTAATGTCTGTACTTTAAACATTCCCTGCAGGAACGGCACAGTCATCACGCAGGTAATCAGTACAAATCCGATCAAGAATGCACCGATCAAATAAATATTATTGAAGAATTTGTTTGTAAAAATAACCGGTTTATCCTCTTTGCAGTTAAATCCATGTACCAAACGTGCGGTACAAAGAGTTCCAAATGCCATTGTGCTGGCAAGAACTGCATTTCCGCCTTTGTATCCAATCATAAATGCAATCATTGTTGTAATTCCGATTGACAGACCTTCTGTTCCGATCTTGGTCAGGAAATCTTTTGTCAAAATTGACTCATTCATCGGACGTGGTTTTTCATCCATTACATCTTTAGAATGTGGTTCCAATCCCAACGCAATTGCAGGCAAACTATCTGTCAATAGATTGATGAACAACAAATGTACCGGAGCAAACGGAACCGGCAATCCTGCAATTGAGGCATATAGTACTGCCAGAATTGCACCAAAGTTACCAGATAACAGGAACTGAATAGAGTTCTTAATGTTACGGTATACATTTCGTCCATTTTCAACTGCCTTTACAATAGTTGCAAAATTATCGTCCGTCAATACCATGGATGCAGCATCTTTAGATACTTCACTTCCGGTAATTCCCATTGCCACGCCGATATCTGCCTGTTTCAATGCCGGAGCATCGTTGACACCATCACCTGTCATGGAAACAATATTTCCTTTTTCCTGCCATGCGCGTACAATTCGGATCTTATGTTCCGGTGACACACGTGCATATACGGAAATTCCTTCTACAAAATCTTTCAGTTCTTCATCAGACAATGAATCAATTTCAGCACCTTCACATGCCTCTGACTCATCCTGAAGAATACCGATTCGTTTTGCAATTGCAGCTGCTGTTACCTTGTGATCGCCGGTGATCATAATCGGACGGATTCCGGCACGTTTACACTCTGCAACCGCCTGTTTAGATTCTTCTCTCGGCGGATCCATCATATCGATCAAACCGATAAAAATAAGATCCTGCTCATCTTCAATACTTAATTCCAAATCATCTGCCACTTCTTTATATGCAAAACCAAGTACACGAAGACCTTCTCTGGAGAACTCCTGATTCTGTGCCTCAATCAGTTTCCGATCTTCTGCTGTGATCGGTCGAACCTCGCCATTGATACGGATTTTTGTCATTCTTTCAAGCAATACATCTACCGCACCTTTTACAATCATCATCGGCATACCATTGATTGTATGCTTTGTAGACATTAATTTTCTATCACTGTCAAATGGGTTCTCGCTTTCACGCGGATACTGTTCCCGAACCTGCTGAGCATACAGTCCTAACTTACTTCCCAAATTAATCAAACAAGTCTCTGTCGGATCACCAATTTCCACTCCATCTACATTTGTAGAATCATTACACAAAATACTAGAAAGAAGTAAGAAATTCACATCCTCATCTTTTAAATCAATCGCATCTACCGGGATTCTTGTATCATTTACATAATAATCTTCTACTGTCATCTTATTCTGTGTCAGTGTACCGGTCTTATCAGAACAAATAATGGATACACTTCCCAGACCTTCTACCGCCTGTAATTTACGGATGATTGCATGCTCTTTCGCCATCTTCTGTGTACCGAAAGATAAAACAATCGTTACGATAGAACTAAGCGCTTCCGGAATAGCCGCAACCGCAAGTGCTACTGCAAACAGGAATGCATCTCCGATATTTCCTCCACGGAATACATTAATACCAAACAAAATTCCACAGAAAATAAGAATAATAATTGATAATTTCTGTCCAAACTGATCCAAGTTAACCTGTAATGGTGTTCGTTTCTCAGAAGTTGTCTTTAACAAGCTCGCAATCTTACCAACCTCGGTCTCCATTCCTACACCTGTTACAAGGAAGGATGCACGTCCGTAAGTTACAAAACTTCCGGAATAAACCATATTTACCCGGTCTCCCAAAGGCACTTCTTTACCGATTGTATCCGTATTTTTCTCTACCCCAAGACTCTCGCCGGTCAGCGCGCTCTCATCAACCTTCAGGCTCGCACATTCCAAAATACGTCCATCTGCCGGAATATAATCTCCGGCATCCAACATCACAATATCTCCAACCGTCACTTCTGATGACGGAACCGGTACTACAGAACCACCACGCAATACTTTTGCCTCCGGACCTGAAAGTTTTTTCAAACTATCCAGAGATTGTTCTGCTTTCACTGTCTGTACAGTTCCCAAAATCGCATTGATCGTAATAACAATCAGAATAACGATTGCACTTTCTGCATCTCCTAAAAATCCGGATACCACTGCGGCACAGATCAAAATAATAACCAAGAAATCTTTAAACTGTTCTAAAAAGATCTGAAGAGTTGTTTTCTTTTTCCCTTCGACAAGCTCATTTGGTCCATATTTTTCCTGATGTGCCCGAACCTGTTCTTCTGTCAGCGGCTCTAAAGTTCCGTTTACCTTCTGCTTTACCTCTTCCGCAGACATTTGATAAAATTCACTCATATTATTTCCTCCTGTTCTTCTGGATGCAATGAATGGCATTTTTTATAATAAAAAATGAGCCTTCTATTGCATACAACTCATGATGCAATAAAAGTCTCACTGTTTAATCACGATACGGATGACTACTGCCATCGTACTGACGACATCGTGCACACCTTACTCTCTTAATCAGAACTCGGTGCCAATTACTCCCTTTTATCGAGATTAACTATAAACGCTTTTCTATAAAATGTCAATAAAAGTTTCGCAATTCACAGAAAATACAAATTTTCGATTTCTTTCGCTGCCGGCGTATTTGCCACTCCGCCTTCTCCTGTTTCTCTCAGTGAACTATGCATCGCCTCTCCTATTTCACGCATGGCATCAATGACTTGGTCCGGTGGAATCCGGCTCGTAATTCCTGCCAACGCCATATCTGCACTTGCCAGTGCATTGACAGCACCGATTACATTTCGCTTTACACATGGAACCTCTACCAGACCTGCCACCGGATCACAAACCAATCCAAGCAGGTTTTTCAGCGCCATTCCTGCCGCATGCATAATCTGTTCTGAATCTCCTCCCTGCAAACTGACAAGCGCCCCAGCCGCCATCGCAGATGCCGAACCGATCTCAGCCTGACACCCGCCTGCCGCACCTGCAATAAATGCCCTCGCCGCAATTACTTGACCAATGCCAGCCGCCACATATAAACTTTGTATAATCTGCTCTTCACTTACCTTGCCATCCTGATACAATGGAACCAATACCGCCGGCAATACTCCGCAGGCTCCTGCTGTTGGAGCTGCCACAATCCGCTTCATACAGGCATTCGACTCTCCCATCTGTAGTGCATGAGCTATGACACGTGAAGTAAAATCTCCGCTAAGCGTAGTTCCTTTTTTGCGGTATGTCTCCATTTTCCCGCCCATACCGCCAACCAGACCGCTGTTGGAAATTAACGTTTCATCATACTCCTCACTTGCGGAAAGCATGGCTTTCCACATGTCACGCATGGATTCCACAGACTCCTGTTCTGTCACTGTCCGTTCATTAACATCATCCAGCATGACAGCACGCCAAAAGGGTTCTTCATGTTTTTTTCCATATTCTGCGATTTCATCCAATGACTGATATGCCATATTATACCTCCGCTCCATTCAAATAAGTAACTTTCATAATCCCCGGTTTCTGCTCCAGCCAACGAACAGCCTCTTCCGGCACCGGTTGGTCTATCTCAATAACCATCACCGCATCGCCGCCCCGCTTATTTCGATATAACTGCAGCGTTGCAATATTGATATTTCGTTTTGCAAGCATCGTTGTAACCTCAGATACATGTCCCGGATGATCTTGGTTGTGGACAATCAGTGTTGGACCCTCTCCTGTACAATTTACTGTAATACCGTCCAGCTTATTGATCAAGATCCGTCCGCCTCCTACAGAAGATGCCTGAACCTCCAGTCGGTTTCCCTCTCGATCAGTAACATACAGTCTTGCTGTGTTCGGATGTGCTCCTGCAATCTGCACGTTTTCAATTGAAAATAAAACTCCCTGTTTTGCAGCTATTTCAAAACTTTCCGGTATACGCATATCATCTGGTTTCATCCCCAATAACCCGGCTACCAATGCCCGATCTGTACCATGACCACGTCCGGTTGCCGCAAAAGATCCATGCAAGCCAATCTCCGCCTTTACCGGTGTACTTCCCAATAATGTTCTTGTTATATAACCGATCCGGACTGCCCCTGCAGTGTGAGAACTGGAAGGACCTACCATAACCGGTCCCAGAATATCAAATAAATTCATTCCTGATAACTCCTCTGTTGTAATTAAATTCCTTACGATTCTTCTCATTCATTTTCTCTAACTAACATATAGTATATCAAATCAACCTAGAAATATCCACAAAAATCAATCGCTACCTATATATGCCTTATACATATAAAAACTCTGAAAGACTAAGTCTCCCAGAGTTTTTATACTTATATGAATGTTCATTATGAAATAAAAGTCTAAAATCAAAGATTTCGCTTTTGCCTATGAATTAAACAACTCCCTGAGCAGTCATTGCATCTACAACTTTCTCAAATCCTGCAATGTTAGCGCCCACTACGAAATTGCCTTTAAATCCATATTTTTCTGCTGCATTATAAGCATTATGGCAAATATTAACCATGATATCTTTTAATTTTGCATCTACTTCTTCAAATGACCAGCTCAGACGCTCGCTATTCTGAGACATCTCTAATGCTGATGTTGCAACACCGCCGGCATTTGCAGCTTTACCCGGTGCAAAAATAACTCCATTCTCCTGCAGATACTCGGTTGCTTCTATTGTAGTCGGCATATTTGCACCTTCTGCAACAGCAGTTACACCATTTGCTACTAATGCTTTTGCATCTTCCAGAAGAAGTTCATTCTGTGTTGCACAAGGAAGAGCAATATCTACCTTTACAGTCCATACGCCTCTTCCTTCATGATATTCTGAGTTTGGACGATATTTCTTGTACTCTGTCAGTCTTGCACGATTTACTTCTTTGATTTCCTTCAATGCTGCAACATCGATTCCTTCCGGATCGTATACCCAACCAGTAGAATCACTTGCTGTTACAACTTTTGCACCCAGCTCCTGTGCTTTTTCAATCGCATAAATTGCCACATTTCCGGAACCGGAAACAGAAACCGTCTTACCTGCCAGCTCGATTCCATTCAGTTTTAACATCTCCTGTGTAAAATACAGAAGTCCATATCCTGTAGCTTCTTTACGAGCCAGAGAACCGCCGTAACTCAAGCCTTTACCGGTCAGCACACCTTCGTAAACGCCACGAATTCTCTTATACTGACCAAACAAATATCCGATTTCTCTTGCACCTGTTCCAATATCTCCTGCCGGAACATCAGTATCTGCTCCAATATATTTGCAAAGTTCTGTCATAAAACTCTGGCAGAAAGCCATCACTTCTCTGTCTGATTTTCCCTTTGGATCAAAGTCAGAACCACCTTTACCACCGCCGATCGGGAGTCCTGTCAAAGAGTTCTTAAATACCTGCTCAAATCCAAGGAACTTGATAATACCAAGATTTACAGAAGGATGCAGACGAAGTCCCCCTTTATAAGGTCCGATAGAACTGTTGAACTGTACACGATATCCTGTATTTACCTGTACCTGACCATTATCATCAACCCATGGTACGCGGAATTTAAACTGTCTTTCCGGTTCCACCAGTCTTTCCAAAAGAGCTTCCCTACGGAATTTCTCTTCATTTGCTTCAATCACAACTCTCAGAGATTCCAGTACTTCCTTCACTGCCTGATGGAATTCCGGTTCTGCAGGATTCTTTTTTACTACTAATTCAATGACTTCATCTACATATGACATCACCATTTACCTCCTTTAAATGATAATCAGATAAAGATTATATCTGATATCTTATCTTTTTCTTACTCGTATATTTTATCCGCTTCATGTCAGCTTGTCAATCAAAAAATTTATGATTTTACAGTTTTACCGCTTTAGTGTAGTGAATCATCTTTTCTTTGGTTATTTTACATAAAGCATTCTTCATGCATTAAAAATGGAGCATCGGATTGCCGATACTCCATTTAACTGCACATATTAGTTATACTTACGTTTTCTAGCAGCTTCAGATTTCTTTTTACGTCTTACGCTTGGCTTTTCGTAGTGTTCTCTCTTACGAATCTCCTGCTGAATGCCAGCTTTCGCACAGTTTCTTTTGAATCTGCGTAAAGCACTATCCAACGTTTCGTTTTCTTTAACGATTACATTTGACATAGTCTCACACCTAACCTCCCCTCCAGCCTTGTATTGTGCATCATACGACTGTTCGGGTATATTTATTGCACTACAAAAGATTATAACATATTTTTTCAGTACGTCAACTATTTCCTGCTGAAAAAATCATATTTTTTCTCTTTTTTTGCCAAAAAGCCTATGCCAGCTGTTCTGCAAGTACTTCTGCTGCTTTTGAAAGTGCGTCTGCAATCCCCGCCGGGTTTTTACCTCCAGCCTGTGCCATGTTCGGTCTTCCGCCGCCGCCACCGCCAATGCATCCGGCAATTGCTTTTACAAGATTTCCCGCATGAGCACCATTCTTCATTGCACCATCTGTAGCCGTTACCATCAGATTTACTTTTCCGCCATTAGCAGATGCCAGAACTACAACGCCTTCTCCCAGTTTCTCCTTCATCTGATCTCCGAGATCTCGCAGTCCATTCATGTCGATGTCATTCAGTTCTGCCGCAAGAAGTTTTACTCCTGCAATCTCCTGCACCTGATCCATAACATCTCCGGCTGCCTCCTGTGCCATCTTGCTCTTTAAGCTCTCTACTTCACTGTGAAGTGTTTTATTCTCAGCGATAACATGAGCAATCTTCTCTGAAAGCGTATCCGGTGTTGCTTTCACCAGTTTTGCAGCTTCGTGTATTTTCTCTTCCAAATCGTCATAATATTTTAATAATCCTGTTGAGGTCAATGCTTCAATTCGACGTACACCTGCAGCCACTCCGGTTTCAGAAACAATCTTCAGTGCCATGATTTCAGAAGTATTCTTGACATGAGTTCCGCCACAAAATTCAATCGAGTAATCTCCCATATTGACAACGCGAACAACATCTCCGTACTTTTCTCCAAACAACGCCTGAGCCCCTGTTTTCTTTGCTTCTTCAATCGGCATATTTTTAATATCTACAGAATATGCCTTGGAAATGCTTTCATTGACAAGTTTTTCCACCTGTTTCAATTCTTCCTCTGTCAAAGCAGAAAAATGGGTGAAATCAAAACGCAGACGATCTTCATTCACACTGGATCCGGCCTGTTCAACATGAGTTCCCAGAACTGTACGTAACGCCTTCTGAAGTAAGTGTGTGGCACTGTGATTTCTTGCTGAAAGTGCACGTTTCTCCGCATCAACTTCCATTGTTACAGAATCTCCGACTTTAAGCATACCTTTCATAACTTGTCCAATATGTCCAATCTTACCCCCCAATAACTTGATGGTATCCTCTACACGAAATTCTCCTGTTTCTGTACGAATTACACCAGTGTCTGCTTCCTGTCCTCCACTGGTTGCATAGAACGGAGTTTCCTTTACAATAATCGTTCCCTTTTCTCCATCTGAAAGTGCATCTGTTACTTCTGCATCTTTCTGTGACGCATCAGTTGTCATGGCAGAGATCTCAGAAACATAAGTCAAATGATCATATCCTACAAATGTAGATTCCAGTTTTGTATCTAACTGATCATATACACTTGCTTCTTTTCCGGACATTGCATGTACACCAAACGTTCCTTCTGATTTTGCGCGCTGTTCCTGCTGTGCCTTTTTGAACCCTTCTTCGTCATAAGTCAGTCCTTTTTCTTCCAGAATCTCGCTGGTCAGATCTACCGGGAAACCATAAGTATCGTACAACTTAAACGCATTTTCACCGGAAAGAACTTTTTCTCCGTTCTTTTCCATTTCAGCTTCCATTTCAGCAAGAATAGAAAGTCCCTGATCAATCGTCATATTGAATTTGGATTCTTCCTTAGCAATAACATTAAATATAAACTCTTTCTTTTCTTCCAGTTCCGGATATCCATCCTTTGAACCTTCAATGACAGTTGTTGCCAGCTCTACAAGAAATGCTCCCTGAATTCCCAAAAGTCTTCCATGTCTGCATGCCCGGCGAAGAAGACGACGCAGCACATATCCCCGTCCACTGTTAGATGGCATAATTCCATCAGAAATCATAAATGTAACAGAACGTACATGATCAGTTACAACACGAATGGATACATCATTGTTATACTCTGCTCCGTAAGTTTTACCTGACAATCTGCACACATGATCACGCAGAGCCTTAATGGTATCTACATCAAAAATAGAATCCACATCCTGTACAACAGATGCAAGACGTTCCAATCCCATTCCTGTATCAATGTTTTTCTGGATCAAATCGGTATAATTGCCATGTCCGTCATTGTTAAACTGAGAAAATACGTTATTCCATATCTCCATATAACGATCGCACTCGCATCCTACCGTACAATCCGGTTTTCCACATCCGTATTTTTCTCCTCTGTCATAATAAATCTCTGAACATGGTCCGCATGGTCCGGAACCATGCTCCCAGAAATTATCTTCCTTACCGAAACGGAAGATACGTTCTGCCGGAATGCCCATCTTTTTATTCCAGATTTCAAACGCTTCATCATCCTCTTCATACACAGATGGATATAACCGATCCGGGTCCAGGCCCACAACTTCTGTTAAAAACTCCCATGACCATTCAATTGCTTCATTTTTAAAATAATCTCCAAAAGAGAAGTTTCCAAGCATCTCAAAAAATGTACCATGTCGAGCAGTTTTTCCTACATTTTCAATATCACCGGTACGAATACACTTCTGACAAGTTGTCACACGTGTTCTCGGCGGGATCTCCTGCCCTGTAAAATATGGTTTCAATGGTGCCATACCGGAATTGATAAGCAAAAGGCTCTTATCATTGTGTGGTACAAGCGAAAAACTCTTCATTGCAAGATGTCCCTTGCTTTCAAAAAACTCCAGAAACATCTTTCTCAATTCATTAACTCCATACGACTGCATAGTCTTTATCCTCCTGGTTTCTATCTTTCCAAATTAATTATTCTAGATAATGCCTAACGCTTATAATATCATAGCCCCAGAATTTTTTCAAATAAAATCCTAACTTTACTTCAGCTCTTTACTTTAATTCTATTTTTTCCAGTTCTTTTGACGGTATCGGCGTACTGGAATTACTTACATAAGCACTCAATAGTTTTTTCGCCTTCGCTACCGGAATGTTAGTTCCTGCTCCTGCAATACATCCACCCGGACATCCCATTCCTTCAATCAGACAGCCATTCATTTTTCCTGCTTTGGCAAGTGCTAATGTCTTCTTACACTCTGCCAGACCTTCTGCATGTTCAATATTGACCTGTACATCCGGATAGTATTCGTTAATGCATTTTTCAATAGATTCTGCAACACCGCCTGCGTATCCATATCTTCTTCCTGCTCCTGTAGCATCATGGAAAGAAGACTCTGCTTCATATTTTGTAATATCAATGTTTTTCGCATCAAACATTGCCTGCAGCTCTTCATAAGTTACTACAAAATCTACATCACTTCGCACAGTTCTTCTGGAGGCTTCCAGTTTCTTTGCCGCACATGGTCCGATAAAGACAACTTTCGCATCCGGATGTTCCTGCTTGATCGTACGTGCTGTTGCAACCATTGGCGTCAATTCCTGAGAAATCTGATCAATCATTTCCGGGAAATACTTCTTTGCCATCATTGCCCAGGAAGGACAACAGGAAGTCAATAAAAATGGCAGCTCTCCGGTCACCACTTTTTCTATATAGTGATGCGCCTCTGCAATCGCGCCGATATCTGCGCCCAAAGCCACCTCGTAGACTTCGGAAAATCCGAGTTCCTGAAGTGCTGCTTTGATGTTACGTGGTGTTATATTGTCTCCAAACTGACCTACAAATGCCGGTGCGATCTCAGCAACGACCTTATCTCCATCGGATAAAGCATGTGCCAACTGAAAAATCTGAGACTTATCTGATATTGCGCCGAACGGACAGCTTACCATACACATACCGCAAGACACACACTTCTCCGGATCAATATATGCGCGTCCATGTTTATCTGTTCCAATTGCATTTACTCCACATGCAGCCTTGCATGGACGTTCTTTTTTAGCGATTGCATCATACGGACAGGCGGATTTACATTTTCCGCACTTAATACATTTCGATTGATCAATATATGATTTTCCATCTACAAACGAAATTGCTCCTTTTGGGCATACCTGCATACATGGATGTGCCAGACAGCCGCGACACATATTACTGACCTCATAGCCATTTTCCTCACAGCCGTCACATGCAGATGGAATTACCTGCATCAGCGGTGGCTCATAGTATTTTTCAGAAATATTACTTGCTTCTACACCGGCTGTCAAAGGCGTCGGCTGATCTTCCGGACGCAGGGATAATCCCATTGCCAGACGCAGTCGTTCTCGCACAATTGCTCTGGAACGATACGTACTCTCTCTGTATTTTTCTGTATCATCATTTACGATCATATACGGAATCATTTCCATATCATCTTTTAATGATGCTGTATCCTCTTTAAATCCCAGCTTGGCAACTTCTGTAAATACTCTGTTTCGAATATAACGTACCGGTGTGTCAATTCCTCTTAACATTTATAAACCCTCCTATCTCTTCCTTGTTCTATTATAACTGCAGTAATTTCTGTGCGTAATGCACCGACTGCATTGCATCCTTACCGTAAAAATCTGCTCCGATCATATCCGCATATTCCTGATTCAGAACAGCTCCTCCTACCATAACTTTACATTCCGGCAGATGGTTCTTCAAAAGACGGATGGTTTCTTCCATACTGACGACCGTTGTAGTCATCAACGCACTCAATCCAACCAGCTTCACCTGTTGCTCTTGTGCTGTCTGCAAAATCAGCTCCGGCGCCACATCTTTTCCAAGATCAATCACATCAAAACTGTAATTTTCAAGAAGAACTTTGACAATATTTTTTCCAATATCATGAATATCTCCTTTTACAGTTGCAAGAATCACCTTTTCCTTTTTTGTCTCTGCAGAATCTTCATGATTCATTTCTTTTTTCAGCACTTCAAATGCCGCCTTTGCCGCATCAGCACTCATCAAAAGCTGTGGAAGAAATACGCTTCCGTCTTCAAATCCTTTTCCTACATGATCCAATGCAGGGATCAGTTCCTGATTGATAATTTCCAGTGGTTTCCGTTCTCCGGCAGCAATTGCAGCAAGACGATCTGCCTCTTCCTTTAATCCACGTTCAATCGCCGCCTGCAAGGTCATATTTGCGTCAGTTACTGTAACGGCCTTCTGTTCCACCGGCTGTGCTCCATATTTTTCTATATAATGACTGCAATTGTCATCCAAATTCATTAGCGCATGATAAGAATCGTATGATTTCATCATTTCTTCGGACGATGGATTAATAATTCCCGCACTCAGTCCATTTGACATAGCCATTGTATAAAATGCTGCGTTGATCACCGGACGACTAGGCAGACCAAAAGAAATATTTGAAACACCAAGTACTGTATGAACCCCCAGCTCCTGACGGACACGCCGCACTGTTTCCAAAGTGACCAAAGCCCCTTTCGGTTCAGAACTAATCGTCATAGCAAGACCATCGATCACAATATCCTTTTTTTCGATTCCATATTTTTCAGCTTCTGCAATTATTTTTTTTGCAATCGCAACTCTTCCATCTGCTGTTTCCGGAATTCCATTTTCATCTAAGGTCAGTCCGATTACCACGCCTCCATATTTTTGTATCAAAGGAAATACAGCGTCCATGGATTCCTGTTTGCCGCTGACGGAATTAACCATTGCTTTTCCATTATAGATTCGAAGCGCTTTTTCCATTGCGGCAGTATTCACTGTATCAATCTGCAAAGGCAGACTGGTTACACTCTGCAGTCCAGTCACCGCATCCGTCATCATTGCCACTTCATCCACATCCGGAAGTCCTACATTAACATCCAGAATGTGTGCGCCTCGATCTTCCTGCATGATCCCTTCTTTTAAAATATAATCAATATCATGCTCCTTTAACGCCTGCTTAAAACGTTTCTTTCCGGTAGGATTGATCCGCTCACCGATAATCTTGGATCCCTTTCCAAAAATCACTGCCTGACCATACGAGGATACAATCGTATCCGTTTTTTTCGAAACAGGTCTTACAGAAAGATTCTTGCAGGTATTTATCATTTCCGCTATATGTGCCGGCGTTGTTCCACAACATCCCCCGATAATCGCAGCCCCTGTCTCAACAATTTTCTTCATCTGCTCGGCAAATCCGGAAGGAGTCACTTCATAAACCGTTTTCCCATCTTTTTGCTTTGGCAGTCCTGCATTTGGTTTCACAATAACAGGGAAGGACGCATATGATATCATCTCTTCTAAAATCGGCATCATTTGTTCCGGTCCCAAGCCACAATTCACTCCCAGAGCATCCACACGTAACCCTTCCAAAAGACTGACAAATGCCGGGATATCTGCCCCGGTTAAAAGTTTCTTTCGCTCGTCAAACACAGCTGTTACAAACACCGGAAGATGGGTATTTTCTTTTGCAGCCAATACCGCTGCTTTGATCTCATAAGTATCACTCATTGTTTCAATATGAATCAAATCCGCACCGGCTTCTTCCCCATATATCATCACTTCTTTGAACGCTTCATAGGCTTCTTCAAAATCCAGATCTCCCATCGGTTTTAGCAATTTCCCCGTTGGACCAACATCCAGCGCTGTATAGATCTTTCGTCCTGTTTCAGACTGCACAATCGCGTTCTTCACGTGCATAACCGCTGCATCCACTACATCCTTGACAGAATACTGTGGATCATGAAATTTAAGCGCATTGGCACCAAATGTATTCGTTAATACGATATCACTTCCAGATTCAATATATTCCCTGTGGATATCTGTCACTTCCTGTCCATGCTCCAGATTCCACACTTCCGGCAGTTCTCCCGGCTTTAACCCCTTTTCCTGCAAAAGTGTTCCCATACCACCATCAAAAAACAGTAATTCTTTTCCCAAGCGTTCTCTTATCATATGTTGTCCCTTCTATATTTACAGTCTTTTTTATCACATTCTTCACATGGCACACTTCTGCACCCGGCATCCTGAGCCGATACCCCGATTACAGCCGTCACCGACTTCACCGGTGTCATCATATAACTCTCTGTCATTGTTAAACCAATTTGTTTGGCACAATCTAAAATCTGCATCAATTGTTTTTGAAAATCAATTGGGAAATCTCCATATCCCGGACTAAATCTAGGTCGAAGAAACCTTCCTTCTTTCCGTACAATCTCCGCAATCTGCTCCTGACACTGATCACAATATTCTTCAAGCAATGCTGCTGCACACGCTTGTGCTACAACTGCATATGCCATATCCGTCACAGACTTTCTTGCCAGCAGTTGATCTACACCTATTCCAAGTGTTGCGCCAAAGAGTACAATCTGCTCACACCCTTTTAAATTTCTCCCCAAACTTCTGCTCTGAATCTCCACTTGACCAAAACCGATACGCTCCTCTTCCGTACATGTCAAATCAAAGATGCGGTAGATAAATTTCGGATTCGCGGCTGAGTCCAGTTCCCTGAAGGCACTCTCAATCAGCGCGGACGTCTTTTCATCTACCGCATTTCTTCCATATCCCAGGTAACGTACGGCCTCTTTTTTCAATCGGTCATGATCCCTGTTTATCAGCATTTTACCACCTCGGAGAGATTCTCCATAATCTTGACTGCAACTTCCGGTTTATTCATCGAATAAATGTGGATATTCTTCACTCCATTTGCAAGTAAATCAATAATCTGGTCTGTTGCATATGCAATTCCCGCCTGCATCATTGCATCCGGATAATCTCCAAACCGATCCAGAATAGAAAGGAATCTGCGTGGGAAAACCGTTCCTGACAGTTCCTGACTTCGTTTCATCTGTGCTGCACTTGTAATCGGCATAATTCCCGGAAGTACAGGTACCGTAATCCCTGCCTCTCTGATCCGATACAGAAAATTATAATGAATATCATTGTCAAAAAACATCTGCGTAGTCAGGAAATCCACCCCGCTATCCACCTTTTGTTTTAAGTATTTGATATCATCCTCTTTGTGTTCATTTTCCACATGCCCTTCCGGATAACATGCCGCACCGATACAAAAATCACCTGATTTTCGAATTGCTTCCACCAGTTCATAAGCATAATGATATCGATCTCCCGTAGGAAATTCCATTCCCTCCGGTATATCCCCGCGCAATGCAAGAATATTTTCAATTCCTAATGCTTTGAGATTTTCAATCACAACCTGCACTTCCTCTTTGGTAGAAGAAGCACAAGTCAGATGTGCAAGGCTCTCCACTCCCAGGTTGTTTTTAATATGAGATGCGATCTTCGCAGTATTTTTACTGGTACCGCCACCCGCTCCATAAGTCACACTAATATAAGATGGCTTGAGTTCTGCTATTTTTTCCGTTGCCTGCAATACTTTTTGAAATCCCGCATCCGTTTTCGGAGGAAAAACCTCAAATGATATATGTATGCCTTCCTCGTTCAGTCTGTTAATAATTTTCATTTTTTCCTCCTCTGTATGTCTCTAAATGTTACTCTCCAAGCAGACTCTGATATAATTCCTGATATTTATTTGCTGAATTATACCATGAGAAATCTGCACACATTGCCCGTTCAACAATCTTATTCCAATCTCTCTTCTTATCATAATAAATCTGTTCTGCATATCGAACCGTATTTAACATTTCATGGGC
This sequence comes from uncultured Lachnospiraceae bacterium, assembly GCA_905203555.1. Taxonomy (GTDB): domain Bacteria; phylum Bacillota; class Clostridia; order Lachnospirales; family Lachnospiraceae; genus Schaedlerella. The sequence continues at coordinate 26,949 of CAJKWK010000035.1, forward strand.
ATTGTAATTTGTAAAACTAAATCCTGTACCGGTTTTATCAAACTCGTTATACGGCTCTACAGTATCTTTCAATCCGCCTGTCTCACGCACGATCGGCAGTGTTCCATAACGCAGGCTCATTAACTGACTCAGCCCGCATGGTTCAAACAGGGACGGCATCAAAAATGCGTCACAAGATGCATAAATCTTATGTGACATTTCATCTGAATAATAAATATTTGCAGATACCTTACCGGAATATTTCCAAGCAAAATGACGGAACATATTCTCATACTTTGCTTCTCCTGTTCCCAGAACAACAATCTGCACTGCATCCTGGCACATTTCATCCATCATATAGTCAATCAGATCAAAACCTTTCTGGTCCGTCAAACGGGAAATCATTCCTATCATCATGACTTTTGGATTGACTTCCAAACCAAGTTCTCTCTGAAGTTCTGTCTTATTAATCACTTTATTTTTACGGAAATTCTCAACAGTAAAATTCTTATAAATCTTTGGATCTGTTTCCGGATTCCACTCATTGTAATCCAAACCATTCACAATCCCCCACAAGTCATTGGATCTCGCATTCATCAGTCCATCCAAAGCCTCTCCATAGAATGGTGTCTTAATCTCCTGTGCATATGTCTGACTTACTGTCGTCACTTTATCTGCATAAACAATACCGCCCTTTAACAGATTGGCGTCCTTATAAGCCTCCATCTTATCCGGCACAAAATAGTACTCCGGCAATCCTGTGATTTCCCGGACTGTCTTTGTATCCCAGACACCCTGGAATTTTAAATTATGTATTGTCATTACAGTCTTAATTCCTCTGTAATACTCTCCCATATAACGGAAATTATCCAGATAAACCGGAACCAGACCGGTCTGCCAGTCGTGGCAGTGAATCAATTCCGGCCGAAAACCAATTACCGGCAGAATACTCAAAACCGCTTTTGAGAAAAATGCAAATTTTTCAATATTCCATCTCGGATCTCCGTCATACGGTGCAAAACCATTAAAGTAATACTCGTTGTCGATAAAATAAAATGTAATCCCCTCATATTCACATTTCATAATTCCTACATAACGATCTTCCCCTGCCAGATTCATGTAGAAATGATCCACATATTCCATCATATCTTTCCATTTCTGAAACATGCAGTTATACTTTGGCAAAACAACACGTACATCATATTTACTTTTGTCAAAATATTTTGGCAGCGATCCCACTACATCTGCCAATCCTCCGGTTTTAATAAACGGCACACACTCTGAAGATGCAAATAAAATATTTTTCATGATAACTCCTCCACTTTCTTCATTCTTCAGCAATTCTGTTTATTATTATACCGCATTTCAAAGCACTTGAAAAGATTTAATTATTTGTGTTTATACTCC
>CAJKWK010000036.1 GCA_905203555.1 uncultured Lachnospiraceae bacterium
TCCCGCCGTCGGAACCGTCTGCATCCAGGTTCTCGGAATGGACTGCCGAATAGGTGTCATGGGCGTAACGGATCGTCTTTGTTTCCTCCGTGGTCCTTGCAGTCTGGCAGTATCCGCAGGCCCCTGTGCCGTCTGCATTCTCGTATCCGCAGTTTTTACAGTACCAGACTACCTTCGGTTCCGGAAGTGTCTGGATATCCTTGGAGACCTTGATCTTCTGGCGGATGGGACGTTCCTGAACCTTGGTCGGAGCAGCAATCGTGCCTGCATCCTGCATGATGGTATCTTCTCCTGGATAGGTCAGTAAAATATTTTCCATATAGGAGCCGTTTGCTGTTAATGGCATAGTGATGGAAACATGTCCATTTTTTACAGTTTCATTTTCTTTTACAGATTGTTCATATGCATCTCCATCAAACAAAAGTCGGAAAGAAATTGTCTTTTCATTCATTCCATCCAACATATCCTGTGGAATTGTATAAATGTATGTTCCTGCTTTATTTTTGGTTTCTGTAAAGCTATCTGGAGTCAGTTCTGTATTGGTCACTTTGGAAACCAATGTTGGAGACACCAGAACCTGTTCTTTTTTCTCCTCCATAGCAATTGTTCCATCTGTATTTAACAGATGTTCTCCGTCTGCATAGGCCCAATACGTTTCGTTAGGTCTTGTTTTAAAAGTGATGGTATCGTATGGATCTCCACGGTGATACCGTGCAGAACCTTCCGCAGTTTGATTTGGTACCGTTGCCTTGGTAACAAAACCATTTTCATTTCGTTCTACATCTTCACAATCAGCTGCATTGTAGATGCGGTACAGATATCCTTGTGCATCAGTAAGGCCGTCGTATGTTACATTTGTTTTTACATAAATTTTATCTGTTTTTTCATCAAAAATTGCTTCATTTGCATTTGCAAATCGGTAGCTGTATGAAATCACAAGATAGATATGTCCGTTTGTCTGGTAATTATCTACCAGCTGCATGGCGTTAAATACACCATAGTTCGGATCCGTAAAGAGCGTTTCATTGATTGCTTTTGCGACATCTTCCAGGTTGAATGAATCCGCCTCGATAACAACCCACGGAGAACCTTTCACTGGTGAACGGTATCCGTTTTTCAGGAACATTTTGTTAATGTCTTTTACAATATTGCCACTCGGTACAATGGTGTTAACATCCAGATATGGATTTTCAATTCTCTCATCATTATCAGGCTTCACTGTCTGCTTGTCAAATGTAATGGTATCGACTGCATTGACTTTGTATGTTTTTCCATTATAAGAAATGGTATCACCCACATTTGCTTTCCAGGAATGACCTCCAATCATAACCTGTTCTCCTGGGTTTGCCATAATAGGTTCGTATGTGATCTTTTCCTCGTAGTGAGATACGTTATCATCCCATACCATTTCTGTTGTAGTAATATTGATTTTAGCGCCTTCAGGTATATTAGTCAGATGTACAATGTAGCCATTGTTTGTATCTGCACTGGTAATCGAATAGGTAACTCCGCCATTTGTTCGGTCTAAAGTCAATGGTGTTGAGGATGCAGATCCACTTGATATCATAGCATCTCCAGCTCCATCAAATCCATCTTTGTTTGTAATTAGTTCATTATTTTTACCATAGACAGATAATTCATATCCCTCTGATCTGGAAAGCTCTTTGATATAATAGGTAGATCCGTCTGGGCTGACAAGAAGCGGACGCCCAATCCAACAGTTACCATTATTGGCTTCATTGTTAGAAATTGGATAATGCCCTGTTGTATCTTCTTCCCGATAGGTATCAGATTGATTATTGGTTACTTCATTATTGGCAAGCATTCCGGAATCATATTCCTGATTGGAAGAATATTTATAGAAAAATTCATCTGTATGCGAACCATCACCAAGCTGCGTATCCGTTAAATCCGCACCGTTTCCAGCCGCAATTTCGCTGTTATCGGGATTATGACCAATAAAACTTTCGATATCATCTTCTTTTGCAGCGGAATCTGATTCTGAAATATGAAGATTTTTCGGTGCAGTGTCATACCATTCTGTGTGCTCAATTTTTCCGGTTTCATAGTTATAAATCGACCCTGGTGCTTCCGTAATGGTCAAGAATGAACCATCTCCGTTTCGATCTGTGGTAGTAACAGCTACTAAATCACCCTTTTTAAATACAACACCTGTGTCTTCCTCTGATTCCGATGTCCCACCAGTTGTGTCCGGATGAATAATGTCCTGAGCTGCAAACAAACCATACACTGCTCCTTCTAGGGTTCCATCCGCATTTTCCTGTCCGTAAGGACCAAAGGAATCTTTTTCATCATTATCCAGATCGAAGTCACGCTTGTTAAAGTGGATTTCTCCTTCGGTTCGATGGTCATACGCAATGAAGGTCCAGTCTATAATATCCGAGACTGCCGCTTTAATTGTATTTGCTGTCGATGCTAAAAATGACAGCGAGTTTCTGAGATAGCTACCACCAGTACTTTCACTATCTTCGTCTTCATCCGATGAAGGATCTGGGGCCAGCCAGTCTGTAAATTCATTCCAGGCATTTTTGATGGAAGCCAGAAAACCGGTATGAACCTTTTCCGTTTTTGGTCTAGCGTCAGTTTCTGTCGCAACCGAATCGGTTGCTAAATCATCGCTTTCTGAATATCTAACCGTTCCGTCATCGAAAATATCAATGTCTACAAGGTCGTCGTTGTCAATTTCTATGCGTTTGGCAGTAGAAGAACTTCTTTTTGAAGAAGATATAAAAACTTCTTTATCTGCTTCTGATGGTGTAGAGTCGGAAGACATTGAGTCTTCTTCCTTTTCATCTTCTTTATGCTTATCAGAAGAATCATTTGTTTCATGTATCGTGTCATTGGCTGATTCCAGCTGAATGGAATTTGCTGTATCTTTTCCGCCTGTGGAACTTTCATCAGTCTCTTCACTGGAGGACGCACCGCTGTGTTCCAAATTAGTCGCTTCATCAGTATCTTTATATTCTGATGATGTTACTACCTTCCATTCGATTGGAATGTCGTCAGTATGGGATCCATGAATGATATAACCTGGAGCCGCTTCAATTTCTTCTGCACTATATTCATAGGTAAGACTGATAAAATCCTTATAAAACTGATCCCGGTCCTCTTCCATTGCCTTTTGTGCAGCATCCCCTGGCTCAATACAATGGAAAAATCCGCCTTCTTTGACAAGTTCCTCACATATCTCGACTTCTTTGTACCAAGCTTCCCAAGCCTCATCATGAAGCTGCTGATTCACTTCCTCGCAATCACACTCTTCGTCTTCTTCGTGGTCACATTCCACATAATCAATCTCTGGAGCCGGATGCCCCATACAGTATCCTTTTTTGTACCCGTAATTTTTCACATCGGTATGCGCAACCGTCCCACTGTTTGCCCCAGAAGAATCAATCTCATGCAATTTTCCGTCTGCGCCGGTTACATTATCATCTTTTAAACAAGGATCATCTTTCGGATCATCCCAAAACTCAAATTGGGAACCACCGTCATTAAACCAGTTATATTTATTGGTATCAGACTGTGTAACCCCCATATCTCCGCTATAATTGGAGGAAATGTCATCATCACCCCATTCCGTGCTGTTTAAGCTTCCAAGCCCCGAATTGTATTCGCCGGGAGCATCCGGCGTTCTGTCGAGGTCAGTGTTTGTAAGCTGAGAATCGTCAAACTTTTCCAATACATCCCAATGAGAACCTTCAATCGGCTTTCCGGTTTCAGAGTCGAACTTGTAGAGATTCACATTATAGGTGGATTTCCAGTTTTCCTGATGTTCATATCGTTCCATACTGACATCGGAATCGCCTTCATCACTGCTTTCCGTGGAAATATAAATTTTTAGCCCTTTTTCAATATAAGCAGTGAACTGGGTTTGCGTATGACCGAAGCCTTTCGGGTTGGAAATATTGTTCCAGGTATCGAAAGTATGAATCCTGGCTTTGGTTTGATCAATGGGAAGCAGGGAACCAATCGTTCCTTCTGGCCATGTCAGGTCGCCAATGCAGCCGTTTTCATCGGTTTCTCCACTTGAAGACACGAAATGATACCTTCCATCCGCTTCCTGCCCGACTGCCTGCCAGTCCCCATAGGGTTCGAACCGAATTCCGTTTAAATAAATCATGGATTCCGGAGTGGAAAAGAGATCAATGTAGGCATGGTACTGCCCGTCTGATTCCTCGACTGCGGTATGGTAAGTAGAAATCCCTTTGTCCCAGTCCGGCGTCAGCATGCTGGATAAGTAGGCACTGGTCCAAATATCCCAGAACCAGGCATCTGCCATATTGGTAATAGCTTTCCCTGACTTCATTGCGCCGCAGTTCGGATCCGGAGTTGCATTTAAGGCCGCGTGGATACTGGGATCTTTTTCAGCAAAGTTATTCAGCATGGTGTTGTAAAAACTGCCATAGCTTTTAAAATGTGCAAAATCTGCATCCCAATTTCCAATAAAGGAAGGATTCTTCTCTTCATCATTGGTGCAGACCCATGCAATTGCCTGGGAAACGATGCCCTGTGGAATTGCACTGTCTTCCGCAACAGACTGTGTGTTCTTATTGATGTGGTATTCGCCAGGATAATTGCATGCAGCCGCCAGCATCAAAAAATTAAATTTGGGATTTTGTCCCCGATTTGCCGGAGGAAACATCTTTTCTGGCTGTTTTTCGTCATAAAAATATGCTTCTGAAATAAATGCTCTCGCACCAGGTTGGATCGCAGATGCATTTGCATGGTTAGCTGTACAGAACGTGTGCCTGAACTCAAAATCTTCATAACCAGAGTTGTCATACCCTGTTCGTGGTTCCAAATACATCTGCGCACCCAAAGGCCACCCGTTTGCCCCTGCGCCAAAGTAAAAGTTCTGGTTGAAGGCAAGGCCAGTTGGTTTTAACCGTCGTCCCAGTGCTTCAATTGACTTGTCATCTTCCCAAGTTGGTTTTACATTTTCATGCTCCCAATTCCCGTCCAAAACAAATGCGTGGACACGAGGAACCAGGGCTGATGCGGCAATCAGAACGGCCAGACCGGCTGCCGCTGCTCGCTTCGTTAGTCTCTTGTGTAACATGTAGTTGCTCCTTTCCGTTTTTCCTGTTTTAATTATGGAAAGAAAAACGGGAAAATTGTTTCCGAACCTTTTGTTGGCATTGACATATTTTTGCTGACCACGTACAATAATGAGTAGAATCGGATAACAACATACACCTGTGAAAGCGTTAAAATAAGAATGTATCTCAGTACGCATTGTCTTGCGGAGCTTGTGTGATGAAACTTCAAACCGATGTAGGCTGTTAAAGCCGAAAGAAAACGCCAAATGCGTTGCTGATACAGACGATTTTTTTCAATGCAGGCGTAGAGCATAAATAGAAAGTGGGTGGGATTTTGACAGTGACCGAAACGATGGATAAAAAGCATCAAGAAGATTTACAACGGCTCAGGGGCTTTCGCCTGCTGGATGATGATTTCCTGACAAAGTGCTTCGAAGAGAAAACGGAGTGTATCGAACTGGTCTTGCGGATTGTTCTGAATAAGCCGGATTTAAAGGTAGCTGATGTTCGCACGCAGGTATTTGTAGAAAACCTGCTCAATCGTTCTGTTCGTCTTGATGTGTTGGCAACCGACAGTCTTGGAAGAAAATTTAACATAGAAATTCAGAGAGCAGACAGGGGCGCAGGAAGAAAACGAGCGCGCTACAACAGCAGCATGATGGATGTCAACCTTCTGAAAAAAGGAAATAACTTTGATGATCTCCCGGAAACTTATGTAGTCTTTATCACCGAAAACGACGTGATTGGAAAAGGGCTCCCTATTTATCCGGTTGAGCGCTGTTTTATTGGAACGGGAGAAAGATTTGAAGACGGCTCGCATATCCTATATGTAAATGGTGCGTATAGAGACGAAACGCCTATCGGAAAACTGATGCACGATTTTTCCTGCACCAATCCATCTGATATGTACTACGACATTTTAGCGGAACGAACGCGATTTTTCAAGGAAAGCAAGGAGGGAATTGACGCTATGTGTAAAGTTATGGAAGATATGAGAAAAGAATCTTTACAGGAAGGCAAAAACGAAAATATGAAAGATACTGCTCTCCGTATGTTAGCAGATGGAGTTCTTTCATTAGAAAAGATTGCGCAATATTCTGGCCTTTCTTTTGAGGAAGTCAAAAAACTAAACAAAAAAGAATGAGAATGTATAAAGTAAAGAACATCCTATAAATAAACAAGGGGAAGACTGAAAATAGAAATCACTTTTTTAGTCTTCCTCTTGTTGTATGCAAATTGTTGCAAAAAATTTAATAAAGCAGTTATCTTAAACTAATAATGGCATCGTATCCCTTTACTCCGCTCCAACTAATACCTGCCTCTCCTGCAGCAATATTGCAATCAGGTCCGTTTGCAAACGCATATGCGTCTCCTACAATACGATCATTAAATCCGAGTTTCCACAGTTTTTCTGCTGCTTCTTCTCCCCAGATATCTTTTTCGTAATATTTAAAAAGATACGTTCCGTCCAGCTCCGGATATAATTCAGAAACACCTACACTTTTATAAGATCCTGATCCTTCATATGGGTAGAACACTTTGAATCCGTTGGCGTAATGAATAATTGTGCAAGTACCTAGAGACACATCATCCACCTTCACCTCACCGAACTTCGCATTTTCTTCACGTGAATTTTTCTTCATTTCGATTGCCGCATTGCTGGCTCCCCACTCATTGTAGCCACCGTTGTCTTTCGTCAATTCCCCTGCTGTCATTTGACTCTGCTCAGGTGTTTTTGCTTCGTTCAGATTTCTGGTCTGTACCACACCATCAACCACCCATGCGCCGTCCGCATTTACATAAAAACCATCGCCACTGACGCTGTTTGCCATCATGTAGCCGTTTCCATCAAAGAAATAACACTCTGCAACGCCATCGTCGTTTCCGTCAATCCACTGCCAAGCGCCAGTCGGCCATGTACCATCTTCATTCTGCCACCACCAGCCGCTTGCGTCCTGCTGCCAGCTTCCTTTTGTGCCGCCTTCGGTCACTCCTGCAAATGCGGTAACACCCATCATTATACTCATTGCTACTGCCGTTGCTGCTACTAAAAATCTCTTCTTCATAACAATAATCTCCTTTTCCTGAAATTTTTAAATTTCTTATGAATCTGAATACATTTTACCGCAGAAATCAAGTTCCTGCAAACCAAAAAACTTGCGGATAAGGAAAAATGGGTTATTTTCATAAGAAGGAACGCCCGCTCGCGCGGGGAATACCGCCGCCATACCAATACTTATACCCCGACAGTGAAGAACACCCCGCTCGCACGGAGAATACGAAGTTTTACCTGCTTTTAATGTGCGTACTTCAGGAACACCCCGCTCACGTGGGGAAAACAGTGCCCGGAAAACATTAGTCAAAAAAGAAGATAGGAACACCCCCGCTCGCGCGGGGAATACTACAACAGCAGGCGCAAGTAATCCGAGCATGGCAAGGAACACCCCCGCTCGCGCGGAGAATACGAAGTTTTGCCTGCTTTTAATGTGCATACTTCAGGAACACTCCCGCTCGCGCGGGGAAAACCGCTCTTTTCTGGTACATGATTAAGCAGAATGGGGAAACACCCCGCTCGCGCAGGGAAAACACCGGAAGACCTGCTGTTTATGGCTGGGGAAGTGGAACACCCCCGCTCGCGCAGGGAAAACCTTGAATATCGGCTTCAGTGAAGTATCCCAACAGGAACACCCCCGCTCGCGCAGGGAAAACACTTAAAAAACCCTTATTTTAAGCCATTCCTACTTTTGGAAAATTGAATTTTCATTTAACTGTTGCAATTCAATTATGCGCTAGATTTTTGATTTTTTGGTAAATACAAAAAAAATCATAGCGCAAAAAGAAACCTTCCATTTCTGGAAGGTCTCTTCATCAAATCATTTGCAAATACTTTGATTTTCCATTATGTGGTTATCTTGTTGTCAGATTTCCACTGTTTGTAGCCGGACTTTTCTTCATCGGAAAAGCCCAGTGCATTCATTGCTTCGGATATGGACATAGTAGTATTTTTCATCAACTCATCAAGAGACTGATAGCGCCCTTTTTCCAAGCCATTTTTTTCGCCTTTTTCCATACCCTCTTTTTCAAAAGCGTCCAGCAGCGTACACATGGTCACTTCTCCTTTCCGGGACTCGTCGATCATGAGCTGCTTGAATTCCCCAAAACGCCGGTCATTGGCAAATGTCCTGAAAAATTCCATCAGCTCCTCGACATGATCCCATGTTCTGTCCTTATTATACATAGTTTCCTTCTCATTTCCAAGTCTAACCGAGCGGAAATATTCCGCTACTGAAGTGAATAAAATTATTACTGAAATCAGATTGACATTTTTAACAATGTTAATTATGATTATATCAGTGATCGCGTTGCAGATACTTGCGGGGCCTGCAACCTGGGGAGAAACCTTCGGAGGTCTCCCCATTTTACTACTTGAACTACCCACGCCTGACTGTGTCAGACGGGGTTTTCTGCGGAAGTTAGGATAAAACTGCAGGATGAAAAGAATTATACACGCAGGTGCCTTTTAGGTGGCTCGGAGAAGATCCGGGCTTTTTTATATCCGTTTTCAGGAGGTAATTTCACATGATTAGGAACGCAAAAGAAAATTGTAAGGCTATTCCACGGGTAAATGAAAAATAAATCTTCTTATTTCATTTATAATGTAATTCGAATTTACCTGAAATTACCCCTGTTTCCGATACAATAGGAATCCGAAAATCGCAATTTTACCCTCTTGTTTCCGGTATAATGGGAATTGCGTTTTTTCGATTTTGACCTCCTGTTTCCTTTGCAATAGGAAAATATTTTGAAATTTTACACCCTTGTTTCCGGTACAATGGGAAATTTTTCAAAAATGCCAATTTTCGTCCTTTTCCCATTTCAAACGGAAACAAGACGCATTTTTTGAAAAAATCGCAGTTCCATTTCAAAAGGAAACTGGCGTTTTCCGGATTTTTGGCTTTTCCTATTAGAAAAGAAACAAGCGGCTGTTTGAAAACACTTTTCCCATTTTTCGTACCTGCTGCGGCACAATATATTTTTGCCGCAAAAAAGAGAAAAGCCACAGCCAGTCAGGGTTTTCCAACTGTCCGTGGTCTTTTCCGGTTTGTTATGACATGTGTATTTTTGCTCTTTGTTTCCGTTATAATGGGAATTACGGTTTGGAGTTTTTTGCTGTATTGTTTCCGATTGAAATAGGAAAACTTTTCTTAAAACTGCCTGTTTTCAAATCTCTTGTTTCCGAAAAATGTCCCTGTTTCCGATTGAAATGGGAATTAACATTAACAATTAACACCTAAGCAATGAATGTTCCCTGCTTACGCATGCTTTTTTTCTGACGACAGTTCACCTCATTGAAGCGTAATTTTTGATAGTACAATTCATCCCGATCCGCCGGAGGAAGTGAATAATGAAGGAAATCAATTGGAAACTCATATAAATCTCTGGCTGCACTGCTTAATTTGTAATTACTGAGAACTTTTCGCCCTTCCGTACTGGCAAACAGGTCATATACCTCATGGATATTCTGAAACGGCCCGATCATTTGGAGCATCCGCTGAAAACAAATGCCGGCACGATATGCCCCCTTTTCTTCTGTAAAGAATCCTTTTTTGAAACGCTTAACTTCTCTGTCAAGCACCCTGTCATAGTATGTTTCGATTGCCTGTTTTTCGTTGTAAGAATAGCGCTCTGGGAATAATCGGTGTACCAGGTACTGCATATTATCCATAGGATCTAATTCTACCGGGAATTTAATCCTCTGTTTTACAATACTATCCAGTTTCATCCGCTTCAACTCATGCGCAGTAAGGTTACAGCGAAACTGCTCCGGCTCCCAATTACGGTAATAGGTAAACGCATACCGAACCAGCTTCAACACTATCTCTTCATCTGCTGGATTATATTCTTTTTTGCCATTTACGGTTGATTCAAACAACTCCTTTCCGCAGGTAGCTTTATTACCCATCAAAACATCGTCATAAAGAGCGTATACACTGTCCATTTTTTCTTCCTCCTCGTTTTCTTTTTGTTTGCGGAAATGTTGCTTCCGTCTTTTCGATGGTTACCTCAGTCCTTGGATTTTCCTTGTCGTAACACACTCTGCTGCCATCTGTAGATACAATGATCCTGCAATCGTCATTTACAAGCATTCCATATTCCACCAAAATGTCATGCAGTGCTTCATTTAAGTTAGGCAAGTCCACCGTACGAAGCGTAGGCATATAGTATAGCGCTTTCACATTGACGGGATAATCGATTTGAAGCGGCCGCACAAAAACCCCGCAGTCTTTAGCGTACTGTTGATACTGCGAGGATGGGGAAACGAATGGCACTTTTCTTGTATCCCCCTTTTCTGTTTCTTTCTTTTTATAAAAAATCTGCTGATGATTTTTCTTCGTTCGGGGCGGTAAAGGAATCACTATGTTGACATTTCCGGCTTCATCAATATGTGTACCATGCTGATTCGCCATTGGAATCACCTCTTTCTTCTGATTGTTCTTACCGTCCATCCGTAAATCGGAGTTCTTCATTGATCTGCTGTTTGACTGTGATCATTCTGGAAGCGGCATCATAAGTTGTTTTCATGATGCTTGCGAAATTCTGAAAAATTTCCTCTCGCGACAACGCATCTTCACATTCTTTCTTTTCGGCGCCATCTCGTTTTAACTGGCGTTTTCTCAGTTTTGCCAGCATTGCCATGTTAAGCAGGTAAGAATATTCCGATGCACTTTGGCTCAATAGCTGTCCGATTGCCTGCATATCCTCAACACTGTCCACAGTGGGAGGAATCCGCAGACGGAAACGCTGACTGGCCATATCCATGAGTTCTTCTGGCGGCATTGTTAAAAGCTGTTCAATTGTGTGATCCTCAAATTTTAATTTTCGTTCCATATCACACACTCCTTCTTACAAAAATGGAAGCATCTCCAATAAGATTAACCTGGATTCCGGATTCAGCAATGTTGCAGCCCCAATGAATGTTAAGACAGCGATTGCTACAGACAATACAATATGGATGCCTGAGAGCAGATAATCCTTCACTCCCTTTTCCTTGAGATAGAAAGCGTCATCATCAATTCCTGCTCTTGTTTTTAAATCTTTCTGTTTTTGCTCTTTTTTTTCTTCCTTTTCGACTTTCTCCATCAGGCTTGTATTGAACTTACCCATTGGCGCCTCCTCCCTGGATGATCCGTACTGCATTATCCATAACAGACATGAAACAGTCATCTGCTAAATACACAGTATCAGTCCCTCTTTTTCCTGTGGAAAGTATAAACGGATCCGGAGTGTACGGCATAAATGCAGTCATCGGTGCTTTTTCCTGCATCATACTCAGAATATCAGCTTCGTCTTTTCCGGGAACAAAATTAAAAATGTAGATGGCTTTTCGCAGCATTTCATCTTTCAGGGCCATTTCGGTATGAAAAATTTCATTCGGTTTTATTCCAGATACCAGAATATTCGCTCCACAGTTTAAAAAGGATTTTTTATCAAATGTTTTCGCACTGATGCTTCCATAATCACAGATCAGGTAATTGTAGTGCGTACCACCCTCTACCAATTCCGGCAGCCTTGCCTTGGAATACATATCGATACCGTTATAAGTAATTTTACCGGGCAGTTTATCCTGGATACAATCTGTATAAAGGGATGTGCAGCCCCAGATATAATCCTGAGCATTTGCTTCCACATAAGCAGCGTTGTACCCGACCTGTTTTAACCAGTTTACTAATGACAAAGCAACCGTCGTTGTTCCGATGCGCGGCATGACGCCGGCAATATGTATCATACCATCCATAAAATTTTCTCTCCTTATTTTTCAGTTCTTCTTCCGTACGAGGTATTATTTGTGCCTTTTCACGTTTGCTGCTATGGTATGAATAACATTAAATAACATGATTCCAATAATGATAAGCAGTACTTCTAATACAAACAATAAGGCAGTAAGCATAAAAACATTAATTGCACCCCCAGTGTTAGATAAAAGAAATTGTAATGGTGAGTGTCGTATGATTTTAAGATTGATCAAAATCATTGCGGCAGCTACGATTCCTGTGAAGAAAAGAATCGTCAGTTTGGTAATCTTTTCGCTGAGTGAATCTCGATATAGTTCCATAAATGTTTGCAGAAATGTTCTTTTTTTCATGATAAGACTTTGTAGGAGACTCGATCATTGAATGCCCAGGCAGAATGCAGCGTCAGCCACGCCCCGATTGACTCTCCCACTCTCCTTTCCCAACGGATAGCTATCCGCCGTTGTGTAAAATGATTGTGCGTATATTTTAGCAAAAAGGAATCTGTCAAACAAAAACAAAACCTTGCGGATAAGGAAAATGTGGTTTTTTCATTTAATTTTTTGGAGCAACCAGTCTCGCAAACCACAATTTCTCCGGCTTCTTTTTGCAGCTGCCAGATAAGCGTCTAATACTTCCGGAACCGTAATAAGCCGTACTTTCTTTTTAGCACGCGTAATTGCTGTATATAAAAGCTCCCTGGAAGCCATCACGGAACTGTCTGATGGCAACAAAATCAGAACTTCATCTGCTTCCGCCCCCTGAGATTTATGAAATGTCAACGCATACGCCAGTGTCATACCATCTGTGTTTCCAACAGATAGGCGTAATGTCTTATCGGCGAATACAATGGTAAAGCTTCCATACTCGATGCGGGTAATCTGCCCCACATCTCCATTCATATACCCATACTCGTAATTATTCCGATTCATGATCACAATATCTCCTTCGTGGAACTTGCATCCGTCAATCAAGAATCCAGGATCCGTAAAAGCGAATTTTTCCTGTATGAGCCTGTTGATTGCCCATGTACCGGCCTGTCCCTTTTTAATCGGAATCAGGATCTGGGGTAACTTATTCATGTTTAAGTTCCTTACCGTCTGAAGCATTGCATGATCGTTATCAACGAACTGGATTTCAAAATCGCCCCCATTTTCAGGTCTGCTTCCCTGTAAAACGCCGATTGCATTACTGATAATATGACTTCCTGCTTTCTGACGGATGGTCTGTGTTAGCCGGTAAACGGTAAACATTTCACATTCCACTAAATCACGCAGTACTTGCCCCGGACCGACACTTGGAATCTGATTATAATCCCCTGCCAAAAGAAGTGTTGTTCCGCTAACCACCGCTTTTAAGAAAATAGACAATAGTTCTGTATCTGCCATACTGAGTTCATCTACGATGATCAATTTGTAGGGTAACGGATCTGCCTCCGTTCCATGATTATACCATTTTAAATTCATGCTTTTGTGCATGGTCATCGCCTTATAACGGCTTACTTCACTGAGTCGTGATGCTGCTCGTCCAGTCGGAGCGCATAAAAGCACTGGTTCATCTGGGTATGCATCCAAATACGCTTGGATAATCCCATTGAGCGTTGTTGTTTTTCCTGTTCCTGGATCTCCGATCAGGAAAGCAACCCCTCCATCACGAAGCAGCTGGAACACCTGCCTTTGTTCTTTGTTATAGGAAATACCATAACGCTTTTCTATTTTCTGAATTGCATCTTCCAGGTTTTCGATTCCAGGCTTCCCTGATTCGGCAATACGAGACATATTCTTTGCAATGGCTCTTTCATGTAGAAACATATCCAGCGGGGATACATAAATCGTATTATCTACTTTGTAGATTTTGACATAACATGCGTCATACAGTAATAATTCTATTAAATCAATTGGAAGTGGCTGGGAATAACAGCCATGGGAATAGGCATAGCTGGATACTGTCCTTAAAAACACTCCCAATTCCATCCGAGTATCTCCCTGAGCCTTCATGCGTCTCATGACAACATCAATCAGCGCATGGATGCGGAGAAAATCCCATGCGTCTACTCTGAATTTGGAAGCAACGTTGTCACATGGTTTAAATGGAGCATCGTGTTTTAAAAGGATATATGGGTTTTCCATAAGCTGCTCCATCGTTCCACCATCTTCTAAATAGGAAGCGATTGCCACATATGGCACCTCATGCTTGGACAGATAGAAAAACAATTCGTTTTCTTCTGCATCTTCCTTTAAAAACTTTGCAATAGATGCTCCACGCTCCTCTCCAATTCCAGGTATCGTTAACAGCTGACTTAACAGATCCGCATCTTCTGCTGCCGCAAATATATCCACTCCCAGCCGCCTGACTGCTTCACAAGCTGCTGATTCAGGAAGTCCGTGGATTTTGTCCATCAACATTTGTACGGATTCCTCTATGCTTTCGGATGTTCTCCGAATGCGTCCGAAACGGAAGATTCCTGTGCTGTCATATTCCCCTGTCATCAGGTACTTTTTCTTCTCTGAGACTACGGATATTGCTCCCATCACCGTTACTTTTTTTTGCGTTTTCAAATCGATAACCTGCACAGTAACGATTCCTGTTTTCTTGTCCCTGTTTTCCACGCTTACGCATAATCCTGTTAATTCCACAATTTAACACCTCATTTCTTATTTACAGTGTATGAAATTTTCTTCCTGAAAACAAATTTGGGATTTTGCGGATAAGGAATTTTCTCATTTTTTTGTAAAGAAAAAATCCCCGACAATACGAGGATTTTTCTCATTAAATTTTCGGGGAGAGTTTTTCTCATTTCCTTTCCATTCCAGGCCCGAATGCTTCCATAGATAACTCATCAGGATCCATTTCATACTTGGAAATCCCTTCCAATGCACCATTTTCTTCTATCTTACGGCCATCGGGCGCTTTCCCACTAATCTGCATTTTACCATCTGATCCAAAATAATAATCTTTTCCGCCCCAGCTTGCGTAATTATCGACAACCATCCAACCGTCTGCATCAAAGAAATACCAGTTTCCGCCGTCCTGAAGCCAATTCGTCTGTATATAGGATGCGTCCTGATTGCAATACCAGTATTTTCCGCTTTCATCTTGCTGCCATCCAACATTTTTGTATTCCGTGCGGGTAGTTCCTGGTCCCTTCAGCTCCCCTTCATAAATCTGCTCATACTCCACTTCAAATAACGATTTATTGGAAGCTGCTGTTTCATCAGAAACTTCTACTCCTCCACCACTTGTTTTTTCACCTTTTTTTCCTTCAATACTGACTGGTCTTACTTCGTAACTGTAAGAACCTGCTTTCTGCATAAACGGCCGGAAATCATACTGGGTTCCGCCAGTTTCTACTCTCTTCACTTTTCCTTTGCTGTCCCGGAAAGAAAGCTGATAAGATACAGCTCCGATGGCGGGTTCCCATTCTGCCATTCCGTTTTCTTTCCAACCAGCATCCTGCACTTCACCCAGGAATGTATCAAGACGGGTAAGTTTGACAGTAATGATTAGTGTAGTACCATTATCCTTTCGGGATGCCCTGACAAATTCTGCTCCGGCTCCGTTTAAGTTGATCTTGCTGGACTTTGTGATGTTAAAATAGTAATCATCATCTGCTGATAGTTCCACCACATAGGTCTGATGATCACCTTCGTATTTACTTTCATTTGCCTCATCACCGCTGTAATATTCCGATGCCAGCATCACATCTCCTGCATCATAGGTGCTTCCCTTGGCTTCTACTTCAATTTCTGGTACTCCTTCCTCGTCGAAGTTTTCGGCGTCAAAGGAAAGAGAGACACTGTTGATTGCCTTTGCTGCCTGAGCAGATAAAGGCATTGCACATACCATTGCTGCCGCCATGCAGGTTAAAAGTTTCTTTCTCATAATCTTCCTCCTTCTGTGATTGGATTAAAATACTTCTGATACAACAATTATGGAAGCGATAGGCAGCAAATTGGTTTTTCGCAAAAAAAATCCCGCCCCATAGATGAAATTTTCATCTGTGGAACGGGAGTCTTTCTTACATCTGATCTTTTACTGTTTTACCAAACTTGAACTTCGGCACACGTGAGGCCGCAATTTCCATAGGCTCTCCAGTCTTCGGGTTTCTGCCGGTACGAGCTGGCTTTTCCTGCACCTCGAAGGTTCCAAACCCAACTATCTGGATCTTATCACCTTCTTTTAATGCTTCTGTTACAGTTGCGGTAAAGGCGTTTAAAATTACCTCAGTATCCTTCTTACTCATGAATGCTTTCGCAGATACTTTTTCGATCAACTCTTTTTTGTTCATCTTTTTCGTCCTTTCTTTTTTTTGCCTGTTGGCTTTTTTAATTACACCTCCATCTTAACGAATTGTGAAGCATCTGGCAAGAATAAAATCTCTGCGGATAAAGAAAAAATGGGTTTTTACAGGTTTTCTTCTTTACATTCCAAGTATGGAGAGATTTATACCAAGGGGATATGATCCCTGTAAGCGGTGCAATCCGTCTTTACATTCCAATATGGAGAGATTCATACGCAGACGTATTTATTTGATGAACTGATTGAAGAGCCTTTACATTCCAATATGGAGAGATTCATACAGCGGTTTTATCGCTATTACACGCATAAAACATTTGAGACGATGTTGTTTGCATTATAATTATGCGTTTGATTTTCAAATTTTCCGCAAAAATCAAATTTTTGTCTGTCGATCTACGGGGTTTTTAACTCTATTGGACATCGACAGACATAATCTATGCACGAACTTCTCAAGACAAAAGGAGTCATAAGATCCTCGTCAGATCCCATAACTCCTTTGAACTGTATTAACTCCAATCTTGTATCTTTTATGGATTGCACCGCTTACAGGGATCGTATCCTCTGGAAATCACATCATCCCTGCTTCCGGTAAATTCCTCTTTGTTGGATTCCTTCATCTGCTTCACGGAAGAACAGCCTGGCCTGTGGAATTTCTTCGTGCTGGTGTTCAAGATGTAGGTTTCTTCCTTAGGTATTTCTTCCTGTACCGCATTTTCCATCTGTTCTACTGCTTCTGTCTGCGGCTGCTCAGCTGCAACACTTTGCTCCGTTCCAGCAGCTGCACTGTCTCCGGTAGCGTAGTCGATGGAAATACCTGGCTGCACATTGTAAGCGTACGCACAGAACAACACACCTTCGCCGTTATCTTCTACGGATTTTCCCTCCATCAGTACACCGGATGCTACCAGATTATCTCCCTCGAACACCGGGGTTACGCGGTACATCACATGGTTTCCGGTCTCCTTGACATAGTCGGCAACCATGTTTTCAAATGGCAGCATACCTTCTATATTTAAGTACCTGGTTCCGGTGATGAGGTTTTCCTCGTTTGCGTTCTCTGCCGTTAGCTGATATCCAATCAGGTGGCAGCGGTTGTACAAGTATTTCCCATCCACATTGTCATACTTGACCGTGTGCCAGCCGGTCGGCTTTACCTGCCCGATGGAGCCACGGTCTTCTGTTGGCATCAGATCCTGTCCCACGCTTGCATATGCCGCGCCGCACCGGCCCAGGCCATCAAGGGGACTGTAGGTCTCGAAGGATTCCGTTGTTAGTTCTCCATCCGTAAAGAACGGGATGTTGTCGTTCACCGGCACATAGGCCTGTCCGGAATAAGCCGGAACGGAGGAAAGATCAAACTCTGCCGCCGGCGCCGTAACCACGCTGCTTTCATGGGTTTCCTTGGACGCTGCCAGACTTTCCGCTGTCGTCTCTACGGTCTCTGGTTCCGTCGCTTCCGTAAAAATTTTCTCAGCCTGTATCTGTGTGCTTAAAACCGCCGTTGTTTCCGCTACTCCTGCATTTCCGCAAGCGGAAACCGCTACGGATGCTGCCAGAATCACGCCTGCCAGCCAAAGTTTCAATTTTCTCATCGTATGTATCGCTCCCTTGTTATTTTTTCATGGGAAGATCCGGCAAATTCTTCCGTTTTTTCCAGTTTCCAACTGTTTAAATCCACCTCAAACCGGAAATCTGCCGGATAAACCCGATTCCATTTATACAAAATGATTTCCCTGGTCCGGTCCAGATACGGCCGCAGATCCTGATTCTCCACGAAGCAGGAATCCCCATTTCCGGCCTGTTCCAGAAAATCCTCACAAACCTTCAATCTGGAAGGTTCCACATCCGCAAACTGCTTTGCACTGTAGGCATTCATCCAGACAGCCGCACCATTTGTCTCCTGCAGGACATGCTCCCGAAGCATCCGGTCCTGGCTCTGGCGCCGGTGGTTGAACATCATTCCGTTGTTATCATCCACACATACTATCGCAATCATATCATTTCAGCTCCAATCCGTCCCGGAACGCCCTGCCTACCCGTTCTCCAATTACTCTATACTCATTGTGTACCGGATCGAAGGTAATGGGCTGCAGTCTGTCCGGATCAATCTTTCCGTCTTTATCCAAAACGCTCTCGTCGGCACTAACGTTCACAATCTCCCCTACCAGCCGGCAGGTTTCCGGATCGTAGCTTACCAGTCTGCATTCCAGCGCCATGCGAAGCTCCTTGATGATCGGAGCATCCACGAACTCCGACTTCTCCGCGTGAAAGCCGGCTTTTTCAAACTTGTCCGGTACATCGTTTCCGGACACGATGCCAACATAGTCGCATTCCTTTATATAGGAAGATTCTGCCATACTGACCGTAAATGCCTTTCTTGTAAGAATATTCTCTGTGGTTTTATGATCTGCACTGACACAGATGGAAATCTGCGTATCGTCACTGATGCCGCCCCAGGCTGCATTCATCACATCCGGCGTGCCGTCCTCCCCGTAGGTTGCGATCATCAGCACCGGCTGCGGATAAGTCCATGGTTTTGCTCCAAAATTCTTTCTCATCGAAATCAATCCTCCTCATTAACAATCTTAGTCTGTTTCTTTAAAGCATTCTCGTAATACCCAAGCGTCTCCCTGTCAAAGCACACCATCCGCACTTCCATGTCCGGATGGGTTTTTAAAAACTTAAGAATCGTCCTGACAGCAATCTCAGAAGCCGTTTCCAGAGGGAAGCGGTAAACGCCCGTACTGATGGACGGAAATGCCACACTCCGGCATCCGTTCTCCGCCGCAAGCTTCAGGCAGTTTTCGTAGCAGCTCTGCAACAGCTGCTCCTCGCCCATGATGCCGCCTCTCCAGATCGGTCCAGGCGTGTGGATCACATACTTTGCCGGAAGGCGGTATCCCTTTGTAATTTTCGCCTGTCCTGTCTCGCAGCCGTGAAGCGTCCGGCACTCCGCCAGAAGTTCCGGCCCTGCGGCCCGGTGAATGGCACCGTCTACGCCTCCGCCGCCCAGAAGACTGGTGTTGGCGGCGTTCACAATGGCATCCACTGGCTCTTTTGTAATATCTCCCAAAATGATTGTAAACATTGGATCACCTTCCTTATTAAGAGTTGTCTCTCTCAGCCGCAGCCTCCCGTTTCATCCTCTCCTCCGCAGCTACAACTTCCTCATAAAACTCTCCCAGATCCGCCAGCATCCCGCACTCCTCCATACCGGCGTTAAACTGGCTTACGAACCTGTGGCACCGCATTCGGTCAAACCAGCCGCCGGTACAGTAAGCCACGCCTCTTACATTGTGCCCGTGAAGCCAGCGGACCAGATGCCGTACCTGGAATCCGTCGCTGTTTTGCAGGAATATCTTAAACTGCTCCGGTACTCCCGGAACCTCGTATAAAAACCCCAAAGACCATCCCTTTGTCGGATGGTTTATCATTATATACATACTCACCCCTCCATTTCTGCCAGTATACCACATTTTAATAAGAAAGAACACTCCCGGCTACAGAGCGTCATGTAAATTTCCCGTTTCATCTGTAATCTGGCTGTTTCATGTCTAATTTAACTGCAAGTTTCATCTTCTCACTGAGCACCCAAAATCCCGTTTCACATCTGATTTCACTGTTTTCTATGTAATATCGCCGCATCCTCCACCACACCCCCAAAATCATAAACGGTGTAATATCGCTGTATGTGACAGATTTGGACCTCTGCCGTTACGGATATATCAAGTTATCTGACAACATTTCCAACCGCCGTTAAAGGTGTATCTGGACAAAAAATATCGTCTGATAATTTATTCTATTGTCGCAATCTTAATTCACACATGAAACGGCGGCCCTTTTTCCAAAAAACCCGTTTATATTCACACATGTAACAGGCATCTGACAAAAGTTTGTCAATCGAAATTACATCGTTAACGAGCCTATTTTCGCAAAATGGTCCTGTCGCCGCAAACCCTTGATTTTCCTGGCTTTGTGAGCCTGTTTCAACTCTAATACAAATGGGAATCCCACATACTCTCCCACTCTGTTAAAGATGTAATCAGGATTGCCGATTACAAAAACAGGCGGTTTTGAACCGCCCGTTTCAGATGTAATCTGTCGTTAAGGATGTTAATATAAATGAACAACCGAGACTTGAAGTCAATATATTTCACTGCATCTTTAGCCATCCGATGGATTGGTTGTCATAACGTCGTATAATTTTGAGCCCTTTGGGAACTTATTAACAAAGGGAACAATGGCGCGTCCTGTATAAATTAATCCCTGTCCGGAATCTGCATTTTTAATATAGTCAAGCTGTGCTTCTGAAATATGCAGCATCGCCCCAATCTCCTGCCTGTCATCTGCGGACTGATTCAACATCAGGATAAAAGATGAGTTATTCATAATGCCGCGGGACTCCCTATTTGTAAGGAGATCCTCTACATTCTGCGTAATCCCTGTTGGAACACCACCGTATTTACGAAATTGCTTCCACATGTACATCAACATTCTCGCAGATAGGGTTGATTGTGTCAAGACATAAAGTTCATCAATATAGATCCATGTACGCTTGCCTCTGGTTCGGTTATTAATGGTTCTGTTCCAGATATCGTTTAAACAAACCTGCATACCCATCTCCTGCATTCCTGTTTTAATGTCACGAATATCATAGACGACAAAGCGATTGTTGGTATCAACATTAGTCTGATATGCAAAGGTATCATAAGAACCCATACAGTATTTTTCCAGGGCGATACGCAGATATTCAGCTTCTGGTTCCGGCTGTCTGCTTAACAGTTGGTAAAAATCCTTGAAAGTTGGACAAGCTGCCCTGTCACAGGTAATAGTACTGCCCTGCTGCTTAAGCATATCCATATGTTCCAGGTACTTTTCGTATAAGCTGCGGACACAACGGTCAATTACTGATGTTTGAATTGGATTGAGTCCCAGATGACCTCCAATAGCACTGGAACAGATAGAACAAATCTGATCCGATTTAATTGTAACCGGATCATCGCCGTTTTTCCGATCTTCTGTTACATCCAGATCAAATGGGTTAATGTGGGTGTCTGAACTGGGAGCAATACGGATAACCTGTCCTCCCAGTGCTTCACATAAGGGGCGATACTCTGCCTGTGGGTCTACAACCAGAATCTCGTTCTCCTCATTTGACAGGAATACCTGTGTCATTTCCTGCTTAGCGGAAAACGATTTTCCGGAACCCGACATACCGAGTATGAGCCCGTTTGAGTTTTGCCCCCGAAGCCTGTTAATCATAATCAGGTTTCTGCTTGTTGCATTTACACCGTAATAAATTCCTCCTGGCTGCACAAGCTCTTGTGACTCAAACGGGATAAAAAGGGCTGCTGACTCTGTGTTCATCAATCGATTTGCCCAGATTTGATTATTTCCTAAAGGCAGACAGGAAGCAAAGCCCCTTTCCTGTTGCGAGTTCAATTTCAGCAGCGTGCAGAGATGTTTTTCCGCATTATTCTGTGCCATCTTGGTGTATTTGTCCAGATCGTCCATATCATCTGCAAAGATGGTCATAACAACGGTCATCAGAATGGTTTTCTGATCCCTGACTGTAATGTCGTCATATGCCTTATCAGCGTCTTTTTTCGCCTGCATCAGATCCGGAGATACCATATCTGCAGTCAGCCCGCTTTTCGCTGCTCTCTTGGCTGCTTCCGCCATGTTACGGTTAATTTCAAGCATCTGATTTCGTACTAATTTAATACCCTCATCCTGCCTCATAGGAGCAAAATGAATGCTTGTAATTGCATTACATGGAATATCCGCAATATCGGTTAATACTTCCGCAGAAAGCTGCGTTGGAAGGTTTTTGAGGTATAATGCCCTTGCATATTTATCTCCAACCCGGAAACTGTCACTCGTCCGGAACGACAGAGAGCTTGGACCGATAATGTCCTTGGTGGTGAGTCCGAGATAATGCATCCATTCCAGGTCAAATGTGCGGGATTCCGTACCGTCAATGTTCATCTTTTTGAAGAACGGCATATCCGTGTCCTGGTTATAGATGTTGTACAAGAGCTCCAGCCGTTCCTGCAGCGTCATTGGGGAGGTTGATGCAGAATTGATTTTTTTAAGGTAAGCAGATACCTCTCCATCGACACGTGAAAAAGTACCGTTTGCCAGTTCGATATTGTCTGCTTTTACCGTTACAACCAAATATTTTTCTTGTACGATATTACTTTGTCCTTCACTAATTTTTGACAAAAGAACTTTGTTCATGTCCTCACGAAGAGAATTAAATTCATCTTTCCCTTCTTTTAACAATGTATCTTCCGCAAATTTTTCCCGATCAATACTGCGGTTGAAAATCATAAACTGCGGACGCACATCCGGTGAAAAATAATTCAGAAGGTCTCCATAGGCGAAATACATTTCTGTCTGCGCTTCCTGGGTTGCCGTACGGAAGTTTGCGTCTGTCAGCCGATAACATTTGGTAAACAAATTGGTATCTGGCTCAATGATACCGTTCACATACACTTTTTTGTACGGAATAGACTGCTGCACTGTTTTTGGTACTTCGATTGCTTTAATTCTAGCCGCTTTGGATTTGGATTGTTTTGCTGTTTTTCCATTTGCTGCCTTTACTTTTTTCTTTTTGGAAATTTCCATGGTGCCTACATCACCGGAAAAATCCTGGATTTGTTTATCCAGATCAATTCCTTGTTTGCGTTGTGCTGAGGTACCACCAATTTCCGTCACATCTACGTTGGATTGTGTTTTTTTTCTTCCAAACATAACAAGCCTCCTTCTTATTAATTGCTCTTTAATTATGGGGAGGTTTGAAATAAATGTCGCAAAACTGGTGAAAAACGAATGGGGCGGAAAACCGCCCCTTCAAAGATTAGTCGTTATTCAATTCCTTTCATGTCTGGATTTGCATCCAAATAGGCCTTTAAACGCTTTTCATTCGCTTTTTTCTTCTTTTTCATCTGTTTTACGGAATACTCTGTATCGTCTCCATCAAAATATTCATAGGTGATTTTGCTTTGTTTTGCGAGGTCTTGGAATGTATTTTCCGTTGCATACGGCCGGTCAGCCGGGGCAAGAAATTTTGTGATAAATACATCCTTAAAATAAACCCACGCTGGCATCCCGTAAAAATCAACGAATCCACAGATTAAAATAGGCGCATCTACAATCGCAATGACTCCTACCAGCATTTCTTCTGATAAACCCAGTGGTTTGGTAAGATTCGCAACCACAAAACCAAGAATTGCTGCTGGGACCACAGAGAAAAACTGTCTTTTTGTAAACGGGCCAATAAATTTCGCTTTAATGTTTCGAATGTCCCTTGGGACTGGCTGGATAATCATATTGTTCCTCCTTTAATGTACGCCAACAATGTCATTAGCGACAGCACGTGATTTTGCAAACATACCGATCATAGTTAGGTTAATGGCGGTGTTTGTGATGGGATCAAAGGTATCGACGGACTGCTTAATGATATTGATGACAAAAATAATCATAAAAATGACTGCGCCCTGCATGGAACATGCAAAAAGCTTCTTGAGCCACATCCAGCCATTACTGCGAAATCTCTCACTGTACAGATCAGCAATTGCGATTGGGGTAAAGACATACCGGATACCTATTTCCGCAGCAACTGCATAGACTACAAGGGAGGATGCAAGCTGAATGATTCCACTGCCAATAAAACCTGTAAATGCACCAAAAGTATTGGAAAGAGAGGCACCAAGTCCATCAAAAATGTTATTTCCTCCAGTAGTAACCATGCTAAAAAATCCAGCTCCTTCTGGATATTCTTCCGCTATCTCTGCAAGACTTTGCCATAACGCATTAACAACTTGATTTTCTCGCGTTCCAGTTAAATTAGTAGGCATTAACATTACCTGTTCAACAATTAACGTACCCACCCGTATAATTAAAAGCGCGAAAAATTTAAAATTCATAATAAACCAAATGCCGAATAAAAGCTTAATAAATTCTCTTTGTAATGCTTCTGTTGTCATTTGGCGATCTTGAGTCATTGACAACATAGTCACACATCCAAAAGTAATTGCTAACGCAATTGCTATTCCGCGAACCCATGCAGTAAATTTTGTCGTATTATCAAAGCCTTTTAACATTTCCATGATAACACCCTGATTTTTTGCTTCTAATCCGTCTTTGTTATTCCATGTCAAAAGATTAACCTTAACTGATGCATTTTCTAACTCATTAGATTCTGTGCCTTGTGATTCGGTAATATTTCCATTTTCATCCACAGTAGTCAATGTTCCCATTTCCACACCAGATTGCTCTGCAATTGAACGAAACCGTTCTTTCCATACACTTTTTAAATAAAATATATTTTTTCCGTATTCGGAATATAGATCAAAATATATGTGATCAATAATTTCATAGCCACCACGAATGGTACTTTTTCCGCTTAGATCCATTTCTTCCAATTGTGCTTTTATATCTGTATAAAATTTTGCATTCTCATCATTTCCTAGTTCGGTCTGATCAGCGATTACCTGATCAATCAGCCCTTTGTACGCCTCAATATTTTCTTCCAGCTTCTCATCATTCGCTGCAAATGCTATGGTAGGCACACAGAGCGAAAACAACATGCAGCAAAGGCATAAAAATGCCAGTATCTTTTTCTTCTTCATAAATCCTCCTTTATGAGTCTAATTTGTGGCAATTACTCCTATTTTTGATAAGATCCATGGCATACAAAGGAAACAGGAACCGAAAATTACTTTTGTCATTGCAACATTGATCTGATCTGCTTCTCCGTCTTTTTTTGCGGTCAGGTATCCATAAATCCCCCATATTAACACGATGACTCCTACAAGACGCAGAATAAAAAATACGATCCAAAGCACCGTAGATTCTACCGTATCCCCTGTTAGATTATTGAAATCATCTACCGTAATATTGGGTGTGATTTTCAGATCTGCTAGAGCATTCATTGTGTATAGCATCCACATTGAAATAACCGTAGAAATGTTTGCGAAAAATATTCGCAGTTTTTTTCGCATTGTATCTCTCTCCTTTCACAGCAAAGGCCGGCGCCCATTATAGGCACCGGCCCCTGGGCCTTTTTAATACAAACTTCCTGTGCAAATAGCGGCTTTTACCCTATGATTCCTAATGTTTTCAGCAGAAATGGCATTGCGATTAATGCACCACCAGATACCAGCTTACCGATTGCGCCATTCATGGACTCTGCTTCTCCATCTTTTCTGGCAGTCAAGTATCCATAAATACCCCAGATCAGCATCGAAATTCCCATCAGACGACATGCCCAAAATGCCAGTGATAAAATAATACCTTCTGGATTAAAATCTGAAGTATCCTTAATTTGATACTGATTCGGATCCAAACCAGCCATTGCAAATGTATTCATCTGACAAATCGCATATGTACCAAGGACAGCTGCGGTATTCATAAGATGCTTTACATTCTTTTTTGTTTTTGCGTAGATTCCCTCTTTGGGGAAAACGCTTACTGCGTTGTTTTGCATGAGTATTTCCTCCTTATTATTTTTTAAAAACAACAAAGACATCTTTTTTATAAAATCCTTATTGTTTTTCTTAACACAATTATGGAATTGTTTCCGCTCAATAACGCAAAAAAGCAAAGTCGCTAATGTTCTGTGATCTGCGTACATCGCGCCAGCGTTTCCTGCAGCAGATTATATGCTGCTTCCTGTTCTTCTGTCAGTGTGAGGTCTGGGTTGGATTCCAGAATCCAAAGGATAAATTCATAGTTTTCTATCGGCTGTTCTATGATTTTCTTGGCATCTTCCATGGTTGGAAACCACCCGCTGATTGGATGTCCGTTATTGATGATGCGTTCCAACATGGCATCGAACTTATCGGACGAAATTTTTTTTACTGTGTCTTCCATTGATGCTTTTTTTTCCTATCAGGTACTCACCAAGGCATTTCTCCTTTCTCTGCGTCAGCAGGTTTTTACATTCTAATTATGTAAAAAATAACCCCGTTATTGGTTTTCTTGTCTGATTTTTCTTGCTGTTTTTAAAAAAAAGTTGCGGATATAAAAAATCGCATTTTTTCTTTTACCACAGATTTTTTTCAAAAAAAACAGCAGGTTAAGATACCTGCTGTATGAGAATGTTAATAAGTTCGTCCATATCTCCTGCGTGTCTGGCCAGAAATTTATAAGCCGGCAGAGCCTGTTCGATGCGTTTGGTAAAACCGGCTACACCGTACGGATTCTTTCGAATGAATTCATCTGGATCCTTGTGCGGCTTCAAATCAAGAACCCTGACTGTTAAACCTTCTTTTTCCAGAACCGCAATGGATTTTTTAGCTGCATGGATGCCTGCACCATCACTATCCATGGAAAGATAGACTTCGGTGTAATCAGATGCAATCAGCCTGGCATGTTCTTCGGTTAAAGCGGTGCCGAGCACGGCAGCACAGTCTGAAAAACCAGCACTGTGTACTGCAATATAATCCATATAGCCCTCACAGATTATAATACCTCTTTTTCTGTTCGTTGCATCATATGGATATCCATACAAACAATTTCTTTTGCTGAATAACGTGCTTTCTGGCGAATTGATGTACTTTGGCTTTGAATCGTCCATTACCCTGCCGCCAAATGCAATGACATCTCCCACACGATCCATAATCGGGAATATAACGCGGTTCCGAAAGAAATCATATGGATTTCCTTTCTGGCTGATTTTAAACAGTCCGGAACGCATCAGATCTTCCTGTGGGTATTGCCTGATCATTATATTGTACAGATTAGCAAATGCATCTGGTGCATATCCAAGGCCGTATTCTGCTATGTTGGCTTTGGTGATACCGCGTTTGAACAAATACCGCTTTCCAATGTTGTCAGAACGCATCAGCTGCTCGTAATAATAATAAGCAGCTTCTTCATAAATTTGTGACAGAATCGGATCTTTGTCTGGGATTGATATTGGCATAGAAACTTCTTTCATACGAATTAGAAAGTCTTTCCTGGTTCCTCCTACTCCACAGCCATAGCAGAAAAAAGTTCCTATTTTATTATCCGCAGAAAATGTAGCAGTAGAACCATGACAGAATGGACATTTACCAAAATGTTTCCTGGAGACTGGATCATAGTAGAGTTTCGTATACTGGGAGGCAATATCTGCCATCGGCCTATATGACTGGTACATCTTTATCATTCTCCTTTCTCAATTTCTTTTATTTTTCTATACAATTATGCTTCCGGAAATCCCTCATTCAGCACTGACCGCTCTGCATACTGTCAATGTTTGTGAATTCCTTGGTCATAGAATGCCGGGGATTTCCGCTCAGAAGTCCTAATGACAACTTTTCTGTGACGAAAAGTACAAGACTTCATTCAGGTAGAAAAAAACCCTCCCAGATACTGGAAGGGTTTTTCGTTTTAGGTGCGCCCGGCGGGCGCACGTTCTAACGGGTGAAAGTCCCTGACCCGCCCGGCAGTGGGAA
>CAJKWK010000037.1 GCA_905203555.1 uncultured Lachnospiraceae bacterium
ATCTGTATTCGTGACGAATCTGTTCAGGATTCAGAGGCGAATACTTTGTGCTCTTATATCTGTTCCGATTCTGGTATGACCGGAACAGATATAAGAGTTGGAAGTTACAGATAGCTGCTTAATCAGCAGACACTACTTATCGAAAGGGCTTGGGGCACTATGCTCAAAATCCAGTATTGGCATAACAAAAAGGATAACTGTCACGTTGGTATTGCCTACTAACATCGGGAAAGCCATAAAAATCCAGTTGTGTAAAATTTTCAAGGTACTATATGGTAGGTCAGAGAGTTTTTACAAACTCTTTTGACCCCAACATCATAATTTTAATTTATATTTAGAAAGTGTATGATATGATGACAGACCATGTAATTTCTTCCAATTATACCTATATCGTAAAATGTTCCGACGGAAGTCTATATACAGGATGGACAAATAATTTAGAAAAACGGATTCAAGATCACAATCTCGGAAAAGGTGCTAAATACACTCGCTGCCGAAGACCGGTAGAACTTGTTTATTATGAAATTTTTTCTACAAAAGAAGAGGCAATGAAACGAGAATATGCGATCAAACAATTAAACAGAAAAAAGAAAGATGCTCTGATTTGTACGTTTGCCCGGTAAAATCCATCTTTGTTACTCAAAACAATCCACCGGACTGTTTTATCGTATGCATAGCATATCAAAAAATAAGGTATCAGCACGCTGATACCTTATTTTTTCGTATATTCTCTGGATTGATTCATCCAAATCTAATCTTAGCCGAAGTATCTCTTCAGAAGTCCCTCGAATGCTTTTCCATGACGAGCCTCGTCTCTAGCCATCTCGTGTACTGTATCGTGGATTGCGTCAAGATTAGCAGCTTTTGCTCTCTTAGCAAGATCAAACTTACCAGCTGTAGCTCCGTTCTCTGCTTCTACACGCATTTCAAGATTTTTCTTTGTGCTGTCTGTAACAACTTCGCCAAGAAGTTCTGCAAACTTAGATGCATGCTCAGCCTCTTCCCAAGCTGCTTTCTCCCAGTACAGACCAATCTCCGGATATCCTTCTCTATGAGCAACTCTTGCCATAGCAAGGTACATACCAACTTCTGAACACTCTCCTTCAAAGTTAGCTCTCAAGTCTGCAATGATATCTTCGCTAACGCCCTGTGCTACTCCTACTACGTGCTCAGCAGCCCATTCTCTTTCTCCTGTCATCTCTTTGAACTTGTCAGCTCCAACATGGCACTGTGGACATTCTGCCGGTGCTGCTTCTCCCTCGTAAACATAACCACATACTGTACATACAAATTTTTTCATAATTCCTGTTCTCCTTTTCTTTTTCTGATTTTTATTTGTTATGACTTTTTAATGCAGTCACTGCATTGACCAAAAAATATGGTATTACTGGACTCTATAATACCTTCAAAATTTTCAGCTGCCGCCTGATTGATCTGCTCAATCTTAGACATATCTAAATCTAAGTCCAGTATCTTCCTGCACCTTGTGCAGTAGAAATGATTGTGTGGCTGAACGCATCCATCAAACCTGTCGCCGCCATCGGGAGCGGTAATCTTGATTGCCTCCCCTAACTCGGTTAATAGCTTCAGATTCCTATATACCGTTCCCAGACTGATGTTAGGAAATTCTTCCCTCACATGCATATATACTGTATCGGCAGTCGGATGTTCTTTCGTTGTTGCCAAAAACTGCTTGATGGATTCACGCTGCCGACTATATTTCAAGTTCGCCAATGGAATCCCCCTTTCATTTCAATAACAATAATAGTAACGATTACTACATTTACACTATAACCGAGATAGATCAAATTGTCAACACCTTTTTTAAATTTTTAATTACAAATTTTCAACCTTGGTTTTATATGATTTTTTCATAAGAAAAGAAGGAGATCACCTGTTACCACTGCTTTATTCCCGGTACTCTGACTTGGTTTCTTATCTGATTCCGCACCAGAATTTCCGTTTCCTGGTTTTTCCGGTTTGCCCGGTTTCTCCGGTTTCTCTGGTTTCTCTGGTTCTTTATCCGGCTCTCCCGGAATGACTTCTACCGTTTTCAATGCTTTTGCAGCCTCTTCCAACTTCGCTTTTGCGTCATTCACTTCATCCTGAGTCGCATTTTCTTTTGCTAATATTGCGTTCGCTTGATCTACTGCTTCTTGATATACAGCCCAGCTCTTTTCTGTATAATCTTTTTCCTGATACTTTTCTGTATCATCAAAATCCAGACTTTGTGCATTCTCCACATCCCCACGGTAAAATTTCCAATCCCTGTTAAAATTTAACCGTACTCGGGAATTTTCTTCCTCTGCATACGTCTTACCTACCGATGTTTCTTTTGCCTGCACACTGATTCCAGGAATCACCATTGCAACGGCGAGAAACATACTCAGTACCCTTTTTCTCATTCTTCGGTTCACTTTCTTTTTCCTCCTTGTGTATTTTTGCACACATTTCCAGTGAAATTATATTGCAAGATATACTATATGCACAATCGACTTATTGTTATATCCTAGACTTAATTATCGTTTTGTAAAAAAACACTACTCAAAACAGTCCACTAAACTGTTTTATCGCTTGTCTGGCAGCAAAAAAGATGCCGATAATCCATCCAATCAGATTAATCGACATCTTTTCACTTAACCTTCCATATAGTCCATCGGGTTTACCGGGGTTCCATCTTTCAGCAGTTCAAAATATAAATTCGGACCTTCTACAGAATAATATTTTGTAGGTTCACTCAAATGCCCCAGAGTCTGCCCCTTATTCACGTAAGCTCCGATTTCAACCGGTACTTCCTTCAGCTGTCCGTATACTGCCTGATACCCATTGCCCATATCCACTGTGACAGTCAACCCGGTTTGTGCTTCCTGCTCAATCGATGATACAATGCCTTCCTGCGCAGCACTGATAATTTCTCCTGTCTCCCCGCTGATAATCAGAGCCGGATTATATTGATACTGTTCCAGTGTTGGAAAATATACCGTTTGATCCATACTGTAATCAATCAGTACCGCTCCGCTTGCCGGCCAATCCAATGTACTGTTTTCATCAAACCACACATTCATCCCATTTCCGGCAGTTTCCTCTGATGTTTCCTCTAATGATCCCTGTTCAGCTGCCTCTTCCCGGCTCTCCTCCTCCGTGTCATCTTCTGTCTCTAATGTATTCTCTTCCTCCGGAAGTACAATATCTTTTCCCGTTGTTGCCTCGGTCTCCTCTTTTGTCATTTTTTCCGCCTGCGCCAGCTGTTGATTCATTTTGTTCCGATAATTGCGAAAAGTAAATGTTCCAACAAGTGCAATCACTGCAACAAAACAAAGAACCAACGCAACAGCAGCGCCCTTTCCTTTTAGGAAGGATTGTTTTTCATTGTTATTCATATTCATCACCTCTGACTCTATTTTTGCCAGAAACGTGATGCCTTATACATACTCTGAACAATCTTGTTCTTATATTTTTTGTCTCACTTCTCCTCCATCTCTTAACTCTGTTCCTGCAAAGAAAAATTGCAGAATTTCTTCATAAGAACGTCCTTCTTTTGCCATTTCATTAGCCGTCCACTGACTCATCCCCATTCCATGTCCATTCCCGGTTGTCGTAATTCTCAGCTTTCCCTCCTGCTCCTGCAAAGAAAAATCACTGGATGCCAATCCCAGTGCATCTCGAAATTGATCGCCTGTACAGATCGTTTTTCCAATCCGCAGTTCCTTTACATAGCCCGCCGCATCATAAGACAAGATCTCAAAGTCCTCAAACCGATAGATTTTTTCCGCCTCTTCTTTCTCCACCGCTACCAGAAACGGCTGACATTTTGTTTGTATTTCTTCATAACTATAGGAACAGGTCCTAATCTCTTCCTGTGCCTCTTTATCACATGGACATTCCAGCACTGTCAAATATGGGTACGCATCTGTCCCCAATACTTCTTCTGCCGACCTTGTCATTCCGTTACTGGATTGATGATACGGAGCCCACGCATAATTTTCTCCATAATAAAGGACTTGATTCTCTGTTTCCTTCATTGCACGCTTTAAGTTTTCATATATTGTTTTGAACTCTTGTCCACCCCAGCGTTTCTCCATTTCTTCTATACTCAGATACCGCTCCGAAAGCACCATCTGCGGATCTTCCTTCATCTGTTGATACAATCGGGTCCGAATCAAAACTGCCTGCGCTTTTAATAGCTCCGCCTCACTGTTTTCTTCACTTTCCAGAGCCAGCAGCCCTATAAAATAAGTTTCCCATGGAATTTCTGTCACCATACTTTCTTTTGTTCCAACCGGCTGAGGCTGCATCACCCGGACATACCATTCCTGCTGAATCCCTTCTTGCCAATCCGCTCCATGTACAAACACTGTCACTACATAAGGTAAAAGTAAAAGAATGACCACAAAGGCGCCAAAGGACTTTGCCTTTTGCAGCCAAATCCGATATCTCGCTGCGTGATACTTCATAAAAAACCCTCCATACCAAAAGATATGAAGGGTTTCTTTTCATTATTCATTTTCTTTCTCTAATTCCACTGCCGGCTGTACTTCTGTCTCCGGCTGAGTTACCTCTGCCGGCTGCACTTCCGCCTCCGGCTGTGTTATCTCTGTCGGCTGTGTTTCCGGCATCGTCGGCTCCTGCCCCATTAATCCGCGCTGAACTTCAAACGAATGATACTGTCCATCCATATTGGTTGGATTCTGTTTATCTACTCTTCTGCTCATAATAAATAAACAAAGAGGCTCATACAATGGGATCAAACTCATCAGAATCGCATGTACAATCGACATGTTTTTTGTAGTAAAACTTTCAAGAATCTGATGGTTTACCAGTACCTGCAATACTTGTTTCACTGCTCCACCTGCAATTAGGATCAGAATGAACAAAATCATCAAAACGACCATTGTTCCGATCGTTCCTGCTCCCATATAGGAATGGGAATATCCCATCGTCGTATACGCACTGAAACCGATCACACCAAAGATCAACAGATAAAAGATCATCACCACTGCACCTTCAATAAATGGCAGCACAATCAGCCAGATTCCAGGGTTTCGAATGGATTTCTTTTTTAAAACAATTTCTCCGCCCAATTCTCCTTGCAAATAAGTTCTTGCAAACGGCACGAATGCAAGCCAAGGATAGTCTTCTCCTTGATCCTTTGCAATCGTATACAGCCCAATCCCTTTTATAATATAACAAACCAATGAATAAATCCCCCATACAACAAATATGAGCAGATATACCATCAAAACCGTTGCTATACCATTACTTCCTAAATTGGAATAATCATAACTTTCATAATATCCCATAAAATGCACCTCCTTGCAGAATTTCTCTTGACTCTTCTTTTGTTAAAACTCCTGTGGTGTCACAGTTACTTTTTCCAGTTTCCAGATGTCTCTTACATATTCTTCAATGGTACGGTCTGAAGTAAATTTACCGCAGCATGCTGTATTAAGCATTGCCATCTTCGCCCATCTGTCAGTATCACGATACGCTTCTTCCACTCTCTTCTGTGCATCTGCATAGGAACGGAAATCTTTTAAGATAAAGTAAGTATCTGCCTTATCCGTACACTGTGTATTTAACAAAGAATTATAAAGGTTCTTATACATATTATGATCGCCATGTGCATAAGTTCCATCCATTAACTGATCAATGACACGTTTTAATTCCCAATCATTGAAATAAATATCTGTTGGATTATATCCACCATGATTCTCATAATTGATCACTTCTTCAGAGCTTAATCCAAAGATAAACGCATTCTCAATTCCAACTTCTTCTACAATCTCAACATTGGCACCGTCCATAGTTCCTAATGTTGGCGCTCCATTCAACATAAACTTCATATTTCCTGTACCAGAAGCTTCTTTAGATGCTGTTGAAATCTGTTCACTTACATCTGCTGCCGCAAAAATCAGCTCAGCATTAGATACGCGATAATCTTCAATAAATACGACTTTCAGTTTACCATTGATACTTCTATCATTATTCACAACATCTGCTACTGAATTGATGAGCTTAATTGTTTCTTTTGCTCTAAGATATCCTGCCGCTGCCTTTGCTCCGAAAATAAATGTTCTTGGATAGAAAGACATCTCCGGATGCTCTTTAATCTGATTGTACAGATACATAACATGTAAGATATTCAATAACTGACGTTTGTACTCATGCAGACGTTTTACCTGTACATCAAAAATAGAACGTGGATCTACATCAATTCCATTGTGCTCTTTGATATATTTTGCAAGGCGTACTTTATTCTGATACTTGATCTGCATAAACTCTTTTCTCGCCTGCTCATCTTCTGCAAGTGGTTTCAACTTTTCAATCTGTGAAAGATCAGTCTTCCATCCATCTCCGATATGTTTTGTAATCCAGTCAGACAAAAGCGGATTTCCATGTGCCAGGAAACGTCTCTGTGTAATACCGTTTGTCTTATTATTGAATTTCTCCGGCATCATCTCATAGAAGTCACGCAGCTGTTCATTTTTCAGAATCTCCGTATGCAGACGCGCTACACCGTTTACAGAAAATCCTGCGATGATTGCCATATTAGCCATACGGACCTGACCATCCCAAAGAATTGCCATCTTTTTGACTTTCTCTTCATTTCCAGGATATTTTGCCCGAACCTCGTTGACAAATCTTCGGTCAATTTCCTGTACAATCTGATAAATACGAGGAAGAAGTCTGGAGAACAGGTCAATCGGCCATTTTTCTAACGCTTCTGCCATAATGGTATGGTTTGTATACGCACAAGTTTTTGTGGTAACATCCCATGCTTCTTCCCAAGTCAGTCCTTCTTGGTCAATAAGAAGATGCATCAATTCCGGAACTGCCACTGTCGGATGTGTATCATTCATCTGAATAACA
Source organism: uncultured Lachnospiraceae bacterium (assembly GCA_905203555.1). Classification (GTDB taxonomy): domain Bacteria; phylum Bacillota; class Clostridia; order Lachnospirales; family Lachnospiraceae; genus Schaedlerella. Next base: position 6,871 of record CAJKWK010000037.1, read on the forward strand.
ACTTTTTCATACAATTTTTTAATATCTTTATGCTCACGTTTATACTTTGCAAGAATCTCCTGCAAACTTGCCGAAATAAAGAAATACTGCTGTTTCAGACGAAGTTCTTTTCCAGCATAATGATTATCATTTGGATACAATACCTCTACAATTGTCTTGGCAAGATTTTCCTGCTCTACCGCTTTGTGATAATCTCCTCTGTCAAAAGAATCCAGCTGGAAGTCTGTGATTGCCTTTGCATCCCAGATTCGCAATGTATTTACTACATGATTGTTATAACCTACAATCGGCATATCGTACGGAATTGCCAGTACAGACTCAAAGTCTTCCTGAATAAATTTATCTCTTCCTGTTTCAGCATCATGCTCAAAACGTACTTTTCCTCCAAAACGTACCTCTTTTGCATACTCATCTCTGCGAATTTCAAATGGATTACCATCTTTCAGCCAGTTATCCGGTGTTTCTACCTGATAACCGTCTTTGATCTTCTGTTTGAACATTCCATAGCGATACCGGATTCCACATCCGTATGCCGGATAGTTCAGCGTTGCCAGAGAATCTAGGAAACATGCTGCCAGTCGTCCCAGTCCCCCATTACCAAGAGCCGCATCCGGCTCCTGGTCTTCAATTACATTCAAATCAAATCCGAGTTCATCAAGCGCCTCTCTCACTTCATCATAAACTGTCATATTGATCAAGTTATTTCCAAGAGCACGCCCCATCAAAAACTCCATCGACATATAGTATACTGTCTTGGCGCCAGATTTTTTATATGCCGCCTGTGTAGAAAGCCAGTCGTCAATAATAGCATCTTTCAGTGCATAGCTGACTGCCTGAAAAATCTGCTGCTGACTCGCTTCATCTACAGTTTTACGGTACAACGTCTTTACATTTTCCCGCACCATCTCTTTAAACGCTTCTTTATTAAATTTTTTTCCTGTTGCTAAATTTGTGTTATCCATTTTCTCAATTCCTTACTTTTCTTCTTTTTGAACGCCGAGAGTTACTGCCTCGCCATTCACTTTCCACTCTTTAACGTATCCGGCCGGTTCTGCTTTTATCACAGAAATTGCCAGAACTTCTTTTCCGATCTTATCTGCATATTTTTCAAATACATTCTCTGCCTTTTCGCTGCCCTGATAAGTTACAAAAATTTGATCCATAACTTCAAATCCGGCTTCTTTACGCATTGTTTGAATTTTGCTGATAATTTCTCTTACAAAGCCTTCTTCTAACAATTCTTCCGTCAGGTTAGTATCCAGAACTACCGTAATTCCATTATCATTTTCTGACACAAAGCCTTCCACCTGTGCTGTTTCGATCAACAGATCTTCTTTAAACAAAAGAACTTCCTGTCCATTTACGTCAAGTTTTAAAGAACCATTTGCATTCAGTTCATCCATTGCAGCATTGCCGTCTAACTGATCCAATGCATTTTTGATTCCTCCTAACAGTTTACCATATTTTGGTCCAACTGTCTTCAATTGCGGTTTAAAACTATAAGAAGTAAAGTCACGAACATCTGCGGTAAATTTCACATTCTTAACATTCAGCTCATCCGCTACAATTTCCTGATAAAATTCCGGAAGGTCAAATTCTGCTTTCACAAACATATGTCCGATTGGCTGACGATTCTTAATATTGGATGTATTTCGACATGCACGTCCCATTACAACCAGTTTCAGAACATGTTCCATATTGGCTTCCAGCTCTCTGTCGATGAACTTCTCATCTGCTGCCGGATAATCACACAAGTGAATACTTTCCGGTGCATCAGCGTCAATACTGCATACCAGATTCTGATAAATTTCCTCTGTCATAAACGGAATCATCGGAGCTGCTACTTTTGAAACAGTTACAAGCGCTGTATACAGTGTCATGTATGCATTGATCTTATCCTGTTCCATTCCTTTTGCCCAGAAACGCTCACGACTTCTTCTTACATACCAGTTACTCATGTCATCCACAAAATCCTGAAGTGCTCTTGCACTCTCCGGAATCCGATAATTTGCAAGATTATCGTCTACTGTCTGGATCAACGTATTCAGCTTGGACAACAGCCACTTGTCCATAACAGACAATTTTTCATAATCCAATGTATACTTCGTAGCGTCAAACTCATCAATATTTGCATACAGCACAAAGAATGCATAGGTATTCCACAGAGTACCCATAAATTTACGCTGTCCCTCTGTTACAGCCTTTCCATGGAAACGATTCGGCAGCCATGGTGCACTATTCACATAGAAATACCAGCGGATTGCATCTGCTCCATACGTCTGAAGTGCATCAAACGGATCAACTGCATTTCCCTTGGATTTACTCATCTTCTGTCCATTCTCATCCTGCACATGACCAAGAACAATAACATTCTGATATGGCGCTTTGTTGAACAGGAGTGTTGAAATTGCAAGCAGGGAATAGAACCATCCACGCGTCTGGTCTACCGCCTCAGAAATAAACTGAGCCGGGAACTGCTGCTCAAATAATTCCTTATTTTCAAACGGATAATGATGCTGTGCAAACGGCATGGATCCGCTGTCAAACCAGCAGTCAATTACTTCCGGCACACGATGCATCGGTTTTCCACACTTTGGACACCGGATTGTTACTTCATCGATATACGGTCTGTGTAATTCAATTTCATCCGGACAATTATCGGACATGGATTTCAGTTCTTCAATGCTTCCGATAGAGTGCATATGTCCACACTCACATTCCCAGATATTTAAAGGTGTTCCCCAATAACGGTTACGACTGATTCCCCAATCCTGTACATTTTCAAGCCAGTCACCAAAACGGCCTTTTCCGATACTTTCTGGAATCCAGTTGATTGTATTATTATTTGCAATCAAATCTTCTTTGACATCTGTCATTTTAATAAACCAAGACTCACGTGCATAATAAATCAAAGGAGTATCACATCTCCAGCAATGCGGATAACTATGCTCAAACTTTGGAGCATCAAAAAGCTGACCTCTGGACTCCAGATCTTTCAATACTTCCGGATCTGCTTTCTTTACAAATAATCCTGCAAATGGTGTGGACTCAGCCATATTTCCCTTTTCATCTACAAGCTGTACAAACGGCAGGTCATATTTTCTTCCGACCTGAGCATCATCTTCTCCAAATGCTGGTGCAATATGAACAACACCTGTACCATCGGTCAGAGTTACATAAGTATCGCACACTACATAGAAGGCTTTCTTATGCTGTTTCTCAGCCAGATCTGCAGCACACTGATACAGTGGTTCATACTCTTTTCCTTCTAATTCTGTTCCCTTATAAGTTTCCAGAACTTCGTAGGCAGCCTTTCCTTCTTCTGCTAATTTTCCAAGAACTGTATCCAACAACGCAACTGCCATATAATACGTGTATCCATCTGCAGCCTTTACCTTTGCATAATCTTCATCTGGGTTTACACAAAGCGCCAAGTTAGATGGCAATGTCCATGGAGTTGTTGTCCATGCCAGAATATATGCATCCTCATCCTTTACTTTAAAGCGAACAATTGCAGAACGCTCTTTCACATCCTTATATCCCTGTGCAACTTCCTGTGCGGAAAGCGGTGTTCCACAACGCGGACAATATGGTACAATCTTAAATCCTTTATACAAAAGTCCCTTATCCCAAATCTGCTTCAGTGCCCACCATTCAGACTCAATAAAATTGTTATCATAAGTAACGTAAGGGTTGTCCATATCTGCCCAGAAACCAACAGTACTGGAGAAATCCTCCCACATCCCCTTATATTTCCATACACTTTCTTTACATTTATCAATAAATGGCTCCAAACCATATTCCTCAATCTGATCTTTTCCATCCAGACCGAGCAGCTTTTCTACTTCCAGTTCAACCGGAAGTCCATGGGTATCCCAGCCAGCTTTTCTAGGTACTTCATATCCTTTCATAGTACGATAACGTGGAATCATATCTTTGATTACACGTGTCAGCACATGTCCGATATGCGGCTTACCATTGGCAGTCGGAGGTCCGTCATAAAAGGTATACATCGGACTACCTTCCCGTTCTTTCATACTCTTCTGGAAAATATCATGATCTGCCCAGAACTTTTCTACTTCTTTTTCACGTTCCACGAAATTCATATCCGTAGATACTTTCTTATACATTGCTCTTCTTCCTTTCTGTAAAACATTTCGTTTTTAGTTTTTTATAAGATTGAAAAAAACCCTCCGTCCTGTAACAGGACGAAGGGTTGAATCTTCGCTTATACCACCTTTACAACATACTCCGGCTTTTACGGCCTTCCATACGCGTTCCGTTAACGGCAGAACTCCGGCAGTCCCTACTGCAAGTATCATATCACTCAGTTCGGAAACTGCAGCTCAGAAGTGATATTCAAAAATAACTTACTCATACCGGACTCACACCCACTCCGGCTCGCTGTGACTTTGTGTTATTCCCTACTGTCTTCGTCAATGCTTTTTCAATCTCTTATATACGGGGTAATTATATAAAAAATCAGAAAAAAAGTCAAGTAAAAAGCACCATAGCGTCGATTCTGACAATCTGACTATGATGCTCTGTTTCTTACCAATCTGTATAAATATCTATTGTTCCACTGGCACAACCGGAATCGTATACCTTTCCTGTTCCCAAAGAAGTCTCCACAATCGTTCCCTTCGGATGATCGCTGCTCGCTACACAAATATAATTATTCTCGTCACGCACCGTACCATCAGATGCCACATGACGTCCCGGAATATTTAAGCCATATCCCGGCAACACCTTCTGAGAATAATAGGTTTCTCTGTGTCCGTTGAAATAGACAACTCCAATCCAGGGATTTAACTGTCCCGGACCGGATGGATAATTATATCCGCCGCCGCTATTGGAACCACCATTGTTGGACCCATTATTATTTGATCCATTATTATTCTGACCGTTTCCGGTACTTCCGCTATTACCTGTATTACTATTTGCCGAATTATTTGCCTGGGCATTTTGCTGCGCTGCCTGCTGTGCTTTTAATTCAGCAATTGCAGCCTTCAATTCTGTTAAATCTGTTGATGTAGAAGTAGCTTTTTTATTTAATTCTTCCCACTTTTTATTCAGCTCTTCTTCCATCTCTTTGTATGAATTCTGCTGTTCTTTTAAGCTCTTTTCTTCTTCTTCAATTGTGCTTCGCAAATCTTGAAGTGCCTGAAACATTCCTCTGTCATACTCGCTTAATTTCTGGACAAAATGAACTTTATTCACGAGTTCCGATAAGCTCTCCGCTGAGAAGATCATTTCCAGTAACGAGGCATCGCTGTTTTCATAAATATACTGGATACGTACCTTCATATCCTCATAATAGGCATCCTCATTATTCTTAGCGATTTCCAATTGTTCCTGGGCCCTGATAATATTATTATTGACGGTTTCCATCTCTACTTCATTATCAGCAATCTCTTCACTAATCTGAAGAATTTCACCATTGAGACTGTCTAGCTCACTTTGCAGCCCCGAAGACTTGCGCTCCATACTATCCAGCTCATCTGCAGAGACATTCAAGACGGGACAAAGAAAACTAAATACGCATATCCAGGCAGTCATCTTCTGTAGCAATCGATTTCGTTTTGTTTTCATAATACCTGCTCTTTCTTGAAAATATTTTTCAATTCTTTTTGATTGAGTATCGTCCATATTCTACTATCTTTTCTTCGGCTTGTCAAATTGGGAATAACTTCCTTTTCGTCTTTTGCGAGATTCAGCCGCACGTCTTCGCCGCATCCGTTTTTGTTTCTCCTGCCATTTCTTATAACGCAAATATTTCCGGTAAAACAGTGCAGCTGCTATAACTACGATCAACAGCACCACCGCAGCAACCGCAATGATAACCTTTTTCGTACTCTTCACAGTCTCCTCTTTTGATTCCTTGCTCTCTTCGTCACGAACTACACTCTTTTCATTCGTATTTGTTTTCAACGAAACTTTTGTCTTTCCAATAATCTGCCCTTCATACGTATAGACTGCTGTTCCGTCCTGTTTTGTATCTTCTTTTATTTCACACTTTATCTTCTCTTTATCCACTGTATCCAGATTCTTCGGTAGTACTGCATAGGCATTTTCATCTGTGAAACTTTTGATTTCATCCATTGTATCTGTCACACCCAACTCAGCTAACGGAACCTTCGTAAAATTATTAAAAACATATTCCATCATAGCTTTTGTATCTGTATATGCGTCTACACCATAATCCTGTAAAACAACTGCTGCCAGCTGCAATTCCCCATTATCAGCCATTGTTACAAGTGTTGTTCCGGACTGATCTGTATATCCGGTCTTACCACCTGTACAATACTCATAATAATATGCATTTTCCGGCCAAAGCATTTTATGATTTTGCTGAAATACCCGTTCCTCATCTACCAGATTTGTAGGGGGAATCCGGTATTCCAATATATCCATAATATTACGAAATTCTTCCTGTTGATATACCGCAGATGCAATCAAAGCCATATCATGTGCAGTTGTATAATGCTCTTCATCGTGAAGTCCGTTTGGATTGACCCAGTGAGAATTTGTACAGCCAAGTTCCTTTGCACGTGTATTCATTAACTCAATAAACGTATCATAGCCGCCATTTAAATGCGTGATTCCGGTACTTTCCGCTACGGCATAAGATACTTCATTTGCCGATGCAAGCAAAACAGCTCTTAATGCATCTTTCATGCTGATTTCTTCTCCCGGACGCATTCCGATATGTGCATCATCCCAATTTAAAATATCAACACTTGCCTGCGAAAAAGTTACCTTATCTGTCAACTCCGCATTTTCTAAAGCAACCAAAGTTGTCAAAAGTTTTGTAATACTTGCCGGAAAATGCCTTTCCTCCGCCTTCTTCGAATAAAGAATCGCACCACTATTCATATCCATAACAATCGCTGAGTGCGCATATACCGCTGGACCGGCAGGCCAATTCTCCAACTGATCTGTCTCGCTTGGAGTCTCCAATGCTTCCTTTCGCTCAGCTTCTAATTTTGCCTCAGCCTCCGCAGCTAATTGCTCTGCAGTCTTTTCTTCATTATTTAGATCTCCATCCTGTACCTGTACTTCTTCTGCAAAAGTAAGCTGTACCGGCTGCATCGCCAAAAGCATAACACCCAGTATCCCTGCAACAAATTTTTTAAACATCATTCCAAAGTATCTCCTTTGACTTTGATTCCAATCACCATTCTTCTTGCATAATTATTATTCTTAATTCATAGCAATTATATCATAATATCGTGATATAGGATATCCGTCAACCTCGAATACACACGAATAGCCTCTCAGAAATCCCCGGGGATTCCTTCTGCGACTTCTTATCCTTTCACTGCCTCTTCTACTTCCTCCAAAGAACAGCCCGTTAATTGTGCTGTTTCCTCTATATCCTGCAGCTTTGCATACACCTTCCGCAGCATCTGCATTCGTTTCTCTACCTCTCTCTTTCTATCATATTCCTGCTGCTCTAGTTGTTTTCTCTGCTCTTCCAGTTGATTCTTCTGCACGTTAATTTCATCCTGCATCTCATCGATCATCAACTGCACTGTATTCCGATCCAACTCGAGCAATTCCTCCGAAAACATCTTCATCACCTCATCTATGTTCTGGCACATCTCGTATGCCTCCTCATACATTGCCCGGAACTCCGGATACTGCTCAATCAATCGGATAATCACCCCCGGATCATCCATGCACAAGAATGCCAGCCATGCCTCTAGTTTATTATCAAACTTCGTTTTCTTCATATTTCTGTTTTTATTGTCATAGATTTCTTTATAGATGTCAAGTGGGATGCAGATATATTCCTGCAGCAGATTCCACTCCAGTCCGCTGTCAAATACCTGTTTCGATTGATGTTTGTACCTATCTGGATATGCATGAAACTCCTTCAGGCTTTTTTCAAATAAAACAATCGTATAAACTCCTTTGATATCTTTATAACTGAACTTCTTTTTCTTCCGGCCTTTCACTCGTTTATACTGGCGCAAAAGCAAGTCCGCAGAATAACAGGCGCACCGCTCTCCCGGAAATTTATAGCCAATCTTCTGCACCTCCAGATTCACAATCGTACCGTCTTCCAGTTGTACAACAATATCCATAATCAGCAAAGTCATCTCATCCGCAATTCGAGTAGAATCATTGGGAAGTATTTCCAGAATCTTCACCATTTTTCCTAAAATCAATGACAAAAACTCTTCCAATCTCTCCGGTGTATACTCCGGGTTCATCACTTCTTTAAAGAATCCGTCATACAGAAACTTAATTCCCCGTACTCCGGTACAGAAATCCAGAAATTCTCTCTGCTGTTCTTCCGTCCATTCTTCAAATAGCTCTCTCAATTCTGACTTGCTTTGAATTTCCGCAAGCAGAGTTTCCCGTTCTTTTAATATCGGGAAATACTGTTTCAACGTTGTTGCCATAGGCACATCCTCCTTTTTAACCTAACCTTTTTGTATCTTTCACTTTTTACATTCATGGATTGTGCCTGACTTAGGCATCTAAATGAACCCCATACTAGAAATGCCGCAGGAAGAACATCCTGCTGAAAATTTTTATTTCGTAAAAAAATATAATGGGAAGTGTACGTTTACCTTAACATACACTTCCCGTAAAATCTATCTGTTTCTTGTTGATAACCACTGTGAATTTGTTGGTAACTCATTCCAACTTTTATTCAAATTAAGAAAGTTGCCTTTCAAAACCAATCATCAAACCACCCTGCTCTGCATAATAACTACACAAGCCATATGTCTTTTCAACACGGACAACTGCATCTGCAAATTCTCCTAAAATAAGTTCTTTTAAATTATTTGCAGCTTTTTCGTTAAAACAATGATCGATTACAACCTTCCCACCGTTATAACCTTTTTCCTTCATATTTGAGAAAATCTTCTGTATCGCTTTCTTTTCACCCCTGCACTTATCGGTCGGATGAAGTCCATCTTTCACATCTCCAACAACACGAATCCCTATAACACTACAAAGTGCTGCTGTTGTATGACTAACCCTTCCATTATTGGCAAGATTCTTCAATGATTGTAAAGAGAACAGCAAACAACTTCTTTTCTCTTTATATTCTTTGATTTCTTTACATACAGTATCAAAATCTTTTCCTTCTGCAACGAGCTCTCTTATCTTCTCTGCCAAAAGTTTCATCTCCGGTCCCGCAGAATAAGAGTCCAAAACAAAAACCTTCTTTCCCGGATTCTCTTCTTCATACTGTGCTTTCGCAGTCATAGCTGCATTGTAACTCCCGGATAATAAACTAATAATTGTCAGACAATACACCTCATCCGCATCTCCAAATGCGTCCAGCCAGTCTCCGATACCCGGACATGCGCTGCTGGATTTCCCTTGAAAATGTTTAAGAAAATCTGTCATCTCAAGAACATCTAAATCTTGATCATCTCGAAATTCCCTCTCATCTGTTACTATTGTAAGCGGTGCACATGCAAAATCAATTCCCTCTAATTCCTGCAAATTCGCCCCCGAATCAGCTACAATCTTAATACTCATTTGAAATCTCCTTATCCTATCGTAAAAATAAAGTTATTATTACCTTTTTATGTGGTTTTTAATACTACTTGCATCTTCGGTGTATTATATAGTATAAACGTTGATTTGTCAACAACTTAAATTATCCTAGTATTCTTTACTTTTTATCTTTTTCATAAATTTTATAAAAAACAAAGAATTTTTCTGCTACGTTAATAATTCCAACATATTTTGAACACACTTTTTCAGTATACTAAGTCCAAGATAGTTGATAACACAACTATCTCCCCCCTCATAAAGTATTGACATCCAGAGGGAAACCTCCGGATGTCCACTTTACTCTCATTCCTTTAGATAACTATAAAACCAACGACCCCCGTTAACCTTTCGGCTAACGGGGGTTCGCTGTTTGTAAAAACTATAACTCCATTCTCTTTTTGGATTTCATCCAAGTCTTCTATCACATCAACGGAGCAAACGGCAAAAAGATACTTTCCAAAACTCGCTCTTTTTTATTCCGTTCCTTGAAATGTTCCCATGTATATGGAATACAATTTTCAATATCCTGATCATAAATAGCATTGTACTTTTGTACTAATTGATTCTCATAAAAGACACCGCACACTTCATCATCCACCATCAAACTTCGCATATCCATATTCACAGAACCGATACAACACAATTCTTCGTCGATCACCATTGTTTTTGCATGAATATAACCTTTGTATTTATATACCTTTGTGCCATATTCCAATAACTGTCCGCTATAATAATTTGTCACCGGATCCAAAAAGAAACTTGCCTTAATCCCCGGTATCATCAGCTCAATCTCCACCCCGGATGCCGCGGCAGTCTTCAATGCATCCAAAACAGATGCATCAGGAATAAAATACGGGGATTGAATCCGAATCCTTTTCTTTGCACTTCTAATCATACTTAGATAACACATTTTCACCGCTTCTTTGTCCGTATCTACACCACCTGCGATAAACTGACACAAAGACGGTGTAATCTCATAATGTTCTGATTGCATCCTTTGTATAAAAGCAATCGTATACTCCCAATCACAACGTTTAATAGAACATAGCCAATCTTTCAAAAAATATGTATTCAGAACAGAAACACAGGCTCCTTCCAGCCGAATCTGTGTATCTCTCCAGGGATTTTTGATTTTATCCATATTCGCATATTGTTTTCCGATATTCATTCCGCCAATATATGCAGTCTTCTGATCGATCGAAACAATCTTACGATGACTCCGGTAATGTGTAAAATACGGTTTCACCCGCACCACTTTTCCTCCAGCTTGAACCAACGGCTGAAACATTTTTTTCGGTGTAGAAAGATTTGCGATAAAATCACACATTACCCATACTTCTACACCCTCTCTTGCCTTTTCCGTTAAAACTTCTACTAATTTTTTGCCTACCAGATCATGATGAATCGTATAAAATTCTATAAAAATGCAGCTTTTTGCCTGTTTCAGATCTTTAAACAGCTGTGTATAGTGACTTTCCCCATCTATATAAAATTCCGCATCCTTATAACTGGTCAATTCACTGGCATTATATACCGTATTAAATTGGATCACCTGCATATCCGATTCAGACAATCGGCTCTCATCGATTGAAAAGGAGGGCAGCAATTCCACATTATACGGCTGATCTTTCAACTTCTTATTTCGAATTACTGCTGTCAGCTTAATTGCAACCGTACTTCCAAAAATCAAATACAAAACAGTCCCCACATAGGGAAGAAAAATCATAATCACTACCCATAACAATGCTTCCGTAGGACGTTTTCTCTCTACAAAAATAACCATAAGTATCAACAAAAGATAGATCATAAACAAAATAAAATGAAACATGTATCTCACCTTCTCGCTTTCTTTTGTGCATTCTTCAGTATCAGGCATCTATGGATTGCATCGCTTACATGGCGCATACCCCTGTTCTATGACTTCTTCTCGGGAACCACAAAATTCACTCTTATTCTTTTCTTTCATCTGCTTTAAGCTGGAACACTCCGGTAAATGAAATTTTCTGGTATTTGTATTTAAAATATAAGTAACTTCTGTACTCTCCGAATGTTCTTCCTGCTCTTTTCCTGTCTCGTCCTTTGATACAGATTCTCCGCCAACATAGGTACTCTCACCTGATTCATAATCAATTTCCACTCCCGGCTGCACATTATAGCAAAAGACATTAAACAAAATCCCTTCTCCATCATCTTCCACCGACTTTGCTTCCATCTGTACGCCACTTGCAACCAGATTGTCTCCTTCATAAACCGGAGTCACACGATATAATACATGATTATTTGTTTCTTTAATGTAATCCGCCACCATATTTTCAAACGGGAGCATTCCTTCTACATTCAAATATCGGGTTCCTGTAATCAGATTTTCCGGATTTGCATTTTCAGCAGTCAGCTGAAATCCTATAAGATGACAACGATTATACAGATATTTTCCATCCACACAATCATATTTTACCGTATGCCAGCCCGAAGGTTTTACAGCTCCGATAGAATCTCTTTTTTCAGTCGGCATCAAATCAGTACCTATATTTGCCGTTGCCACACCACATCGTCCCAATTCATCCAGTTCACTATAGGTTTCATAAGAATCTGTATTCATCTCCGATTCCGAAAATGTTGGAATATTATCATTGACGACCGTATAGGCTTCCTGAGGCACTATAGTCTCTGCCTTTTCTTCCGGAGCATTACTCCCACAGCCTGATACTGTCCACAAAAAAATCAGCATCATAGACAAACCGATTCGTTTTATCTTATTCATGTTTATATTCCTCCATTGTAATTTTTTCATGGGATGATCCCGGAAACTCTTCTGTATGTTCTAATTTCCAGGACTTTTCTGCAAGATCAATGTCCAAAAACTGATCCCCCGGATATCTCCGATTCCACCGAAATAAAATCAATTTTTCAATCTTCTCTTCATACGCTTTTACAGATACATTTTCCACAAAACAATACTCCCCGCTCTTTGCAGAATCCAAAAAATCTTCTGCAACGGATATTGCCTTTTCGGCCGACTGCTCAAACTGCCGGTAGGAATATGCATTCATCCATAATCTTTTTCCTTCCGCCATTGCAAGAATCTTTTCTCTTAGAATCCGATCCTGACTCTGCCTGCGCTGGTGAAACATCATCCCATTTTTCTCATCTACTGCCATTATCACTATCAAGTTCTTATCCCTCTTTTCCAAATATCCTAAATCCATATTCTATATAAGATATATTATCATAACTGTCTATTTTGTAAATGATAATACAAAAAGACTGCCGCCTTCACAACATCTTTTCTTTGTGAAGACCACAGTCTTTCTATCTACTTTTTTCAAATACACGCAACACTCCGATGATCAATTCCTGCTTTGTGTCCGGAATTTATAATTCACTGTACCATTCTCCCAGATTCCCTGCAATTCATAAGTCGTATCCGGTTTAAAACAAGCAGTATAACCTTGCTCTGTTTTGGTAACTTCAACTTCCTTCGTCTCCTCACCTGCATACTCCAACAGTTTCATTTCCTTCGGATTAGAAGAAAAATATAACGTTCCTTCTTCGCTTTCTTTCTCCAGATCCAACATACTATATTCAGCTTCAGATCCTTCATTCAAAACAAGATTCTGCTCTTCTCCATTAGCATCTGTGTACTTCCACTCATAAGAAGTTTCATAAACCGCAGTTGATACAGTCCCGTATGACTGTGAAAATTCTATTGATAAAGCCGGAATCATAGAAGGATCTGCTGGCGGATCCAGATACTCTTCAATCAAAGGACGATACTTTTCTGCAAGTTCTTCACTGCCTTCTTCCAACCGAACCGCTTCTTTAATATCCGCATAAATTGGGGGAATACTGTTTGTCATAATCCCCGAACCTGCTAACTGTATCTTGTCTCCATCTTTCAAATCTTCCAGATTTAATGCATTTCCTTTGTTATCTTTAATCTTATCCAAAGGAAGTTCCGCAAGAAATACCATATCAGTTTCCGGATCTACAAAGGCATACGACTGATTCTCATCCCCATACGTAATAAAAATTCCGGTCGGTCCCTGTACCTCCTCTTCAGAATTTCCACATGCAGTAAAAATAAAAGCTGCTGCAACAGTCACTGTTAATGCAATTAGTTTTCTCAATCTCATCTCTTTATCCTCCTGGATTTTTCTTTTACTAATCATAAGAGTCCTATCTCTATCAGTTTGTTGCATAAAAACAAAGAAAATTCAATAAAAGAAAAATACTTTTATTTTATCTCTATCTTTTCCTTTTTCTCTCCCATCTGTTTAAATTCTTTCACAATAAAGAAAATACAAAGTACTGCTGCGACTCCATCTGCAATCGGCGCAGAAAACATAACGCCTTCAATTCCTATAAAGATCGGTAAAATAATCAATAACGGCAGCAAGAAAATAATCTGCCTGGTCAGTGATAAAAATATACCTTTTCCTGCTTTCCCGATAGATGTAAATGTATTGGCTGTAATCGGCTGAATTCCATTAATAAATGTAAAAAACATATAAATCCGGAAAAATTTCTCAGCAAACAGAAAATATTCTTCACTTCCAGAACCAAAAATTCCGATAATCTGCCTTGGCATCAGCTGGAACAAAAGAAATGCAACAACAGAAATGCCAATTGCTGCAGTAACAGCTTTTTTATAAGTACTCTTCACCCGCTCATATTTCCCGGCGCCATAATTATAACTGATGATCGGCTGAATCCCCTGCGAAATTCCAATCACAATTGCAAAAAAGATCATTCCGACCTTTGATATAATTCCTGCACATGCCAAAGGAATATCGCTGCCGTAAGCAGACTGCGCTCCATAATAAGTCAATGTATTGTTCATTACAACTTGTACAATCATCATCGCAATTTGATTAAAGAAAGGAGCCATTCCAAGCGATAGTATCGGAATCCACGCAGCCTTTGACGGCAGCAGGCTTTTTAATGGGATATGAACTGTCTTAAATCTGGTCAAATAACCAAGGACCATCAGACCGGAAACAATTTGTCCTATTATGGTAGCCCAGGCTGCACCTGCCATGCCCATATCAAATCCAAAAATAAACAGAGGATCTAAAATCGTATTGATAATAGCTCCAACTAATGTGCACAACATCGAATATTTGGGGCTGCCATCCGCACGAATCAAATTACTTCCTCCTGTTGTAACAATTAAAAAAGGAAATCCATACGCTGTAATTCCTGTATATAACAAAGCATACTCCAGCACTTGATCCGTAGCACCAAACGCTCGCATCATCGGTTCCAGAAAAATTTCTGAAACCACGCACAACATCACTCCCAGGATGAGCATCATGCCGATCGCTCCGCCGGCAAAACTTACAGCCTTTTCCTTTTCTTTCCTCCCCATAGACAGGTTAAAATTCGCTGCGCCTCCTATTCCACACAAAAGCGAAATCGCTGTACAAGTGATTGACAGTGGAAATGCGACATTTGTAGCTGCATTTCCAAGCATTCCCACACTTCTTCCTATAAAAAACTGATCCACAATGTTATACAAAGAACTCACCAGCATAGCAATAATGCTCGGAATTGCAAATCTTGCGAGCAACTTTCCGATTGGCTCTGCACCAAGTGGATTTATCTGTCTTTCTTCCATATACTTCCTCCTATTATTCTTTTGCCTTTTAATACACTGTTCCCCACATGATACGTTATTTATTATTTTATAAATCTACAGCAAACCATTTCTATATACATCATTTATCACTGCCTGTGCATGCTCTAATTCTTTTTTCTTAATGATCTCTTCTCTGTCACTAAGAATCGCGATCATCTCGTCTATCAAATCTTCTACTCTAGGATTTGTGTAACGATACAAATAGCCCAGCATCCTGGTAGCTGTATACTCAGTATTCATATTTTTGTAAGCAATTTCTGCACAAAGTTCCTCTGGATATCCTTTACTAAGCAGAACTTTATATAACTGCTCTGTCATTTCTGATGCCATAAATCTCGCCCCATTTTTCTTTCTCTAACTATTCAAAGCACACCACATTTCATGCCATTTTTCTCCGCCCCAGACAGAATCAGAATCTCCTCTGTCTATAAATCCAAACTTCTCATACATTTCCACCTTACCCGGTACACAGGTTAAAATCGCCTCACGTTTTCCCTGATCCTTCTGATATTGCAGGAATTTTCTCATCATTTCTCGTGCAATCCCCCGTTTCTGATATTCCGGAAGTACCGCCACACTGCAAATCATTACATTTTTCCCATCCGGATCATGAAGACTTGTATCGGTAAATAACTCGTCCCTCAAAGAACACTCGTTGGTACAAAGCGCATTTATAAATCCAACAATCTTTTTCTTCTCCCGATCAATAGCAACCAAAAACGATTGCGGAGCATACTTAATGCGTTCTTTCATAATTGATAAGGTACATGCCTCACTCGGCGGAAAACAAATGGATTCAATCTCTGTTGTTACTTCTGCGTCATCCGGATCAACCTGCCGCAGTTCATAATACTCGTTAAAATTCTTATTCATTCAATTCTTATTCCTTACTTTTTTATATAATCTCAGCGTAAGCATTTCTGTTACATCTTTTTATAATCCAGATAATGTTCTCATTACTAAGTCTACATCTTTATTTTCCAGTTCCTGTATAATATGCAAATATGTTTTCTGCGTTGTCGTCATACTTGCATGCCCCAATCTACGAGCAACACTTGCAATAGATACACCTGCAAACAACAATAACGATGCATGTGTATGTCGTAACCCATGGATTGATATTTCAGATATCCCACATGCTTTACAATGTCTAGTAAGCACATCATTTACAGTGGAATTATAAATTTTTTTATCTCCCACAAAAATAGGTTTATCAGGTGGAAGAGATTTCGTTAATTCAGAAAATTTTACAACTATCTGCCAGTCAATTTGAATTTTCCTTACAGAGGACTTATTCTTTGTTGGTAAAAATCCCCCATCACCTTTATAGTCCCATGTTTTGCTTATGGATAACATCTGTCGCGCAAAATCAAAATCTTCTGGTGTAATAGCCAATGCCTCTGAAAATCTCATACCTGTTTTAGCTACTAAAAGAATAAACCAATCCCAGTTTGGAGTATCTTTAATTTCTAAATCAGCAATTAAAGTATGCAGTTCAAATTGATTCAAATATTTGATTTTCTTAATTCGTGGCGTTTTTCCTTTTATAATCGCTTTCCTTGTCGGATCTCTTGGAATCAGACCTTCATCAACAGCATCCAGTATGGCCCCCTTTAACTGATGATGAAAATCTAACGTTGTCTGTCGTTCATGTTCTTTCGCGTAATCATTTAATAATTGCTGATAAACTGTTCTCGTTATCTCTGCTATAGTTACATTTGGCAGCAATTTTTCCACCCATTTTTGAGACATTAAATATTTATTCAATGTTGCGTCTCGTATTGCACCTTTTTTATATACTTCTATCCATTGGGCATAATATTCGCAAAATAATGAAGTCTTGTCCATATCTTTAAGCATAAGTTACCTCCATTTCTTGAAATACTTACGCTGATATAAACAATTAAAATACATTTATAAAATTATGCAATCATTAAAAGCGGTTTTATTTCTTCATCTAATATTTTTCGTAGTTCTGACATCATTTGTTTATAATATTTCAACTTAGGAAGTGCTTTTTCAACAGCTGCTTTATAACTTGTATAATCAACAGTCATTTTAATTGCACTTTCATTTGGAATTTCTCCATTCCTATAATGAGTTGCCGCATACATTACATCTTCTTTTGACGCATGCCAAGTAATACAAAAATCAGAAATCACACGATTAATACAATCTTCTTTCATATTTTCTACTATATGTAGAATAGATTGTCCCTTATATTTTGTATCATCAATTTCAATTTCTGCAATTAAACTTTCCATAATATCTGCAACTTTCGGATTTTCCTTCCGAAGATCTTCCACATATTGCTTTACTTCATCAATCTTTTTCTGTCGTTCTTCCGGTGTAATATTTTCTGTTTCATCTGTAGGAGTAACAATATTTTGAATCAGATTAATAATATACTCGTAATCTATCTTTGTATTACTATAAGCCATCAATTCATAATCTGGATCGATAATCGGCTCCTCCCCCTCTGATGTTCCCGGTGGAACATCTACTGAATCGCCTCCATCCAGAACTTTTAATTCTTCTACTGCGTTTTTATAATGTCCTGCATAATCATAATACTCTTCTTCAGAAATACCATAATCTCCCAGCATACTGTCTTCATATTTTGTAAAAGATTTTAATTGTGAAAACAATGTATCAAAGGTTTGAAATAATTTTATAAATACTTTCTTTTCCTTTATTGACATGCCTGGAACATCTGATGGTTTTTCTGCCGACACTCTTAGCGCAGCAAGTGCTTTCTTAAAAGCAGGTTCAATTTCATCCCATTCTGCTAAAAGAGCCTCTTTTGTACCTCCCGCCGAATACAATTTCACAGCATTGTCAACACATTCTTTAAACATAACAGGCGCTTGGAAAGTGACAATTTGACCATATGTTTTATTCTTATCATAAATTCGATTCGTTCTGGAAAATGCCTGAATCAAATCATGGGGGCCCATAGGCTGTCTATCAATGAATATAGTCGACATGCATGGGGCATCAAAACCTGTTAACAAACGATCTACTACAATAACTAAATCCAATTGTTCATTTCTACTTTTATATTTTCCATCTTTTCTTGCTAAACGCTTATTCAGATTTCCGTTATATCCTTGAATCTGAGACAATTCATATTTTGTACCAAACATCCCATTATAATCATCCAAGGACTTCTGCATTTTATCCTGATTAACCTTTGATCCTTCTTCGTTTTCTGTAACAGAATAGGTAATTGCAAATTTAGGAAAATCTGGAAGTACTTGTTTTATCTTCTCATCTATTTTTAAGGAAGTTTCCCCATTTTTTACACGTGTCAGCAATTCATAATATTGCTGCGCTCTTTGTATAGAACTCGTTGTCAATAGTGCTTCATAAGTTTGCCCTTTTCCATTTTGAAACCCTAATTTATGATATGACTTATTTAAAATAATATCCAATACCTTTAGCATATGCGTCTCATTCTCATAAACACTACTGTCCGTCTCATCTTCAATATCAATTGGTCCATTATGTTCTACCTGAAATCCTAGAACCGCTTTATCATGAATCGCATTCTGAATTGTATATTTATGTAAACGTTCTCCATACAATTCTTCCGTAGTTCTTGGGAGATCCCCTTTTTGTGGGTATGGATTTTCAGCAAATCGTGGTGTTCCTGTAAATCCATACCATAAAGATTTTCCAAAAAAGCGTTCTAATTCTCTTTTCGTCCCCGGAGCAACAGCACGATGACATTCATCCACTACAAATGCAATTCTTAGGTTCTTTATCTTACGATATTCTGAAGAATCTTCTTTCAATTTTTTCGTAATCAGGATATGAAGTTTCTGAATTGTAGTTACAATTACCTGACGATCATCTGATTTCAACTTTTTCTTCAAATCAATTACATTATCAGTTTCATCTACATCCACTAAATCATTATTTGCATACGCTTGAAATGCCATTGTAGTCTGTGTATCAAGATCTTTTCTGTCAATCAAAAAAATAGCTTTATCAATAGACGGAATATCCATTAATAAATTTCTTGTAGCCTTATAAGATGTCAAAGTCTTACCTGAACCGGTCGTATGCCATACAAATCCTGATTTTCCTCGTTTAGAGGCCTCTCTTATAGACTCAATCGCATGGATTTGATACGGACGTAACAAAATTAACCTCTTCGCATCTTCATCCAATACAGTATATCTGGCAATCATCTCATGTGCTGCCGGAATCCTTAACACATATTTTGCAAAATCAATATAATCCGGAACAGGATTATTCTCTTGATCTAACCAGCCACTAATAAATTTAGGATTTAATTCTGTATCACTCGCAGCAGAAAAATATTTTGTATTGACGCCATTACTTATTACAAACATCTGAACCGCAGAAAATATTCCTGTAAATTTTCCTTCACTGATATATTTTTTAATTTGCCAAAATCCATCCATATAAGAATGCTGCTTATTTTTTAACTCTATATGAATCATCGGGAGACCATTAATCATAAGCGTAACATCAAATCTACGATCTCGCGAAGGCAAATTTTTTTCATCATCGTTTTTCAATGCACTGTATTGATTAATCACTTCATATACGCTGGTTCCACCTGCAATATGCTCATGATTCATAACCACAAGATGCAAACGTTCTGTATCTCTCTGCACATGAACCTGCACCTTTCCATTTTCACCAATCAGCCATTCTCCCGCCTTATAAAATGAAGAAAATTGCAATTGATTCTTTACCTGTTCAAATTCAGACTCTGTTAAATTTTCTCCATTAAGACGCTCCTTATTATTCTGCTCTAATATATATTTAAAGTTTGCCCACAAATCTTCTTCGGTTTTTAAATCTTCCCTGTATGTCCACTGAGAGTCTCCTAAAACCAATTGTTCTATTAATTTTTTTTCAATTACAGCCTCTAATTCCGGCATAATTTCTTCCCCCTTTGATTCATATAGACTGATTATGAATGTTTTTTCATACATTTTTAGTAAAAATAACTTCTGCTGGTGAAGAGTGATGAGGTTGTCAATTTGGAATTGTCAAGAAAAGTGTAGTCGTTAAAACTCACTAAATTCTATCAGTTCCT
>CAJKWK010000038.1 GCA_905203555.1 uncultured Lachnospiraceae bacterium
CGACAGATCATGCGGACACTTACAAAGCGGTCTATTATGTGGAACCGGTAAATCAGGAGCATCCGAAGTACCAGATCAGCCGAAAACTGATTGTGCGTGAGAAAGAAACAGAAGTACAGACAGAGGCGGCAGGAGGTGAAGCAATGACCGAATCCAAAACAGCTGGCAGTGAACAGCAGACAGAGGAAGCGGAGGATTCAGAAGCAGACTCGGAATTGCTTCCAACAGAAAAAGTGACGGAAAGTGAGATAGAAGAATTTGATTCTCAGGCAAGCGAACTATTACCGGACATGGAAGAAGATACTGAAAATACAACAGATCCGGAAACAGGTCTTACAGTATCGGATGCAATGGAGCAGGCGGAAGAAGGAATTGATTTATATGCCATGGAAGCTGGTGAAACAGTCACTTTTATGGCAAAGACAAGTGCAAGAAGTGTACAGAAAGTATCTGTTACCAGAGGAACACTGTATCGTTATGCAGATTATGGTTATGGTTCTTATCTGACCTATCAGTATACGGTTCAGTTTGGAAATGTATCTGCGACTGCTTACTGTGTACAGCCATCAAAACCGGGACCAGGAACAGGTAATTATACCATTAGTAAAGTCGGAGATGGAAAAACATTAGCTAAGGTATGTTATTACGGAACCAAGGCAGCAGGAGATGAAGGATTTTTTACAGAAGAGAATGGTTATGGAAATCTTAGTGCTGGAGCAAAATTCATTCTTGTCCATCTGGCGGCTTCGTATGCTAATGGAAGTGGCGATGCTTTTTCCGGAGCGAATAGTACAGCCAAGAATTTAGCAATGAAATTGTATAATTATTGTGTTTCACAGCCGGAAATACCGGATGTAGCAATGTCATTTTCTGATGCAGATGTTAAAGCTTATGTGGATGGCAATTCACAGAGAACCAAAGATATTACATTCAAAGCAGATAAGCTACAGACAATTACGATGAAGCTTCCGTCTGGTGTGAAACTTCATAATCTGAGCACAGGCACAACCAGTAAAGCCGGTGCAAGTGTAGAAATTTGCGGAGGAACAAAGTTTTATCTTTCTGCACCACTGACACAGGTGAGTGACGTGGCACAGAGCTGGTCTTCTACAATGAAGGGAAGTATTACAAAAGATTACTCTGCTTATAAAATTACCACCGGATCTGACACGCAGGATCTTGCGTTGGTATTTGGTGAAGGTATAACAGATGAAAAATATATTGACTTCAAAGTATCCTGGATTGAGCAGGCTACGATCGAAATCGTAAAGAAAGACGATACAGCGGATGTTAATCTTGCAGGTGCAGTGTTTGGTGTATACAGTGATGAGGCTTGTACAAAGCTGATCACTCAGATGCCGGCAACAGATAAAAATGGAAAATCCTCTGTTACGATCATTAAGACACAGGATACCGTTTATCTGAAAGAGATCACAGCACCACAGGGATATGTGGTAAATGCAACGGCAACAAATGTGAAACTGGTAGCAAATAAGACCTCGGCTGTGACCGTGGAAAACAAGGAACAGCTGGCAGAACTTACCATTTATAAAGAAGGACAGGTTCTGACAGGAGCAGAGGTCAGTGAGAGCGGAACTGTATTTCAGTATGAAAACCGCAGACAGAAAAATGCTGTTTATAACGTGTATGCCGGAGCGGATATCGTTACTGCTTATGGCACAAAAGTGTACAGCAAAGGTGATCTGGTAAAAGAGAACCTGACTACAGGTGAGAATGGTTCTGTCATACTGAAAAACCTGCATCTTGGGACCTACGTGGTAAAAGAAACAAAAGCACCGGACTCTTTCTATAACGGCAGCGAAGAAAAGTCAGTGACTCTAACTTATGCTGGTCAGAATAAAGAAGTTGTATTTGCAGATGTGACTTTTAACAACGAGAGACAGAAAGCAGCTGTTTCTGTAGTAAAACAGGATAAAGACACCAGGAAACCACTGAAAGGCGGTATTTTTGCTCTGTATGCATCCGATGATATCAGAAATGCAGACGGAACCGTTGTTGTGAAAAAAGGAACGCTGATTGAGAAAGCAACTACTGGCGCAGATGGAACTGCAAAATTCACAGCAGATCTTCCGATTGGATATTCCTATTCTGTAAAGGAAGATCAGGCACCGGAAGGTTATGTAAGAAATACAGAAGATGTGTATACGTTCAAGTTTTCTTACACCAATGATAAAGAAGCAACCGTATCTTTTGCCCATACCTTCAGCAATGACCGTGTGACAGCAAAGATCAATCTTTATAAGGTGGATAAAGAGACAGGAAAAGCAGTACCGCAGGGAGATGCCACACTGAAATGTGCAGTTTATGGTCTGTATGCCCGTGAAGATATTGTGCACCCGGATGGAGCAACGGGAACTATTTATAAAGCAGGAGAGCAGGTAGCTTCTCTTACAACAGATGACAAAGGACAGGCTTCTGTAAATGGCTTATATCTTGGCAAATATTATGTCAAAGAGATTACTCCGCCGACCGGATACCTGGCAGATGCAGAAGAGCATGATCTTACGTGCAGTTATGAAGGAGATATGACAGCAGAAGTAAAAAGAGAGTGCACTTCCAGTGAGCAGGTCATCAAGCAGCCATTCCAGATCATCAAAGCAGCCAACAATGGAAAGACAGATGCAGATCTGTTATCCGGAGCTGGTTTTACAGTTTATCTGAAATCTTCCCTTACAAAGAAAGCAGATGGAAGCTATGATTTTGATTCTGTCAAACCAGTAGTGAGTGGAGAAAATGGAGCTACTGAGATTTTCACAGATGAAAAAGGGTATGCCTGCAGTATTCCATTACCATTTGGAAGCTATATCGTGCGTGAGACAACAACACCGCACAATTACAAGCCGGTCGATGATTTTGAAGTGAATATCACGGAGCATCATCCAAATGAGCCGCAGATCTGGCGAGTGCTTCTGGATGAAGAGTTTAAGGCAAAACTAAAAATCGTGAAAAAAGACGATGAAACAAAAAAATCCGTATTGATTGCCGGAACAGAATTTAAGGTATATGACCTGGACAACAAAAAGTACGTGGAACAGGTAACAACTTACCCAGTGACAACAACCCATAAGTCCTATTTTACGGACAGCCAGGGATATCTGATTATGCCGAAGAATCTGAAGATCGGACATTACCGGATTGAGGAAGTCAACGCACCGGAAGGGTACACAATCAACAAGAACTATGTAGAGATTGCGGTGGATGCAAACACAGCATACCAGATGGATTCTGAGAGCGGAGATGCCATTATTACGGTAGATTACGAGAACCATCCGGTAAAAGGAATGCTGACGATCTATAAAAAAGGTGAGATGCTGACCGGATACAAGAAGGATTTTGTTTATGAAGAAAGATACCTGAAGGGTGCATCATTTAATGTCTATGCAGCTGAAAATATCTATACACCGGATTATCAGAAAGATGAAAACGGAAACAGACAGCTGATCTATGCAAAAGATGCACTGGTAACAGCGGTAACGACTGGAGAAGACGGAAAAGCAGTTGCTGATAATCTGCCACTTGGTTCTTACTATGTAGTAGAAAAGACTGCACCGGAAGGATTTGTCCTGAACCATGACAGATCAGATGTCGCATTTGTCTATGCAGATCAGGATACACCTGTGATCGAACAGGAAGTGACTGTTGGCGATGACCGACAGAAAGTTGCAATCCAGGTAGAAAAACAGGATGCAGAAAATGGTACAACCGTAGCTGGAGCTGTCTTTGGTATCTATAACAAAGAAGATATCAAGGCAGATGGAAAAGTAATCGTGAAAGCAGACACACTCTTACAGGAAATGACTTCTGATAATGATGGTCTTGCAGCATGTACGCTGGATCTGCCACTTGGACAGTATTATGTGAAAGAGTTAAAAGCACCGGCGGGATTTGTATCCTCTGATGAAGTTCTGAATCTGGATGCTTCTTACCAGGGACAGGATGTGAAGACAGTAAAACTGAAAACTGTGAAAAAGAACCAGCCGACAACAGTAGAAATCACAAAATCTGATGTAACAACAGGTGTGGAACTGGATGGGGCAAAACTCACCGTTCTTGATAAAGAAGGAAATGTTGTGGATCAGTGGATTTCTGTAAAAGATCAGCCACATGTGATCAAACGACTGACAGTTGGAGAGGAATACACCCTTCGTGAGGAAATGGCACCTTATGGTTATCTGAAAGCAACGGATGTGAAGTTCACGCTGGAAGATACCGCAGAGATTCAGAAAGTAGAGATGAAAGATGAAGTACCGACAGGACTTCTGATCATCAACAAAAATGGAGAGTTTTTGGATAAAGTGACACTTCTGGATCATGTAAAAGGTACTGTGGAGCATCTCTTTGAATATGTAACTGGAAGTCTTACAGATGTAACTTTCGATGTATTTGCTGCGGAAGATATCAAAGCGGCAGATGGTGTCAGCGAAGATTATTTCAAAGCAGATGAAAAAGTAGGAACCATTACTACGGATTCCAATGGTATTGCACAGATGGGAGATCTACCGGCTGGAAAATACTATGTGAAGGAAGTAAAAACAGCCCATGGTTATGTGCTGGACGGAGAGCCGAGATATGTTGACCTTTCCTACCGGGACCAGAATACACCAGTCATCACTTATGATGAAAAATGGCAGAATGCCCGTCAGAAAGTAAAGGTTACGGTTCTGAAGAAAGAAAAAGACACAGAACGTGTTCTTGCAGGTGGTGTCTTCGGTCTTTATACCAGTGAAGATATCAAAAATGCAAAGGGCGAGGTACTTCTTGAGAAAGACAGTTTGATCGAGCAGCGAGTAACAGATGAAAAAGGACAGATTACTTTTACGGCAGATCTTCCGGTAGACGGAAAATACTATGTGAAAGAAATCTTTGCACCGGACGGATTTGTTACAACAGAAGAAGTACAGGAGTTTACCTTTGAATATGCCGGAGAAGACCAGACAGAAGTAAGCTACGATTTTACTTTTGAAAATCAGCCAACCACAGTGGAGCTGACCAAAACAGACCTGACAACAGGTAAAGAACTTCCAGGTGCACACCTGAAAGTGACGGATTCAGATGGCAATATAGTAGATGAATGGACTTCTACGGAAGAATCCCATGTGATCAAAGAACTGGTTGTTGGTAAGGAATACACCATGACAGAGACAAAACCGGCAGATGGATATGTTACTGCAGAAAGTATTACCTTTACAGTAGAGAATACAGCAGAGGTTCAGAAGCATGATATGAAAGATGATGTGACAAAAGTAGAGATCAGTAAGACGGATATCACAGGAGAAACTGAGATTCCGGGTGCGAAACTGACGATTCTCGATAAGGATGATCAGGTAGTAGAGAGCTGGACTTCCACAGAGGAAGCACACTATATCGAAAAACTGCCAATCGGTAAATATACCTTACGTGAAGAGCAGGCACCGAAAGGATGTCTTCTGACAGGCGATGTGACGTTTGAGGTGAAAGACACCGGAGAAATCCAGAAAGTGGCTATGAAAGATGATACTGCCAAGGGAAAAGTGATTCTCAATAAGACAGATAAATCGTCAGGAGAACCACTGAAAGGGGTAGAATTTGAACTCCGTGACAGCAAAGGAAAGGTTCTGGAAACCTTAAAGACAGACGCTGCCGGTCATGCAGAAAGTAAGCTGTATGAGATTGCCACATTTAAGAACGGCAAATATGATACAGCAATCAAGTATTATCTGGTGGAAACAAAAACACTGGATGGATACACACTGGATCAGACCAAGCATGAAGTGACATTTGCTTATGCGAATGACAGTACACCAGTCGTGGAAGTTACTTTCAATCTGACAAATGAGAAACCGGAAGTTCCAGAAACACCGAACACACCGGATACACCACAGTCCTCTGAAGAGACAAAAGTATCAAATGCACCGAAAACAGGTGACAGCACGAATATCTGGCTGCCAATCCTTCTTCTGGTAATCTCCACAGGAGGCATGGCAGGACTTTATATCTGCAGAAAAAGGAAAAGCAAATAAGGAAACCAACGGTTATGATTGGGAGCTTCTATGTGAGGCTCCCTTTTTCATACAAAAAATCACAGAAAGGAACAGAAAACTATGATGAAAGCAATGGAAAAGAGACAGGAAGCACGAAAAAACCAGGAGAAAACTTTAAAGAGAATGATGGCTTATCAGAAGAAAGCCGAGCAGATGGTCAGCAGAAAAAGAATGAACCATCACATGATCAGAAAGGGGTAAAAGCGTATGATGAACAGAAAAGAATTTTATGAATATGTCAAAGACAATGTAAAGGAGTATCTGCCAGAGTCTTATAAGGACGCAGAAATTAAACTGCAGGAAGTAGAAAAAAACAACGGGTTGAAGTTGACAGGTATTACGATTCCAAACGGAGATCAGAGAATCGTACCGACAGTCTATCTGGATTCCCTCTACCAGGAATATATCAATGGAAAAGATGTAGACTCTTGTGTTGGCGATGTGGCTGATATGCGTATTGAGGCACAGGGAAAAGCAGAATTTTTTGATATGGGAGTTCCAGATATTCTGGATTATGAAAAGATGAAGGACAAATTACAGATGAGAATTTGTGACAAAGAATGGAATACCGATCGTTTGGCAGACAAAGTAGTCACAGAACACGGAGATTTTGCAGCTTATTATGCAGTAAATCTGGAGGAAAATGGAGAGGGAATCAGCAGTATTCCGGTAACTGTTTCTCTGATGAACGAATGGGGAGTATCTGTCGAACAGATTCAGGCAGATGCGATGATGGCAGATAAGAACAGAGGAGTGCAACTGGTGGATATGACACAGATTGTCGAATCCATGATTTTTGGAGGAACACCAAAGAATCTTTTGAATGAAAAACTGGATATGGAAACTGTGGAGAATCCAATGTTCTGCCTTACCAATGAATCTAAGATGAATGGGGCTTCCCTGTTACTGCAGGAAGATATTCGTAAACAGATTGGGGAATGTTTGGGAAGTGATTACTTTGTCATCCCATCTTCCGTTCATGAAGTGTTGATTCTCCCTGATAACGGAATTTTTCAGGTTCCAGAATTAAATGCGATGGTACAGGAAGTCAATGAGACACAGGTGGAAAGACAGGAACAGCTTTCTGATAAGGTTCAGTTCTGTGATAAAAAGACAGCAGTAATGGAAAATGCTGAGCGCAGGGAAGCACGTCTGGAGAAAGAAAAAGCAGCTGAAAAAGCGGAAGTAAAAGGTGGAATCCATGGAAGATTGGAGAAAGCTAAGGCAGAAATCAAGGCAAAAGAGTCAGACAAAGTGCCAAAGAATAAGTCAAAAGATCTTGCCACAGCATTATAAAGAGTAACAACGATGATTTTAAGGGGACTGTGCCAAGCAGTCCCTTATTTTATGAAAAGGAGTAGCACATGGCAAATAAATTATATGCAATGGAACAGCTGACGGAAGAGGTAGCAAAAGATGTAGCTGCCAGTCCGCAGGAATGGATGCGGTTCCTAAACACGGCATCCAGACTGTATAAGTATACTTTTCCAGAACAGCTTTTAATTTATGTACAGCGACCGGAAGCAACTGCCGTAGCATCCATGGAAATCTGGAATCAGAAGATGTACCGCTGGATCAAAAAGGGATCCAAGGGGATTGCCTTGATTGACAATACTTCCGGACCGAAAACAAAACTTCGGTATGTATTTGATGTGCAGGACACTTATAAAGTGCGGAATCTTGGAAAGGATCCTCAGTTATGGAATCTTCCAGTAGAAGGAGAACATCTGGTGGCAGATTATCTGCAGGAGCAGTTATCACTGGAAGATACAGAAGGAGGACTTGCTGAAAGTCTGCATCAGGCAGCGAAGGAGAGTATGCAGGAATGGCTTCCAGATGCATTGGAAGAACTGAGACTGGATGTGACAGGGACATTTTTGGAAGAACTGGACGAACAGAATCAGAAAGTAGAATTTCGGGAACTGATGACAAATAGTGTCTGGTATGTATTACTAAACCGGTGTGGACTGGATGTACAGGAATATCTGGATGTAGAGGATTTTCGGCATATTACGGACTTCAATCAGCTGAAAATATTAGGACATCTGGGAAGTGCAGTCAACGAGATCAGCAGACCAGTCCTGATGCAGATTGGACGATATGTTCTGAATGATCTGGAAAATGACCTGAAAACGGTTGCAAAAGAAAAAGAAGTAGCTTATAATGAATTTAACACGTTAATTCGTGAAAGTAATGCGAGTAACACAGAAGATAGAGAAGAAAATAAGGAGGAAACGGATTATGAGAGAGATCAGTTACAGCCAGAACGGAGAGTATCAGATTCCGGATATCAGTCTGGAGGAGACGAGAGGAACGATTGGGAAGTACGGAATGATGAGGAAAGAGTATCTGAGAAATCACAAGGTAGCCAGGTTCAACATTCTGACACTGCAGAACCGTCTGGACAGTCATCTGATGGAAATCGACAGCCAGGCAAGGCAGAGAGTAGACAACCTGATGTCAGAACTTCTGGAGAAAAACCCGGCACCGGACAAAATGGCAGACGGGATGGTATGGACCAGACACATGAACCAGATCAAAGCACAGGCAGAGGAACTGGTGATTCAGGAGATTATTTACAATTAAGTCTGTTCCCAACAGAAGAGGAACAGTTAGGAGAAATAAGGAAAGCGGCAGCTGCATTAGAACAGCCAGCCGCTTTTCTTATTTCTGATGAAGTGGTAGACGATATTCTCCGAACAGGAAGCGGACAGAAAAATACACTGTTTCACATTACTGCAAGATTGATCGAAGGTTTGGATAATGAAGAAATGCAAAGCTTCTTGAAAGAGGAATATGGTACTGGAGGAAAAGGATTTACCATAGATGGTCAGAAAATCAGTATCTGGTACGACAACGATGGTATCCGTATCCGACGAGGCGACTCTGCAAGAAGAAACTTTGACCGTATCGTTACGTGGGAAGAAGCTGCTGACAGGATTCGGGATATGTATGAGGAGGGAAATTATGTTGATAATCTTATCTCCAATAATGCTATCGAGCAGGAACAGAAGGAAATGACAGATCTTCTGGCACTTCATTTCCGTGATACGAGCAGAAACAGAGAAGAACGGTTGTCTTATTCTGACTGGCAGGATGTAGTTGGGGCGGCTTGGACAGATTCGGAAGAAGCAGCTGCGACAGCCTATCGTTTTGAATGGCTTCAGGAAGATATGGAAAAGAATCCAGAAGATTACCATCGTTGGGAAATCCAGCACAATCCGGAATATTTCCAGCGCTATAAAGATCTCCAGAGGGAGCGTTCCTGGGTGGATCAGCAATTCAAGGTAGAGCGACCGGCACTATCCTTTATCACACAGGATGAAATTGACGCAGTGTTAAGAAGAGGCGGCATTACTGCAGGAGGACGTAACCGAATCTATGAGTATTTCATGGAACATCATGATATGAAAGATGCAGCTGAGTTCCTGAAAAAGGAGTATGGAACAGGTGGTTCTTCATCCGGAATACCAGGAGCAGATGCTTCCGACGCATCCCATGATGCAAAAGGATTAAAACTTGCAAAAGGGAAAATTGGCAGTCCAGAGGTAGAAGTTTTATTAAAGTGGAACAAAGTTGCAGAACGTGTTCGCCAGTTAATCCGCACAGATGATTATTTGTCACCGGAAGAAATGGAAAAGTACGAAGAACGACAAGAAGCACAAAGACTGGCAGATTTGGAAGAAGCACAGCAGATGTTAGGAGAACAGCTGGAGCAGGATACTTTGACAGCGGAAGATATAAATGATTTGCGATTAGTTGATTCAGAATATATGTCCGGTACCAGAACAAAAATCCATGATTTTGATTGCAAAGTTAATGGAGAAGCGAATCGACTTCAATACACATTAGAATATCATGATGATGGAGAAGGTTTCACGATTCATACGGAAAAAGATGATATTTGGAATCGAATGTCAACACAAGAATTGGAACGTCTGGATGTAAAACTCGGACAAGAAGTACTTTATTATCATTATCACAACAAAACAGTAAATGCGGATACCTTAGATGAATTACGGGAAATCAAGGAAGAGATTATGGAGGAAGAGTCCTCATATTTTACTGCTATTTCTCAACGTGTGTGGACAGATTATGATAAAAAAGAAAAAGAATTATCTGGAGAAGTTGAGGTATCGGAAGAAAAAGAATCTTTGGAAGAGATTAACGGAATATCAGAACCGATTCCAGCAACGAACTTCCGCATCACAGATGATGAGCTTGGACAGGGTACAGCAAAAGAAAAGTTCCGTGCCAATATCAGGGCTATCCAGTTGTTAAAGAAATGTGAGGATGAGAATTGCAATGCAACACCGGAAGAACAGGAAATTTTATCCAGGTACGTTGGCTGGGGAGGTCTTGCAGATGCATTTGATGAGACAAAAGCTGCATGGGAGACAGAATATCTGGAATTAAAGACGGTTCTTACACCAGAGGAATATGCTGCAGCCAGAGCTTCCACCTTAAATGCTCATTATACACAGCCGATTGTGATTGAAAGTATGTATCAGGTGTTGGAGAATCTGGGATTTACAAAAGGAAATATTCTGGAGCCGTCTATGGGAGTCGGGAACTTCTTTGGAATGCTTCCGGAGAATCTAAACCAGTCCAAACTCTATGGTGTGGAACTGGACAGCATCAGTGGTAGAATTGCAAAGTTGCTCTATCCAGATGCCAATATTCAGATTAAAGGGTTTGAGAAGACAGATTATCCTAATGATTTTTTTGATGTGGCGATTGGAAATGTGCCATTTGGTGCATACAAGGTCAATGACCGTCAGTATGATCGCTACAATTTCATGATTCATGATTACTTTCTTGCCAAGACTATAGATCAGTTACGTCCAGGCGGCGTGGCTGCGCTGATCACAACAAAGGGAACCATGGATAAAGCATCACCGGAAGTTCGGAAATATCTGGCAGAGCGTGCAGACCTGCTGGGCGCAATCCGACTGCCGAACACAGCTTTTAAGGCAAATGCAGGAACAGAAGTCAGTGCTGATATCTTGTTTTTCCAAAAGAGGGAAAGCCTTACGAAAGAAATGCCGGAATGGATAAATCTGGATAGTGATGTCAATGGAATTACGGTCAATCAGTATTTTGTTCAGCATCCGGAAATGATTCTGGGTGAGATGAAAGAAGTGTCCGGTCCGTATGGTATGGAAACAACCTGTGCTCCAATGGAAGGAGCTGATCTGGAATTACAGTTACAAGAAGCTGTAAAACACATCAAGGGAAGTATGGCACCGGCAGTAGATGTGGAGACAGAACTGGATGAGATGCCAGAGAGTATTCCAGCAGATCCAAATGTGCGAAATTACAGTTATACGGTGGTAGATGATCAGGTATATTACCGTGTCAACTCTTTGATGAATCAGGTGAAAATGCCTGCCGCCACTGCAGAACGTGTGAAAGGCATGGTTGCAATTCGTGATACTGTTCGTGAGTTGATCGCCATGCAGATGGAGGAATCCGTCATAGACGAAGAAATCCGGAAACAGCAGGAGAAACTAAATCAGGTATATGATACCTACACGGCAAAGTATGGAGTCATTGGAAGTAATGCCAACAAACGGGCGTTTTCTGATGACTCTTCTTATTGCCTATTGTGTTCTCTGGAAGATCTGAACGAAGATGGAACATTGAAGCGAAAAGCAGATATGTTTACAAAACGAACTATCAAAAAGGCAGTAGCAGTAACCAGCGTAGAAACAGCGACAGAAGCGTTAGCATTATCTTTGAATGAAAGAGCAAAGGTGGATCTGACCTATATGGCACAGCTGACTGGAAAGACCGAAGAAAAAATCACGGAGGAACTGGTTGGAGTTATCTTTAAGAATCCACTGACAGACCAGTGGGAGAGTGGAGATGAGTATTTATCTGGAAATGTCAGGGATAAATTAAACACTGCGAGAACCTTTGCCGAGAGTCACCCGGAATTCACACCGAATGTCCGTGCTTTAGAGGCAGTTCAGCCGAGAAATCTGGAAGCATCTGAGATTGAGGTGCGTGTTGGAGCCACATGGATTGAACCTTCGGATTATCAGGATTTTATGGTAGAACTGCTTCATACGCCATGGTATCTTGCACAGAAGGAAATACAGGTAAAATTCTCTGAGGTAAATGGTGAGTGGAGGATTACAGGAAAGAATGCCGACAGTCCAAGAAATGCGTTTGCCTATGCAACGTATGGAACTGAGAGAGCAAATGCCTATAAGATTCTGGAAGATACCCTGAACCTGAAAGATGTACGCATCTATGATAAGAGTGTCAATGAGAATGGTGATGAAATCCGTGTCCTCAATAAGAAAGAAACCATGCTGGCATCGCAGAAGCAGGATGCAATGAAAGCAGCATTTAAGGATTGGATTTTTAAAGACCAGAAGAGACGAGAGAGGCTGGTAAAAGTGTATAATGAACGATTTAATAGCATCCGTCCCCGTGAATACGATGGCAGTCATTTAACTTTCCCTGGAATGAATCCGGAAATAGAGCTTCGCCCACATCAGAAAAACGCTGTCGCACACCAGCTTTACGGAGACAATGTACTTCTGGCACACGTAGTAGGAGCTGGTAAGACCTACGAAATGGTAGCAGCTGCAATGGAAAGTAAGAGACTGGGATTATCACAGAAGAATCTCTTTGTCGTGCCAAACCATTTGACGGAGCAGTGGGGTGCAGAATTCCTACAGTTATATCCGGGAGCCAATATCCTGGTTGCAACCAAGAAAGATTTTGAACCGGCAAACCGAAAGAAGTTCTGTGCCCGGATCGCTATGGGAAATTATGATGCTATTATCATTGGACATTCCCAGTTTGAGCGTATTCCAATCTCTGATGAACGTCAGGAAGCCATGTTACGGAAGCAGATTGATGATCTGGAAATGGCAATTCAGAGTGCAAGGTATGAACAGGATGGCGGACATTATACCGTCAAACAGATTGAAAAGACCAGAAAGACACTGCAGACAAGGCTGGAAAAACTGAATCAGAAAGAGAAAAAAGATCAGGTAGTTACGTTTGAAGAACTGGGAGTGGATCACTTGTATGTAGATGAAGCACACAGCTATAAAAATGCGTTTCTTTATACAAAAATGAGAAATGTAGCCGGGATTGCACAGAACGAAGCACAGAAGTCCGCAGATATGTTCAATAAATGTCAGTATCTGGATGAGATTACCGGAGGGAAAGGCATTACCTTTGCTACAGGCACACCAATCAGCAACAGCATGACGGAATTATATGTTATGCAGCGGTATCTGCAGAACAGCAAATTACAAAATATGGGACTTGGATTGTTTGATTCTTGGGCTTCCACTTTTGGAGAAGTTGTCACGAGTATCGAACTTGCACCGGAAGGAACAGGTTATCGTGCAAAGTCCAGATTCGCACGGTTTTATAATATTCCGGAACTGATGAATATGTTCAAGGAGATTGCAGATATCAAGACTTCCGATCAGTTAAAGCTTCCTGTGCCGGAAGCGGAATATGAAACAGTGGTGCTGAAACCAACGGAACAACAGAAAGAAATCGTAGAAAGTCTGGGAGAACGTGCAGAAGTTGTCAGAAACGGCGGGGTAGATGCCTCGGTCGATAATATGCTAAAAATCACCAATGACGGAAGGAAGTTAGCATTGGATCAGCGTTTGGTGAATGAATTATTGCCAGATAATCCAGAAAGTAAAATATCAGTTTGTGCAAAGAAAAGCTATGAAATATGGAAAGACACAGCAGCACAGAAATCCGCACAGTTGATTTTCTGTGATTTGAGCACACCAAAAGGTGATGGCAGTTTCAATGTTTATGATGACTTGAAGCAAAAACTGATGGAGAAAGGTGTACCGGAAAAAGAGATTGCTTTTATTCATGATGCAAATACAGAAGCAAAGAAGACGGAGCTGTTTGGAAAAGTGAAATCCGGGCAGGTTCGTTTTTTGATTGGCTCAACAGCAAAGATGGGTGCAGGAACCAATGTGCAGGATCGTTTGATTGCCCTGCATCATCTGGATATTGGTTGGAAACCATCTGACTTGGAACAGAGGGAAGGACGTATTATCCGTCAGGGAAACCATAATAAAAAGGTTCATATCTTCCGGTATGTAACAGAATCCACATTCGACAGTTATATGTGGCAGTTAATCGAGAACAAGCAGAAATTCATCTCCCAGATCATGACCAGCAAAGCACCGGTCAGAAGTTGTGAAGATGTGGACGAAGCGGCGCTGTCCTATGCAGAGGTCAAAGCACTTGCAACCGGAAATCCGGCAGTAAAAGAGAAGATGGCATTGGATGTGGACGTGGCAAAGTTGAAACTTTTAAAAGCCAACCACATGAATAATCAGTACCGTTTGGAAGATGACATTGCAAGGAATTTTCCGCAACAGATTGCAAAACTGATGGAGATCATTGACAGCTACAAGGCAGACATCGCTCATTTTTCTGAGCATAAAATCACAGATCCAGAGCAGTTTTCTATGGAAATCAGTGGCAAAGTGTTCACAGAAAAGAAAGAGGCAGGTACGGCACTTCTGGCGGTCTGCAAAGACATTAAGTCTGTAGATGCAGCTATGGACATTGGAAGCTATCAGGGATTTAACATGAGAATCCAATTCGACAGCTGGAGCAAAGAGTTTATCCTGTCTGTAAAGCATGAATCGGTAGCTAAAGTTCGGTTGGGAGCCGATGCTCTAGGAAATATCACTCGTATCAACAACCTTTTGGAAAGCTATCCGGAGAAACTGGCAGAAGCAGAACAACGGCTGGAAACGGTTCAGGAGCAGATGACAAATGCCAAAGAGGAAGTCGGGAAGCCATTTCCAAAAGAAGAGGAACTGAGCCAAAAACTGGAGCGGCTGTCAGAATTAAATGCACTTCTCAATATGGATGAACGGGAAGATACAGAAACAGAGCAGTCGGAATCAAAAGAGAAAGAAGAAAGACCGGCACGAGGTTCTATCCATGAGAAGCTGCAGATTTATAAAGAAAAGAGTCAGCGGGAAAGTGAAACTGGCAAGGAAAATAGAAAACGGGACTTCGGTCTGGAATAAGAAAACAAGGAAGATGGCATAATCTAGCAGAAAGAATGTTCTGTGGGTTATGCCTTCTTTCAGAATACGGGAGGAACTTATATGGCAAGAAGTATGATAACAGGTAGAGAAACACAGAAAATGCAGGAATATACGCAGGAACGGATCAATCAGGCAGAGCGTAGAGGCGTAGAATTTCCAACAGATGTAAAAGAACAGATTTCTGAATATGCGAATCTGATCGGTGAGGAAGAGAAAGTTAGGACTCTGGTAAGAAATCTGGCAGATGCATTGAGCAAAGCAGATGAGGAAAGTGTAGAGGATTTACTGGATGATGCAAGAATGGATATTCAGGACTTACCAGATCCAACCATAGGCAAGCTGGAACTTCGGGATTATGGATATACAGCAGAGGATATGGTACCGCTTAGAAAAGAAGCAGCCTTAGATTATCACAGGATGGGTTCTAAGATTTATTGCTTGGGCAGCGATGGCGGTAAGGGAGAGTATGCAAGTAAAGAAATGATACAGGCACATGAAGGTCTGTTTGGCATGGAATCGCAGATGTGGGAACGGATAAGGGATCGGGATCTGGATTATGCCGATGAAGATTTTGGAGCATTTCAGGAGCCTATGAGTGTCATTGACCAGGAAGAAGCACTGAAATTATACGATGCCGGAGCAGATATCTATCTGATCACTAATTTTTCATCACCAATTTATGTCACGGAACGCAAGGAAATCGAACGAGGACCGGAGCATTATCAGATGTCCATGGCAGAACGGGAGCGTTTCCGTAACCTGGAATGGGAAATGCAGAAATATCCGCAGATTCAGTCTTTGAAAGAGGCAAACCTGTTGTTAGGAACAAGGCGAACCTTTGGTATTTATCAGATCAAAGATGATTCACCGGGCGAAAATTATGCATTTATGAATATGAGTTTTATTGAAAGTCATGGTATGCAGATAAAAAAAGAAGATTATAAGCTGGTCTATGTTGGAGAATTACTGGGAAATACGTCACTGGATGATATTTTTGAAAGGTTCAACATTGATAGACCGAAAGACTTCCGTGGGCATTCCCTGTCTGTCAGTGATATCGTTGTTTTGAATGATGGGGAAAAAGTAACAGCTCATTTTGTAGACAGTATCAGTTTTGAACAGCTGGATTCTTTCTTGAATCTGGAAGAACAGGTTCTTAGTGAACTGGCATATGAGGTAGGAGAACGGTATTTTGCTATTCAGAGGACAGAAGAAGGATACGATTATTCCTTTTACGATGAAGATTTCCGTCTGATGGATGGTGGCGTCTATGAAAATGATGAAATTTCTATTGAAGAAGCGGCAGAGGAACTTTTGGAAGACGAAGGCTGGACTGGAGAACGCATCCGTGGGGATTATGATCAGTTGATGGAAAAAGTGAAAGAAATGGATGAGGTTGTAATGGCAGAGATTCAGAAAAGCCAGGGCGAATATAAGCCACTGGCTAAGGTAGAAGAACTGGAAGAGGCGAATTATAACATGATTGACAATGTACTTAACAATATGCCACTGAAGAAAGAACCTTATCTGGAATACTTTGCCACAGAATGTGATGAGTTCCATGATATGGGAGCTTATGAAAAAAGTACCGATGTTAATCAGATAGCTGCAGTCTATGAAAAATATAAGGAGAATCCAGAAACTGCGTATCTGGGATGCTCGATGGGAATTATCTATCGTGATCCGGAAGACAGTTACTACGATGATGCTGAATTTACAATCGTAAAAGGAAATACAGTACTTGGAAATCTGATGGATGATGTTCGGTTTTATGGAGAGCTTGCACTGGTACGGGAAGGGATTGAGAAAATTCATGAAGCATTGCCGGACTACAAGTATGTACCGATGAGGGATGTTCGAGAAGCAATGTATCCAGAGAAGATGACCACAGAACAGCTGGCAGAGGCACTGGATGAGATTGCAGAAGCTTTTGATCCGTATGAGTATCGAGATAATGTGGAGCCGGGAGAAAATACGGTACAAGAGGTGATGTTGGATTTGCAGAGTGGCAATACACATTCTTATATTTCTTATCTGAAGGATATTGTAGACGAAGAATGCGACTTGTCTGTTCGTGCAGACGTATTGATGGAAAGACTGAAAGCCTATGAACCGGAGCTTCCAAAAGATATGGAACCAATGGTGTATGTGAATTATTGTGAGAAAAGTGAGCTGGGGAATCCAAGATGTCAAAAGTTATCTGATCTGGATTCAAAAACCGTAGAACAGGACAAAGCCTGGTATGCTGATCGTGATCCAAACACTAACGAACCCAAAACGACAGCACAAATGTTTTTTACAGTATATTATGCTGAGAAAGGTGACAAAATGCTGCACCATTTTCAGGGGAAGATAGATATTGGTACCGGAAACGGAGGTATCATCAGTCAATTAAAGATGCAGAATGAAATGAAGTTGACAGATGAAAGCTGGATCAGCTATCAGCAAGGAAAAGGCAATGAAGAATATCAGAAGTATATGGAAGATCTGACGGATATGCAGAATCATGTACTGCCGTATTTGCAGAGCTTTTGCAGTCTGGAAGAAAAAGGTGTGAAGGAGAAACGAGAACAGCAGGTAGCAGAGAAAAATGAGAGCAGAGAAGCTGTGCCAAGATCTGGCGTTGATGAAAATACAGGAGTTAAGGACGCAGGGAAAGCTGAAAGAAAGGCAGTAGCACAGAAAAAGGCAATGCCAGGAAAAGAGAAAAAACCGTCAATCCATGAACGATTGGAAATCAATAAGAGA
This sequence comes from uncultured Lachnospiraceae bacterium, assembly GCA_905203555.1. Lineage (GTDB taxonomy): Bacteria > Bacillota > Clostridia > Lachnospirales > Lachnospiraceae > Schaedlerella. The sequence continues at coordinate 17,858 of CAJKWK010000038.1, forward strand.
ATTATCCAGGAAAAGCAGGGAAAAGATAAGCCTGAGAGAGGAGCTGATTTGGGTGTAAGATAAACAATAAAGCCTGGTAGATGATTTTAAAGATCATTTACCAGGTGTTTTTTTGTGAAAATCTTAGAAAACAATAACAAATCAAACAACCTAGAAGAAAATTTAATTTTGGTTGAAACTATTCCGATAAAAGAATATACTTATAATAGGCTTGTTGTATCGTTTGGAGGAAAATTATGGATTATATAACAACGATAGAAATGTCAAAAATATGGGGAATTTCATCTAGAAGAATTTCTCTTTTATGTAGCCAGGGAAGAGTGCCTGGAGCAGAGAAAAAGGGAAAGACTTGGCTAATACCAAAAGATGCGGTAAAGCCAACAGATCCGCGAAAGAAAAATAGATGACGTATTGGAGGTTATAATACTTATGGGAAGACCAGAAGATTCCAGAGTGAAGATTCCAGCGCTTGTACACTTTACAAGACTTGGATATACCTATATGTCAATTAAAGATAAGGAACGCAATGTTGACTATGATGGTGATACCAATATTTTTTATAGTCAATTTTTGTCTGCAGTTAATCGAATCAATCAGACCGAATTAACACTTGAAGACGCTAAAAAAATAATTGGTGAACTTAAAATTAAATTAGACAATGATGATTTGGGGAAATCCTTTTTTAAGATATTGCAATCCGGTATTGATGGAATTAAGTTGATTGATTTTTCCGATATAACAGGAACAAAGAATGATTATACAGTTGTAACTGAGTTACCATATGAAAATGGAGATGATAATTTTCGTCCGGATATTGTTGTATTGATTAATGGTATACCTTTGTCATTTATAGAGGTTAAACGACAGAATAATCGAGAGGGCATATTGACAGAAAGAAGCCGGATGGAGAGAAGATTTAGCAATAAGATTTATCGTCGATTTGTGGGAATTACACAGTTTACAGTATTTTCTAATAATAATGAATATGATGATTCTGATATCGAACCGATTCAAGGAGCTTTTTATGCTTCAAGTAGCTATAAGAGAATGTTTTTTAGTAAATTCCGTGAGCAAAGAGAAGATGAATTAAAGGCAGATATGAAGCCAATTGTTACGGAAACGGAAGAGTTTGTATTAAGCGATAATAATCTAATTGCTATAAAAGGGACACCAGAGTATGTATCTTCTTTATCGGAGAAATCGCCCACAAATCGAATAATTACATCTTTATATACGAAAGAGAGACTACTGTTTTTACTGAAGTATGGTATCTGTTATAAAACAACAACTAACAAAGATGGAATTACGGAGATAGAGAAGCATATAATGAGATACCCACAATTGTTTGCAACGTTGGCAATTCGGGATAAGTTGAGAGAAGGAGTCAGAAAAGGTGTAATTTGGCATACGCAGGGGAGTGGAAAAACTGCACTTGCTTATTCAAACGTACATTTTTTAAGTGACTATTTCAGCAAAGAAGAAGGGAAAATTGCAAAATTCTATTTTATTGTAGATCGTTTAGACTTGGCTGAACAGGCAAAAAATGAATTTGAAGCCAGAGGACTTAAAGTAAAGCTGATAAAAGACAAAGAAGAGTTTATTGCAGATATTACAAATCCTGGAGAATCAAATACTAGTGGCAAAGTTACAATGACTGTCATCAACATTCAGAAATTTTCCAAGGAATCTGTGACAAAGCCATCAGATTATAATGTGGATGTGCAGAGAGTGTACTTTTTAGATGAGGCACATCGGAGTTATAATCCAACAGGTTCATTTTTAGCCAACCTGATGGCATCAGACCGTGATGCAGTACAGATAGCACTTACAGGAACACCGCTCATAGGAGATGGATACAATACAAAAGATGTATTTGGAAATTATATTCATAAATATTATTATAATCAGTCGATTGCAGATGGATATACATTGAAGTTGATTCGTGAAGAGATAGAAACAACTTACAAAAACCAGTTGAATGCTACGCTGGATCAAATAGTAAGACAAGGAAGTATTGCTAAGAAAAATTTATATGCACATCCTAAATTTGTAGAAAAAATGGTTGATTATATTATTCAGGATTTTGAAGAGGGAAGGACTGCTTTAGATTCTTCTATTGGGGCAATGATTGTATGTGATTCTTCAGAACAGGCTAGAGAGGTGGATAGACAGTTAAAACGCTTTTCTGCTTATACACATGCATTGGTGCTTCATGATGAAGGTACAAAACAAGATAGAAAAAATGACCAGGAGGAGTTTAAAAAAGGAAATATAGATATTCTTGTAGTTTACAATATGCTTTTAACAGGGTTTGATGCACCACGATTAAAAAAGCAGTATTTAGCGAGAATGATAAAAGCTCATAATCTACTTCAGACGTTGACAAGAGTAAATCGTCCGTATAAAGGTTATCATTACGGATATGTTGTTGATTTTGCAAATATTAAAGATGAATTTGATAAGACCAATAAGGCATACTTTGATGAATTGCAATCAGAACTTGGAGATGAAGTACAGAATTATAGCAATATATTTAAAAGTAAAGAAGATATTGAAAAAGACTTGAATGATGTAAAGAATCAACTTTTCTTATATGATACAAGTAATGTGGTTAGTTTTATCAATCAAATTAGTGAGATCGATGATAAGAAGCAGTTATTGAATTTACGTCAGGCACTTGAAAATTATAAGGCAATGTATAATTTGATTCGACTGTATGGCTATGAGGACTTGTATACACATTTTAATGTTGAGAATGCCATTAAATGCTTGAATGAGGTTAATAACCGAATCAGCATCATAAACTTAAAAAACAGTATTGATTCATCTGAAGATATGTCGCAGATACTTAACATGGCATTGGATCAGATTGATTTTCAATTCCGAAAAATAAAGGAAGAAGAACTAATCATAGCTGATGCATTCCGTGACACCTTGGAGAAAACACGAAGAGAAATTGTAGATCGATGTCTTGATCCAAAAGATCCAGAGTATATATCACTTTTGGATGAATTAAAACGAGTATTCAAGAAGAAAAACATTGAAGAATTGACAGCGGATGAAATGAAACAGATGATGGGGGATTTGAATGCTTTGAAAAAGAAGGCAGAAAAGAGGAATCTTGCAGACAGAATGCTTGCAGTAAAGTATTCAGGTGATGTTAAGTACATGAGAACACATAAGCGAATTATGAATAGTCCACCACCTATCACAGACGCAGTAACGATACATAGAATTTTAATGACAGTTAAGTCTAAGGCAGATGACCAGATTGCTCATAATGAAAACATACTCGATAATGAGGAGTATTTTATAAAATCCTTACAACCAATTATCTTGAGAGCGTGTATGGGAGAAAAGGTTAAATTAGATAAACCGCAGCTTATGTTTATAGATAACTGTCTGTCAAAAGAATATATATTAGAAAGGGATTGGGTATCCTGATGACTACTGAAACGATAATAGCAAATACAAAACAGATGATCGATGATCTAAAGACTGTATGTGCCAATTTTGGACTGGGCAATGCAAGTAGCGAATATAAGATTATTACAGAGATTTTTCTGTATAAATTTTTAAATGACAAGTTTCTTTATGAGGTACAGCAAGCAGAAGAATCATTAAAAGATTCCGATAACGTCGAACAGGCTTTAAATGATATGTCAGAAGACGATTATGAAATGCTTATGATGCTTTTGCCACCAGCAACTGCAAAACTAAAAAAGGAACATTTTATATCATATCTGTTCAATCATAAGAATGATGATAAATTTAATGAACTATTTGATTCAACTTTATGGGATATTTCCAATACTAATTTGGATGTGTTTTCCGTAAGTACCGGATCAGGAGATAAGATCCGATTATTTGATGAACATTTATCACAAAATGTTACGGAATCAAATCGCAGATCGGATTTTTGTAAAGCAATGATTGATAAATTGGTGACATTTAGCTTTGCAGATGCGTTTTCGCAAAAGTATGATTTTTTTGCAACCATTTTTGAATATTTAATCAAAGATTATAATAAAGATTTTGGTAAATATGCAGAGTATTATACCCCACATTCTATTGCAAGTATTATTGCAAGAATCATGGTCCCAGAAGGAACACAGAATGTAACGGTATATGATCCAGCTGCAGGTTCTGGAACGCTGGTTCTTGCTCTTGCACATGAAATCGGTGAGAGTAATTGTACAATTTATACACAAGATATTTCGCAGAAGTCTAATGAATTTTTGAGATTGAATCTAATTTTAAATAATCTTGTACATTCACTTGGACATGTGGTACATGGGGATACACTTCTTTCCCCACAACATTTGAATCGTCAGAAGAATGGATTGATGAAATTTGATTATATTGTCAGCAATCCACCATTTAATGTGGATTTTTCTGACAACAGAGATACCCTTGCAGGTGATATTTATAAAGAAAGATTCTGGGCAGGAGTGCCAAATGTTCCAAATAAGAAAAAAGATAGTATGGCTATTTATCAGATGTTTTTGCAGCATATTATTTTCTCCATGAAAGAGAGTGGAGGTAAGGCTGCAGTTGTAGTACCAACCGGTTTTTTAACAGCAGGTACGGGAATACCTAAAAAAATAAGAGAACGTATTGTAAAGGAAAGAATGCTTCGAGGTGTTGTGTCGATGCCAAGTAATATCTTTGCAACAACTGGAACAAACGTATCGGTTGTCTTTTTGGACAATACTAAAAAGTACGAGCAAGCAATTTTGATGGATGCGTCTAAGCTTGGAACCAAGGTTAAGATTGATGGAAAAAATCAGAGAACAGTGCTTTCACCTGAAGAAATCGAGGACATTATCCATACCTTTAATAACTTTGAATCAAAGGATGATTTTTCTGTAGTCGTTGATTATGAGAAGATAGAGCAGAAAAAGTGTTCATTTAGTGCAGGGCAATATTTTGAAGTAAAGATCGAGTACGTTGAACTGACTCAGGAAGAATTTAAAGCGAAAATGGATGGATATGCGGAAAAACTAACAGAATTGTTTGCGGAAGGAAATGCGTTGCAAGCGGAGATTATAGAACAATTGAAGAAGGTGAAATATGAGTAATAGAAGAGTGCGTCTGGCAGATATTGCTGAATTAACCGTGGGTTATGTTGGGAACATGGCAAAACAATATACAGATACGGGTGTAAAATTCCTTCGTTCGCTTAACATAAAGCCATTTCATATAGTAGAGGATGATTTGAAATATATTTCCGAAGAGTTTAGTGGATCATTGAGCAAATCAATTCTTCACGAGAACGATTTGATAATAGTAAGAACTGGAATGCCTGGAACTTGTTGTGTTGTACCAAAAGAGTACGAAAATTGTAATTGTGCAGACGTGGTTATTGTAAGACCGAATTTAAAAAAAGTAAATCCACATTATTTGGCAGCATATATTAACGTATGGGGAAAAAAACAAGTAGAAAATAATAAAGTTGGCGCTATACAGAAACATTTCAACGTTAAATCAGCAGAAGAAATGTTGATTGATTTGCCGGATTTAGAACAGCAATATAAGGTGGCAAAAGTTTTGACAGATCTGAATGGCAAGATTTTTATCAATGAGAAGATAAATGATTATTTAGCGTATCAATCTTCAATGGTGGCTTGACCATTCATGAGCATCGGAAGGAGCCAGTCACGTAAATTGGATAACCTTTGAATTTCCTCATAATTCTTTGATTTTAAAGGAAATATAGATGCAAGCCTTTCTTCAAATTTTAAAATGACAGATAATGGTGGTACACATAGTTCTGTTTCCAGAAGGGTATTTATACGGATGCCTTTAAAAATACTTCCAGTAGAGCTAGATGTTGCATGTTTAATAAAAGCATCACTCATAAAATATAAATACAAAAATGCTGGCGTAATAATATCAGTGTTTGCACGAATTGAAAATACAGATTCGTTGATATCCCAATCCGTAGGTTCTGATTGAATGAGGTAGCAACGTCCTAATGGGGCGATACTTGCAAATAAGATATCTCCTATTTGAATATCAGATCTGTTATGAACGATAGTTCGTGCAGATTCATCAATAGTGTCACAACCTGTAAAATCTAAAGTTCCATTAGGAGTCAGATTTTTTACAGTAATGTATTTTATATCACCTGTTCCTAGTTTAAAATTATCTCTTGGGTTCAAACCAGTGCAAATATTTGAAATAATATCTTGTACTTTACAAAATGTCCAGCTTTCTGGAATAATGTGACCATTAGAATTTACCATTTTACCGCCGGAGGACTTATATGGTTTACCATTTTCATTCGGAAAATCAAACTGTACAAACCAATAGTCATAGATGGCCTTTGCCATCTCTTCTAAATAATCATTTATAATATAACAAAGTACTCTTGAAAGTGGCGAGAGCAAATACAAGAACTCCGCTTCATCGTGGTTCTCATAGTAAAAGGAGAAACACATGAAAGAGAAACTTATATCTGAGATTATGAAAGAAATGCTTCCGTCACTTGATAATGAACAATTAAAAAAATTAAAAGATACATTGGAAGTACATTTTTACAATGTATCCATTATATCTCGGCAGGAAATTGCTATAGAAAAAGAAGAATTAGACTATTTAGCAGTATTTTTATCAGCAAAAAGGATAGAAGGATGCTCAGAAAAAACATTAATGTATTATAAAAGTACAATACAGCAAATGCTCGAAAGCGTAGGAAAGTCAGTATGTACCATAGTTACTGAAGATCTTAGATCTTACTTGGCGGAATACCAGTGCAAAAAAGAGGCGAGCAAAGTGACAATAGATAATATCAGAAGAATATTTTCGAGTTTTTTTGCTTGGCTAGAAGATGAAGATTATATTATTAAGAGTCCTGTAAGAAGAATACATAGAATTAAGGCTGCAAGTACAATAAAGGAAACATACACAGATGAGCAGTTGGAATCTATGAGAGATAATTGTGATAATCTTAGAGATTTGGCACTGATTGATATTTTGGCATCAACAGGAATGCGTGTGGGCGAATTAGTGTTGTTAAACAAGGATGATATTTCATTTGATGAAAGAGAATGTGTTGTCTTTGGTAAGGGAGATAAAGAACGAATGGTATATTTTGACGCAAGAACAAAAATTCATTTGCAAAATTATCTTGATTCCAGATCGGATAGTAATGAAGCGTTATTTGTTTCGCTTAAAGCACCATATAATCGAATGAAAATAGGTGGGATAGAGTTAAGACTTCGTGAAATGGGAAAGAAGTTAAACATAGAGAAGGTTCATCCACATAAGTTCCGGCGTACATTAGCAACGGTTGCAATTGATAAGGGGATGCCGATAGAGCAGTTACAAAAATTATTAGGACATCAACGTATAGATACGACATTGCAATATGCGATGGTTAAACAGAGTAATGTTAAGATTGCACACAGGAAATATATTGGATAGGAGAAGTTTAGTGAAAACGTTAAAATTGAAAGAAATTTCTGAATTGAAAACAGGTCCGTTTGGTACGCAATTCAGTGCAAAAGAATATGTATCTGAGGGAATACCTGTAATTAATGTTAAAAATATAGGTTATGGGAAGATTATCTCTGAGGGACTTGATTATGTTGGAAATAGTACATTGGAAAGATTGTCAGAACATAAATTGAAAACTGGAGATATTGTTTTTGGAAGAAAAGGTTCAGTAGACAGACATTGCTTAATTACAAAAGAGCAAGATGGATGGATGCAAGGATCGGATTGTATACGTGTAAGATTGACAGATGAGTCAGTTTACTCAAATTTTATATCATACTATTTATTGACAGATGCAGTAAAGACAAAGATTAACAATTCTGCTGTAGGATCCACAATGGCTTCGCTCAATACAGATATTTTAGGTGATGTAGATATAAACTTACCTGGTTATGAGGAACAATATAAAATTGCATCGGTATTATCCACTATCGATCAGAAAATAGAAAAGAATAAAGAGATAAATGATTATTTAGAGCAGCAACTCCAGCTGTTGTATGATTATTGGTTCACTCAATATAATTTTCCTAACGAGGACGGACAACCATACAAGGCTTCAAATGGGCTAATGGTATGGAATAAAATGATTAATCATCTAATTCCAGCCGATTGGAAAGTCAATCCACTGAGTACAATATGCTCTTTTCGTAACGGTGTTAACTACGACAAAAATGTTGATGGTAATACCATATATAAAATTATTAATGTACGAAACATTTCATCTTCTACGCTTTTTCTTGACGAAAGCAATTTTGATGAGATATGTCTTCCAAAGCAACAAGGTGATAAATACTGTGTATCTGATGAGAGCATTATCATTGCCCGTAGTGGGATACCAGGAGCTACAAGAATATTATGCAATCCAGGTAGTAATATAATTTTTTGTGGATTTATTATTTGTTGTACACCATATGATGATACCTTACAAAACTACTTAACATTATATTTAAGACAATTTGAAGGTAGTTCCGCAACTCAAACCGGTGGTTCCATTTTGAAGAATGTAAGTCAAGAAACTCTGAAAAATTTGATTGTGCCTATTCCACCACAATCACTTTTAAATCAGTTCAATGATTCAATATTACCTATATATAATCTTATCAATAGCAACACCAAAGAAAATGTGCAGCTCATCACTCTCCGAGACTGGCTTCTTCCAATGTTAATGAATGGTCAAGCCACCATCGAAGATTGATATGATAAATAATCATTTAAAGTGGAATGGAGAAGATAGATACGATCGAGAAATTTCTATTGTAAAAGAGTCATGACCAAAGAGAAATAACTAAATTATATAGATAGCCTTGTTATCCAGTAATTCAAGGAGAACGAATCAACTATCAAAATAAATAATGTTTT
>CAJKWK010000039.1 GCA_905203555.1 uncultured Lachnospiraceae bacterium
TGTTAGTGACAAGGTAAAGGATGTGTATTCCAATGTTAGTGACAACACATACAGAGACGGTCTGCTTGATGTTTCGGAAAGAGAAATAAATAGAGCGAGGGTTTAGGCGGTGTGTTTTTGATGAAAAAGGGAAGAATTTCTTAGGAGAAACTTGTTTGTGATGATGAATAAGAAATTATTATGCAATATTACCAAAAAAGCAATTTAAAAATTAAGCAAAAAGGCAAAAAAATTGTACTTTTTATTAATAACTAGTAAAAATAGACAAAAATTGTTATGATATAGAAAGGTGTGGGGAAAGTTTTGAAAAAGGAGTAAGGAAAAGTATGAAAAAGAAAAAAGTGATCAGTGCGCTTTTGGCGGCCGTTCTGATTTCCAATTCCGGCTTAGTGGGAATTGGACCTGTCACTGCGGCGGGGCCGGTAAATCTTGCGCGCGGGAAAACGGTAGCAGTAAGTAGTGAGGAAAGTGAGAATCCAAAAGCCAATGCGGTGGACGGAGATCACAGCACACGTTGGGCAACACCTCAAAATAAAGGTGTGGATGAGTATATCGAAATAAACTTGGGCGAAGAAAAATCGGTTCAAGAGATTCGGATTTATTTTGAACGAACAGATGATAAACAGAATATTCTGAAATATCAAGTGGAACTGGAAGAAAATGGCGCTTATAATGTGGTTTATACAAAGAATGGGAAGGCTAAGCAGGAAGAATTTATTCAGTTAGATACAGTTCACAAAGCAACAAAAGTGAAAGTGAAGATTTTGGCTGTAGAACAAACGGGTTGGGTAAATGTCGGCATCAATGAGATAGAGGTTTACAGTGAAAAGATTGAGAATGCCGATGCAACTGAAAATAAGAATCATATGCTGAATGCTACAATGACTGCATCCAGTTCGGAAACGAATCAGCTGACACCGGATAAGGTAAAAGATGGCAATACAGATCGGGCAAGCAGATGGTCGAGTGGTTATGAGAATCCGACAACAAACATCTGGTTAAACGCAGCATTTGCTAAATTGACCTCTGTCAAAGAAATCCAGATTCAATTGTTGGATCGAGATGTTGCACCAATGCCTTCTAATGTGAAGAGTTTTGACATCAAATATAAAGATAAAAATGGTGAAGAAAAATTACTGCAGACATATACAAATACTGCATCCGGAGAAGGTTATAAGAAGGATCTTGTTATCCGGTTGGATCAGCCGATTGAGGCAAAATCTTTGAAACTTTGTAATTTTGTAACAAACGAATGTGAGTATAATAATGTTGGTATTATCGAGATGCGAGTGTTCTCTAACGATCAGGTTGCAGCCGGAGCATCATTAGAAGATGTTGTTGCTCAGATTACAGGCGGGGAAATCACAGCAGATGCAGCAGCCTTTACGCTGCCGACAGTTCCGGAAGGTTTTCAGATTGAGAGCAATGGCGCAGACTTTGAGCAGTTAGTTGGGGATGCAAAGGAAGACGGGACAATTCCGGTAATTCATCCGTTGACGGATAAAACAGTCAAGGTTTCCTTTAATGTAACAGAGGAGAAAACCGGAAAAACAAAAAATACCGGAGATTTGGATTTTGTAGTAAAAGGCCGTCAGACACAGGCGGATGGAAAAAATGCAAAGCCGGTTGTAATCCCGGAGATTCAGGAGTGGTATTCTGATTCTACAGAGAAAGTAGCAGTAGAGTCGTTGACAGCAGTTACATATGACAATGCAGCGTTAAAGACAGTTGTAGATGAGTTTGTAAAGGATTATGAAGACTTTACCGGAATTAAGCTGACACCGGAACAGGGTGGAGCAAAGGCGAATGCGTTTAACTTTAGTATGCAGGCGCCGGATGCACTTCTTGGAGAAGAAGGATATACGATGGATATTCAGGCAGACCGTATAAATGTGGCATCTGAGAATACCACAGGAAATATGTTCGGTATGCAGACCATTCTTCAGATGTATAAGGAAAATACAACAGAGTATCCGGTAGGACAGATGCGAGATTATCCTCGTTATCAGACAAGAGGACTTCTTTTGGATGTGGCACGTAAGCCGGTTTCACTGGAAATGATGAAAGAGTTCACAAGAACAATGCGCTACTATAAGATGAACGATTTCCAGGCACACTTGTCAGATAACTACATTTGGTTAGAAGATTACGGGTATTTAACAACAGAAAAAGAGGCGTTTAAGGCATATGAAGCATTCCGTCTGCAAAGCAGTCTGCAGAATAAGGATGGACTGTCACCGACAGCAGAAGACTATTCTATTTCTAAAGCGGACTTTAAGAAGTTTATTTTAGATGAACGTGCAGTTGGTATGAATATTGTACCGGAGATTGACGTGCCGGCACATGCTACATCCTTTACAAAGGTATGGCCGGAATTGATGGTGACAAATGGAACCGGACTTACGGCAGGCAGACCGCTGATTGATCATTTTGATATCCGTAAGCCGGAAGCAGTGAAAAAAATTAAAGAAATCTTTGATGATTATACAAAAGATGCAAACAAGACATTTGATTCTGAGACAGTTGTGCATATCGGAGCGGATGAATTTGTTTCAGGGGCAACGGCATATCGTGAGTTTGTCAATGAAATTGTTCCTTATGTAAAGAAAACGAACCCGGTTCGTATGTGGGGCGGTTTGACTTGGATTAAGGATGGTCAGACAGAAATTCAAGAGAGCGCAATCAAAGACGTAGAGATGAACCTCTGGTCAAGTGATTGGGCAGATGGTATTGAAATGTATAACATGGGATATAAACTGATCAATACCATTGATAACTATGGATATATGGTTCCGAATGGAAATTTGGGACGTGCGAATGCATACGGAGATTTGTTGAATGTATCACGTGTCTTTAGCTCCTTTAAACCAAATTCTGTCAGAGTAAAGAATGGTGCATATAAGGAAATCCCGTCCGGTGATGATCAGATGCTGGGAGCAGCATTTGCAATCTGGAGTGATAATATTGATAAAAAGGCTTCTGGTTTGACAGAGTCTGATCTTTACTGGAGATTCTTTGATGCAATGCCATTCTATGCAGAAAAGACATGGGCTGCAACAGGACAGGAAAAGGGAAGTGCGGAGACATTAGCGGCGCTCGCACAGAAGAAAGGAACCGGACCAAATACGAATCCATATTATCAGGAGGAGAAGATTGGTTCCAGCTATGCGGAATATACATTCAATGGTAATTTAAAAGATTCTTCTCAGAATCAGAGAAATCTGACAGCAGGAGAGAATGCAGAAGTAAAAGATGGTGCATTACAGCTGAAAGAAGGAAAGAGTTATGTTACATCTCCATTGGAGCAGCTGGGAAATGGAAATGCATTATCCTTCGATATTACACTTGAAAATGAAGCAAAACCGGGAGAGATTCTTTTTGAGGAAGACGCTCCGTATGGAACACATGATATCCGAATTATGGAAGATGGAAATCTTGGATTTACACGAGAGCTGTATGAATACAAGTTTGATTACAAGATTCCGGCAGGTAAGAAAGTGAACCTTCGTATTGCAGTAACACAGCAGAAGGCAGAATTATTTGTAAATGGAGAATTTGTAAGCGCTGCAACCGGAAGATTTTTCCACAATGATATGGTGAAGAAAGACAGAATTACGAATGCAACATTTGCATTGCCACTGGAACGAATTGGTTCTAAGACAAAGGCGATTGCAGCAAAGATTGATAATGTCCGGATTACTTCAGCCGATATGTATAATAAAGCAGCATGGACAGGACAGACTAATTCTGAAACTCCTAATCTCGGAAGTGAAGGTCAACTTTGGCAGGCATTTGATAATAATGCTGGAACAAGATGGCACTCTGATTGGAAGGGAACAACAGGAACGGTAGAGACTGTTAATGGAACCCCGGGAACTTTAGAGGAAATCTGGGCTGAGATTACGTTTGATCAACCATATGAAATCAACCAGTTTTCATTTACACCTCGTACAGATACACCAAGCGGATATGTTACAAAGGCTTCTCTTATGGTGAAGAATACTGCAGATGGACAGTGGAAAGAAATCGCTACTAATCAGGAATTTGAGAATAACGGAAAGAGAAAAGTTTTTGATTTTGAATTACAGGAAGTCGCAGCCGTTAAGTTTATCGCAAAACAGTCTTCAGATGGATGGGTTGCAGTTTCAGAATTTGATATTGCAAGAACCGGAGAACCGGGAGAAACTCCGGAACAGCCGGAGCCACCAAAAGAAACGGCAGAGACTGTATTGGAAAAGGTGAAAGAACAGAATGGAATTCCAAATACAATAGAAAAAGATGTAAAACAGTTTGTATTACCGGAGGTTCCGGACGGATACAAGATTGCAATTACAGCGGCAAATCCGGAAGGAATTGTTTCACTGGAGGATGCATCCATTACTACTCCAAAAGAAGATACGGAAGTTACTTTGACAATTACTGTAACAGGAGCTGATGGAGATACAGCAAGCGGAGACTTTGTTGTAACATTTAAGGGAAGTGGAGAAACTCCGGATCCAGAGAATCCAGATCCAGAGAAACCAGATCCGGAAAATCCAGATCCGGAAAACCCGGATCCAGAGAATCCAAATCCGGATAAGCCGAATCCAGATAAGCCGAATCCGGATCAGCCGGGCGGAGATTCCAACGGTGGAAATAAACCGGATGGAAATAAACCATCAGGAAATACATCAACGACAAACAAGCCTGTAAAAACAGGAGATAGTTTCCAGATGACCTGGATTGTACTGGGAATCATTTCCGGAACAGTAATTGTTGCGTTGAAAAAGAAACGGAAACGTAATGTATAATGAGTTATACACTATAAAATTTATAAATTAAAAAATAAGTAAGATTTAAAATGAGCCTGAGAAATGCGTGAATGAACAAATTTCTCAGGCTCGTTCTTTATATAATCTTAACATAGAAATCCCCTTGTTAATACATACTTAATATAGATTCCATTAAGATACTATTAAGATTGCAGTGGCAATTTTTAGGATGCTGTTAGTAAATAAAATGAAGAAGGGGAAAGAATATGAATGTGAAACCACAGAAGGAACAACGAATTTTGCACAGACATATTACATCGTTTCAAATAATTATCTTAGGTTTCTTTACAGTGATTTTGATGGGCAGTCTGTTCTTGATGCTGCCCATTGCTACGAGAGATGGAATGGGAGCAGCATTTTTTGATGCGTTGTTTACGGCAACGTCGGCGGTGTGTGTGACGGGGCTGGTTGTACATGATACCGCAACATATTGGACAGCATTTGGACAGGGAATCATTTTAACCTTGATTCAAATTGGCGGAATGGGAGTTGTTACTGTTGCGGTTGCGATTGTGACGATTTCAGGAAGGAAGATTGGGCTGATGCAGCGAAGTGTCATGCAGGAAGCTATTTCGGCACCGCAGGTAGGCGGAATTGTGCGGATGACAAAATTTATTTTGAAAACAACAGTGTTGATTGAATTGGCGGGGGCAATGTTGTTGATGCCTGTATTTTGTAAGGATTTCGGAATCGGAAAAGGAATCTGGTACGCAATCTTTCATTCGATTTCTGCTTTTTGCAATGCCGGATTTGATCTGATCGGATGTAGGGAGCCGTATTCTTCTTTCACGCTTTATGAGAGTAATCCATTTGTAAACGGAACGACCATGGCGCTGATCATTATTGGCGGAATCGGATTTTTAACTTGGGCGGATATAAGACAGAACCGATGGCAGTGGCATAAATATCGGATGCAAAGCAAAGTCATTCTGTCTGTGACTGCAGGGTTGATTTTAGTTCCGGCCGTTTATTTTTTCTTCTATGAGTTTTCCGGAGCTGAATTGGAAGAAAGGATCTGGTTATCTTTGTTTCAGGCGGTAACACCCAGAACAGCAGGATTTAATACAGCAGATTTGACCCTGCTGAGTGAAACCGGAAAAATGCTGATGATCATTTTAATGTTAATCGGGGGTTCTCCGGGGTCTACTGCAGGTGGTATGAAGACTACAACGGCAGCGGTGATGTGTTCCAATGCATGGTCGGTTTTTCGAAAAAAAGAATCTGCTCATTTTTTTGGAAGGCGTGTTCCGGCGGAGGCAATCCGAATCGCCGCCACAGTATTTTTGATGTATATGGTATTGTTTTTGGGCGGTGGAATGGTGATTAGTTTGGTGGAACAGATTCCACTCTTGACGGCATTGTTTGAGACTGCATCGGCAATCGGGACAGTGGGGCTTTCCTTGGGAATGACCCCGACTCTTGGGGGAATATCCAGAGCAATTTTGATTGGGTTGATGTTTTTCGGGAGAGTCGGAGGATTGACTTTAATTTTTGCGGCGGTATCTGAGCGGAGAGTTCCGATGTCAAAGCTGCCTCAGGAAAAAATTACAGTAGGATAGGGAAATGAAGAAAAGGAGAAATGTAAGATGATGAAGTCAGTATTATTGATTGGATTGGGTCGATTTGGAAGGCATATTGCAATGAAATTGGATGAATTTCACCATCAGGTTATGGCGGTGGATATGAAAGAAGACCGGGTGAATGCGGTTCTGCCTTATGTGACTAATGCACAGATCGGAGACAGTACCAATGAGGAATTTATGGAATCACTTGGGGTGCGGAATTTTGATGTATGTATTGTAGCAATTGGAGATAACTTTCAGAGCTCCCTGGAAACAACTTCTCTTCTGAAAGAGTTGGGGGCAAAGTTCGTTGTATCGAGAGCGGCAAGAGATGTGCATGCTAAATTTTTGTTGAGGAATGGGGCGGATGATGTTGTATACCCGGAAAAGCAGCTGGCTGTCTGGACTGCGATCCGCTATAGCGCAGACCACATCCTGGATTATATTGAGCTGGATGAAGAATATGCGATTTTTGAAATCATGATTCCGAAAGGCTGGGTTGGAAAAACAGTGGGAGAGTTGGATATCCGCAACAAACATAATATTAATATTATGGCATTTAAACATTGTGGAATCATGAATCTGAGTATTCGGTCAGATACAGAAATTCCGGCAGATGATACGATGCTCGTACTTGGCAATATCCGTGATATTCAGAAGTGTTTCCATATTTGAAACGAGAATCAGAATAAAAAGTCAGAACGGCAGATACAGCCGGAGATTGAGGTGAGAAATGTGCAGGAACTCTTATTATTTTGTGGGGTAATGCTCTTTGCGGCAGCTGGATATCGGTTGATGAAAAGAATAGACATATTTTTGGAAGAGAATCAAAAAAGGCGTGAGGATTCAGAAGAAGTGTGATATTATATGCAAAAGGAAGGGGAACGGTTATGGAGCGGCAGAGTCGGGGACATCTGAGATTGTTTTTTGGATGTGCAGCAGATATTTTAAAATGTATCTTGATCTTGGCGGCGGCGAGTTGTCTGGGGTTTTTGTTTGAATGGTGGGGCTTTGAAGAGACGAACATCATTATTGTGTATGTCCTGGCAGTATTGATTACTTCTGTAGTGACGGTTAACAGAATCTATAGTTTGATTGCATCCATTGTGAGTGTGCTTGTGTTTAATTTCCTGTTTACTGTACCAAAGTATACGCTACGTGCTTACGGTCCCGGATATCCAGTCACATTTTTGATTATGTTTACTGCTGCATTATTGACCGGTACGTTGGCTACAAGATTAAAAAACAGCGCAAAACAATCCGCTCGTTCGGCATTTCGTATGAAAGTGCTTTTGGAGACGAATCAATTACTGCAGCAGGCGAAAAATAAAGAAGAGATTCTTTCAGGGACGGCACATCAATTGGTGAAATTATTAAATCGTGATATTGTGACGTATTTGGTGCAAGAAGATCGATTAAATTCGCCTGAAGTATTTCTCACGCAGGAGGAGAAAAACGCTGATCGATACATTTCGGAAACCGAAAAAATGGCGGCGGAATGGGTTCTCAAAAATCAGAAACGAGCAGGAGCGACAACGTATACATTATCAGAAGCAGAGTGTCTGTATTTTGCAATTCGAGCCAATGATGTGGTGTATGGAGTGATCGGGATCGCAGTGGGAGAGAATTCGCTGGATCCATTTGAAGACAGCATTGTTTTATCGATTCTAGGGGAATGCGCGCTGGCATTGGAAAATGAGAAGAATGCAAGAGAAAAGGAGGAAACCGCGATTCTTGCAAAAAATGAGCAGTTGCGGGCAAATCTGCTGAGAGCTATTTCGCATGATCTGCGTACGCCTCTGACCTCTATTTCAGGAAATGCAAATAACCTGCTGTTTCATAGTGCATCGTTTGATGAGAATACAAAAAAAGAGCTATATCAGGATATTTATGATGATTCCATGTGGCTGATTAATCTGGTGGAAAATTTGCTTTCTGTTACTAGATTAGTGGAAGGCAGGCTGAATCTGCATTTTTCTGCAGAACTGGCAGAAGAGGTTGTGAAAGAGGCACTCCGTCATGTGAACCGACTGCATGTGGAACACCAGATCACAGTGAAACATGAGGATGATTTGCTGTTGGTAAAAGTGGATGCAAAGTTGATTGTGCAGGTACTGATCAATCTGGTGGATAATGCCATCAAATATACTCCCAAAGGGTCTCACATCGATATAAGGACACGAAAAGAAGGAGAAGTGGCGGTATTTTCGGTTTGTGATGATGGACCGGGAATTCCTGATGAAAATAAAAAGCAAGTATTTGAGATGTTTTACAGTGGGGCAAACGGAGTTGCAGACAGCCGGAGAAGTCTGGGGCTGGGCTTATCCTTGTGTAAGTCCATCGTGCATGCGCATGGGGGACGGATCTCGGTTTCGGATCATTTGCCACATGGAACGATATTTACATTTACATTACCGGTTGAGGAGGTACAATTGCATGAATAAACCGTTGATTCTCATTGTAGAAGACGACGCATCCATTAAGAATTTAATTACAACTACATTGAAGGCACATGAATATCGGTATCTGGCGGCTGGAAATGGAGAGACAGCGATTTTGGATGCATCTTCTCACAATCCGGATATTGTATTATTGGATTTGGGACTTCCGGATATGGATGGTGTAGATGTGATTCGAAAAATTCGTACATGGTCCAATATGCCGATTATTGTAATCAGCGCCAGAAGTGAGGATACAGATAAGATCGAAGCGCTGGACGCCGGAGCGGATGATTATATTACAAAGCCATTTTCTGTAGAAGAATTATTAGCAAGACTGCGGGTGACACAGCGCAGGCTGTTAATGATGAAGAATGAGTCTCCGGCGGAAATGGCTGTATTTGAAAATGGAGAGCTTCGGATTGATTATGCGGCAGGGTGTGCATTTATCGGAACGGAAGAACTGCATTTGACACCGATTGAATACAAACTGCTCTGTTTATTGTCTAGAAATGTTGGAAAAGTGCTGACACACACGTTTATTACGCAAAATATCTGGGGCAGCAGCTGGGAAAATGATGTGGCATCTTTACGTGTATTTATGGCAACTCTTAGGAAAAAGATTGAAAACGGAGGAGATTCCCCTCAGTATATCCAGACACATATCGGAGTGGGATATCGAATGATCAAAGTAGAATAAGGGGGGTATGGGAAATATGATTCAGAAGGAAATGACAGAAATTTTAAGAAAAAAGTACTAAAAATCAGCGACGATATTTGTGAAAATATACAGAATAAACAAAAAAGGATTGCGGAAGTGGAGAGTCTGTGATATAGTGAATCTAAATTAAAGAACGTGCTGAGAGAGGAGAGCAATGAACAACAACAGTGATGTTGTTATGTGAGTTGCTCTTCTTTCTTTTTTATATTTTTGAGTAAAAAGTATGATACAATAGTTTGGTTGAACCAGGAGAATTGAAAATAAGGAGTGAAGAATACCATGGAAGCACAATTTTATGATGCAGTGGAAAGTGGCCCGGTAATCGCAGCAGTAAAGGACGCGGAAGGTCTGGCGCAGGCTTGTAAGGTGGAAGAAGTTCAGGTGATCTTTATTTTATTTGGGGATATTTGTTCGATTGCAGAGATTGTGAAGAAGGTAAAGGATGCAGGAAAGATCGCAATGGTACATATGGATTTAATCGTAGGATTGAGTTCAAAAGAAATTGTTGTAGATTTTATTAAGCAGAATACACAGGCAGATGGAATCATTACCACAAAGCCGATGCTTGTGAAACGGGCAAAGGAATTAAATTTATTTACTGTATTGCGTTATTTTCTGATTGATTCTATGGCATTGGAAAATATTCGGCAGCAGCCACACAGTTTGAAACCGGATTTTATTGAAGTGCTTCCGGGGGTAATGCCAAAGTTGATCAAAGAAGTCTGTAAGACAACGAAGATTCCGGTGATCGCCGGGGGATTGATCAGCGATAAGGATTCCGTCATGGCAGCACTTTCAGCTGGTGCGATAGCAGTTTCGACGACGAATCCGGAGGTATGGCTGGTGTGATGAAAGAGGTGCTTTCCGGGAGAATGGCGAAGCGCCGAGTCAGGTGATTTAAACTGCGGAGCGGAGATAAGCGGTTTATTTATAAAACATGGTACAGAGTGTACCGCCAAAAAAAGGAGGAAATAATTATGGCAAAGTATGTAATGGCATTGGATGCAGGTACAACCAGTAACAGGTGTATCCTTTTTAACGAGAAAGGGGAAATGTGCAGTGTGGCGCAGAGAGAGTTTACACAGTATTTCCCACAGCCGGGCTGGGTAGAGCACGATGCAGATGAGATCTGGGCAAGTCAGTTAGGTGTTGCAGTTGAGGCTATGAATATGATTGGTGCGACAGCAGAAGATATTGCGGCAATCGGAATTACCAATCAGCGTGAGACTGCGATTGTATGGGATAAGAATACAGGAGAGCCGGTATATCATGCGATCGTATGGCAGTGCCGTAGAACTTCCGAGTATTGTGATTCTTTGAAAGAAAAAGGACTGACAGAAAAATTCAGAGAAAAAACCGGACTTGTAATCGATGCATACTTCTCCGGAACAAAGGTAAAATGGATTCTGGACAATGTGCCGGGAGCAAGAGAAAGAGCAGAAAAAGGGGAATTGCTGTTTGGTACAGTTGAGACCTGGTTGATCTGGAAGCTGACAAAGGGCGCTGTTCATGTAACTGATTATTCCAATGCATCACGTACAATGTTGTTTAATATCAATACCTTAGAGTGGGATGATGAAATCCTTGCAGAGCTGGATATTCCGAAATGTATGCTTCCGGAAGCAAAACCATCCAGCTGTGTTTATGGAACTGCAGATCCATCTTTCCTGGGCGGACCGATTCCAATCGCCGGAGCAGCAGGAGATCAGCAGGCAGCTTTGTTCGGACAGACATGTTTTACAGCAGGAGAAGCAAAGAATACATACGGAACCGGATGTTTCCTCTTAATGAACACCGGAGAAAAACCAGTATTTTCCAAGAACGGACTGGTTACAACAATCGCATGGGGACTGGACGGAAAAGTAAATTATGCTTTGGAAGGTTCTATTTTCGTAGCCGGTGCGGCAATCCAATGGCTGCGTGACGAACTTCGAATCATCGATTCCGCTCCGGATTCTGAATATATGGCAAAGAAAGTAAAAGATACCAATGGATGTTATGTGGTTCCGGCGTTTACAGGCTTGGGAGCCCCGCACTGGGATCAGTATGCAAGAGGAACTATCGTAGGTATTACACGTGGTGTAAATAAATACCATATCATCCGTGCAACACTGGAATCCCTTGCATATCAGGTAAATGACGTACTGGAAGCAATGGAAGCAGATTCCGGAATTGCTCTTGCAGCTTTGAAAGTAGATGGAGGAGCGAGCGCAAATGATTTCTTGATGCAGACACAGGCAGATATTATCAATGCACCGGTTAACCGTCCGCAGTGTGTAGAAACAACTGCAATGGGAGCTGCTTATCTGGCAGGTTTGGCTGTAGGATACTGGGCTAGCAAGGAAGACGTAATTAAGAACTGGGCAATTGATAAGACTTTTACTCCGGCTATCAGTGAAGAAGACAGAACAGAAAGAATCAAAGGCTGGGATAAAGCTGTCAAATATGCTTACGGTTGGGCAAAAGAGGACTGAGAAAAATAGAATAGAAGAGTCTGAAAATAGGAGGAAAATGTGATGTTACCATATATAGCAGAATTTTTAGGAACAATGTTATTGATACTTTTGGGTGATGGAGTCGTAGCAAATGTAACCTTGAATAAATCTGGTATGAAGGGTGCAGGATCCATTCAAATCACATTTGCCTGGGGTCTTGCGGTTATGATTCCGGCATATATTTTCGGAGCAGCCTCCGGAGCCTCTTTTAACCCGGCTCTGACATTGGCGTTGGCAATTGACGGTAGTTTTGACTGGGCTATGGTTCCGGGATATATTATCGCACAGTTTGCAGGAGCATTTGTAGGAGCGATCCTTGTGTACTTGTTATTCAAAGGACAGTTTGATGCAACAGAAGAAGCAAAGACAAAACTTGGCGTATTCTGCACAAGTCCTTCCATTCCGAATAAGGGATTGAATATTTTAAGTGAAGCAATCGGAACATTTGTACTTGTATTTGCAATCAAAGGTATTGCAAATGTAGGAGAAATTGCAGGTGGTCTGGATAAATTCCTCGTATTTGGAATCATTGTATCTGTTGGTATGTCTCTTGGAGGACTGACTGGTTATGCAATCAACCCGGCACGTGATTTGGGACCTCGTCTTGCACATGCAATCCTTCCGATCAAAGGAAAAGGCGATTCCAACTGGGGTTACGCGATTGTGCCATTAGTCGGACCAATCATCGGTGCAGTAGCAGCAGTATTGCTGTACGGAGTCATTCCATGGTAGAGCGTTGAAAATCGAGTGAGCTGAGAAAAGAGTCCTGCAGATGTCGCAACTACCGATGCGTTTGTTTGCGGGACTTTTTATGAAAGGAGAAGACAGTCATGTTTGATTATGACGTAATAATAATTGGCGGCGGTGTCGCAGGTGCAGCTTCAGCAAGGGAGTTGTCTCGATACAAAGTAAAAGCCTGTGTAATTGAAAAAGAAGAAGATGTTTGCTGTGGTACATCCAAAGCAAACAGTGCAATCGTACATGCCGGATATGATGCGGCTACAGGTTCGTTGATGGCGAAACTGAATGTGCGGGGCAATGAAATGATGGAGGAACTTTCCAAGGAATTGGATTTCCCATTTAAAAAGAATGGTTCGCTTGTCGTTTGTCTGCATGAGGAAGATATGCCGAATTTGCAGGCTTTGTATGACAGAGGTGTGGCAAATGGAGTAAAAGAGCTCCGGATTTTAACAAAAGAAGAAGTTCTGGAGATGGAACCGAATCTTTCAGATGATGTATACGCAGCGTTGTATGCACCAACAGCCGGAATTGTATGTCCGTTTCATTTAAATATTGCGCTTGCAGAAAATGCAAATGTCAATGGAGTAGAATTTAAATTTAATACAGAAGTAGAAGATATTCGGAAAATTGACGGTGGCTATGAAGTTGTTACAAATCAAGGCGTATACCGTACGAAATACATTGTAAATGCAGCAGGCGTTTATGCAGATCAGATTCACAATATGGTAAGTGAACATAAGATACATATTACAGCAAGACGTGGAGATTATTGTCTGTTAGATAAGAGCGCCGGAAATCATGTGAGCAAGACCATTTTTGCACTGCCGGGAAAATATGGAAAAGGCGTACTGGTCGCACCAACAGTTCATGGCAATCTGATCGTGGGACCAACGGCGATTGATGTAGAGGATAAGGAAGGAACGAATACAACAAGAGACGGTCTGGATGAACTGATTCAAAAGGCCGGAATGAATGTGAAAAATCTTCCGATGCGTCAGGTGATTACTTCTTTTGCAGGACTGCGTGCCCATGAAGACCATCACGAATTTATCATTGGTGAGGCAGAAGATGCGAAAGGCTTTATCGATTGCGCCGGAATTGAATCTCCGGGACTGACGAGCTGTCCTGCAATCGGAGAGATGGTGGCAGAGATTGTAAGTGAGAAAATGGGTCTGGAGAAGAAAGACGATTTCATTGCAACAAGAAAAGGAATTCTGGATCCGGATACTTTATCGAAAGAGGAAAGAGCCGCTTTGATCAAAGAGAATCCGGCGTATGGAAATATTATCTGTCGTTGTGAAATGATTACAGAGGGTGAAATTCTGGATGCGATCCATCGACCACTCGGTGCAAAATCGCTGGATGGCGTCAAGCGCCGTACAAGAGCCGGTATGGGACGTTGCCAGTCTGGTTTCTGTTCCCCAAGAACGATGGAAATCCTTGCAAGGGAGCAGAATGTCAGTATGTTTGAGATTACAAAATCAGGCGGAGACTCAAAAATTGTTGTAGGAACAAACAAAGATTCACTGGAAGGAGGATGCTGAGATGAAACAATATGATATCGTTATAATTGGCGGCGGACCTGCAGGGCTTGCAGCGGCAGTATCGGCAAAAAAGAACGGAATTGACAGTATTCTCATTTTGGAAAGAGACAAAGAACTGGGAGGAATTTTGAACCAGTGTATCCATAATGGATTTGGACTTCATACATTTAAAGAAGAATTGACCGGACCGGAGTATGCAAGCCGTTTTATTGCACAGGCAGAAGAACTGCATATTGAATACAAATTGAATACGATGGTCATGGATATTCGTCAGGATAAGGTTGTTACGGCGATGAACCGGGAAGATGGATTATTTGAAATTCAGGCAAAGGCGATCATTCTTGCAATGGGATGCAGAGAGCGTTCCAGAGGCGCTTTGAATATTCCGGGATATCGTCCGGCGGGAATTTTTTCTGCAGGAACCGCACAGCGTCTGGTTAATATGGAAGGATATCTTCCGGGACGGGAAGTTGTGATTTTAGGTTCCGGAGATATCGGTCTGATCATGGCAAGAAGAATGACATTTGAAGGAGCAAAGGTTAAAGTAGTTGCAGAACTGATGCCATATTCGGGTGGTCTGAAACGAAATATTGTACAGTGTCTGGATGACTATGGTATTCCATTGAAATTGAGTCATACAGTTGTAGACATCAAAGGAAAAGAACGTCTGGAGGGGATTACTCTTGCAGAAGTGGATTCCAAGGGAAAACCGATTCCGGGGACAGAAGAATATTATTCCTGTGATACCCTGCTGCTCTCCGTAGGTTTGATTCCGGAAAATGAACTGTCCAATGGTATGGGCGTGGAAATGAATCCGGTGACATCCGGACCAAAAGTAAATGAGAGTCTGGAAACAAGTATTGACGGTGTGTTTGCATGTGGAAATGTACTTCATGTACATGATCTGGTAGATTTTGTATCAGAAGAGGCGGCTGCAGCAGGAAAGAATGCGGCTGCATATATCAAGGCGGGAGCAGAGAAACGTGACAGTGGAAAAGAAATCGTGTTGAAAGCAACAGACGGTGTTCGTTATACTGTACCGGTCACGATCAACCCGGAACGTATGGAAGAAAATGTTACAGTTCGATTCCGCGTTGGAAATGTATATAAAAATTGTTATGTGAGCGCATATTTGGGGGATGAAAGAGTCATTCACAGAAAGCGGCAGATCGTAGCGCCGGGTGAAATGGAAGAAATAAAATTGACAAAAGAGCTGTTATTGCAGTATGCTGATTTACAGGAAATCACAGTGAAAATAGAGGAGGCGTAAGCAATGGAAGAGAGAAATTTGACATGTATCAGTTGCCCGATGGGATGTCCTCTGACTGTGGTAATGGAAAATGGCGAGGTTGTCAGTGTCAGTGGAAATACTTGTAAGCGCGGCGATATTTATGCACGAAAAGAAGTGACAAATCCGACCAGAATTGTGACTTCAACTGTACGGGTTGAAGGCGGGAATGCAGATATGGTATCCGTAAAAACAAAGGAAGATGTTCCGAAAGGAAAGATCTTTGATTGCGTAAAAGCTCTGAAAGGGGTAACGGTGAAGGCGCCGGTTCATATCGGAGATGTTATTGTGTCGGATGTGGCCGGAACCGGAGTTGACATTGTTGCAACGAAAGAAGTTCTTTAACATGAAAGCTGCAAAGGAGGACCTGTGATGGGGAAAAATCTTGATATTACAAATATGAATGGAATTACAGATGATGACAAGACCTGTGGTTTGAATGATATGAATTGTGTGGGAGACAATGAATATGTAACCTGTGGTCTGAATGATATGAATTGTGTGGGAGACAATGAAGATGTAACCTGTAGTCTGAATGATATGAATTGTACAGGGGAATAGCATCTTTAAGAACAATGTTCAGTAGTGAATGATGAAAAAGGGACGCTGCAAGACGAGTTGGGGAAGCTGTCGTTTTGCGGCGTTCTTTTTTGCCATGCATGCGAGAAACAGTCCGGTGGACTTCTTTTGAGTATGTGAAACAGTGTGCTTTTGCTTGAATCAGGGGGTGAACTTTGCTACAATAAGAGGGCGAAATCAAAAAGAGCAGGGGGAGTACCATGAAGAAAGAAAATGACCTTGGGAAAGATCCGGTGGGAAGGTTGGTGTTGCGTCTTGCGATTCCGACGATGATCGCTCAGTTTGTAAATATTTTATATAGTATTATTGATAGAATGTATATAGGAAATATTCCGAAGATCGGAGATCTGGCTCTGGCGGGGGTCGGTATTTGCGGACCGATTGTGACACTTCTGAGTTCCTTTGGAACGCTGGTGGGCTTGGGAGGTTCTATCTTGATGGCGATGCGCCAGGGAGAAGGCAATGAAAAGCGGGCGAGACAACTGATGTCGAACTCTTTTTTTATGTTGATTGGATTTGCGGCGGTGTTGACCATTTCGTTTTTGCTGTTAAAGGAAAAACTGCTGATGTGGTTTGGGGCCAGTGAAGTGACCTTTGAATATGCCAATACATACATGACGATCTATACTGCGGGAACGTTCTTTGCGTTGATGTCAATCGGATTGAATTATTTTATTACCTGTCAGGGATTTGCCACGATCGGTATGGCAACAGTGCTGACGGGAGCAATTACAAATATCATTTTAGATCCTGTATTTATTTTTGTATTTGATATGGGAGTGGCAGGAGCCGCTGTTGCAACAGTAATCGCACAAATGGCATCCTGCATGTTTGCAATCGTATTCCTTTCCAGAAAAAAGGTGCCGATTGGAATTTGCTTTGGAAATTATTCCGGTAAAACAATGCTGAAAATTATTGCGGTTGGATTTTCTCCGTTTATGATTCTGGCAACAGATAGTGTGATTATCCTTGTGACCAATGCGGTATTGCAGAAATATGGCGGCGCTGCGCAGGGGGATCTGTTGATATCCGGTGCAACAATTGTACAAAGCTATATGATGCTGATTACGGGACCGCTGCTTGGAATCAGCGGAGGTACGCAGGCGATTCTGAGTTATAATTTTGGGGCAAGACAGATACAGCGGGTGAAGAAAGCAGAATGGCATATTTTGAAAATGGGAATTATTTTCACTGCGGCGATGTTTCTTCTGACTCAGATCGCAGCTCCGTATTTCGTTATGATTTTTACCCGACAGGGTGAGCTGTCGCAGTTGGCAATCTGGGGAATCAGAGTCTATACGATCGGGGCGATACCGCTGAGTTTTCAGTATGTATTGGTAGACGGACTGACTGCGCTTGGCAGAACGAAAACGGCTTTGGGCTTATCTTTGTTCCGGAAGATCGGTTATGTGATTCTGACACTTGTATTTCCGGCAGTTATGACTGCAAAGGCCGCATTTTATGCAGAGCCGGTGATGGATGTGCTGTCAGCATTGATGTCTACAGTTGTCTATCTTCTTGTAATCGGAAAACATTTAAAACAGAGAGAAAATATGTAGTTGATAAGTTGGTCGGCGCATGAGGATGCCGGAAACATTTTTAAGTGAGGAAGACGGTGTGGATTGGGAGATTATTGGGAAAGCCAGGATGTTTGAACGGCTGCCCTCGGAACGTGCAGAAGAGATTTTTCGAAGTTTGCAGCCAAGATGTATGGAGTTAAGAAAGGGAGAGCGGTTTGTACGCGATGGACAGAAAGTGAATTTTTTTGGAGTTTTGGAATCCGGAGAAATGAATGCAACAAAATTATATCAGGACGGAAGTCAGAGCTTGATGTTAAAATATGTACCATCCTACATGGTAGGTGTGGATATCGCGGCGACAAAACGGAAGAGTAGTACATATTATATTACGGCGGTTGAAAACAGTAAAATCTATATTGTTGATTATGAAAAAATTGCCAGACCGGGAGTTATTGCGGAAGCGGAGCGGTTGGTGATGATGGAAAATATTCTTGCTTTGATTGCAGGCGAGAACCAGAGGAAAATGAGTAAGATTGAGATCCTATCCCGGAAAGGGCTGCGTGACAGAATTCTCACTTTTCTGGCAATACAAAGGAGTCTGGAAGGAAAGGATGACTTTCGGATTCCGTTTAATCGAGAAGAATTGGCAGAGTTCTTGTGTGTCAATCGGAGTGCATTGTCTCACGAGCTGCGACTGATGGAGAAGGAGAATCTGATATACTGCCGAAAGAATCATTTTCAAATTCTGGAAGCAGAGTTGTATAAGAGAGAATAGTCAAAAGTGATATTGTTTTCAGAATTTGTGAAATAAATATCTTTATTGTCAAAATAATATTTAATGAAAAGAATCTAAAAAGTTGTCAGAACAACTTGTTGGGTTCTTTTCTTTTTATATACTGGGTGTAACATATAAGATGGGCAGCATGTGTAAGAAAATATGAAAAAGTGTTTGGTTGAGGAGGATAAAATGGGAATTTACGTAATTACAGGAGGAACTACAGGAATCGGTGCTGTGACGAGGGACAAATTGAAGGCAAAAGGTCATACGGTCTATAATGTGGATTATAAAGATGGTGATTTTTGTGCGGATTTATCCAGGCCGGAAGGGCGAAAAGAGGCTTTGGAAGAAATACATAGAATATTTCCCGATGGAATTGACGGAATTATCTGCAATGCAGGAGTTGGTCCTGTGCGTCCGGCAGAAATGATTTTTGCATTGAATTTCTTTGCATCTGTGGAGATGGCGGAAGGGGTTCGGGATCTGCTGATTAAAAAAGGTGGATGCTGTGTTGTTACATCTTCCAATTCAATTACGAATCAAACAGTTCGACCGGATTGGGTTGATATGATTTCAAATGTAATGGACGAGAAACGGGTGCTGGAATTTGCGAAAGCGATTCCGGAAGAGCAAAGAGCAAGCGCATATAGTTCCAGCAAACCTGCACTGGCACGCTGGGTGCGCAGAGTGTCGCCGTCCTGGGCAGTGGATGGACTTCGGATTAATTCTGTTGCACCGGGAAATACAACGACACCAATGACAAAGGGGATGACGGAGGCACAGATGGATGCGGCGCTGCTGATTCCAATACCGACACGATATGGAAAGAGAGAATTTCTGGATGCAGAAGAAATTGCAAACGGAATTGTATTTCTGGCATCACCGGAAGCAAGTGGAATCCAATGGTGTCATCTTGTTTATAGATGGAGGAATTGATGCGCTGCTGCGGTCAGAGCGGTTCTAAAGAAGTGAAAAGATTAAGAAAGAAATCATAAAAGAATTCGTAAAAGAAATAAAAAAGAACGGGAGAAGATCGGTGATGGAGAAGAAAACAAGGAAGAGAGAAGTTTTAGAGAAATTTATTCATTGTATGGCGGTGGAGATGATGTATCATAATCGCTTTGGTTTCAATGGCGGTCCGTATCCAATTACGAGTGTGGAATATAAAGGAGAGGATATGGTATGGTATTTCATCACATATGGGGATAGAATTGTTCCGGTGTGTGCGATTTTATCAGATTTGACAGAAAAAGGCCTGATTCAGAGGATCAATATTTATCCCTCATAAATAATCAGAAGAAAATGCGTACAAAATGAAACATCATTTGCTTGTCAACTATAGCTTTCGTATGGTAATATGTTAGCGGACTGTCGGTGCACAGGGGACGGAGGTACGCCCTTTGTACATCGACTTTACAGCATCAGGGGAAATTTATTACTGGAACAATGAGGTTTTGAAAAGGAAAAGAGAGAAGCAGGAGGTATGAATTATTGTACGCAAAGGTGATTGGAGAGTTGAGTAACTGGCTGTATAGCTATGTTTTGATCATTTTATTGATCGGAGCTGGAATCTTTTTTTCGGTACGGACAAAGTTTGTACAGTTTAAATGTCTGAAAGAGGGAATTAAAGTTGTTATGGAGCCGAAGTCTGAAGAAAAGTCAATTTCTTCTTTTCAGGCGCTGATGGTGTCTACGGCATCTCGTGTGGGAACCGGTAATATTGCCGGAATCTCTACTGCGCTTTGTATCGGCGGAGCCGGCGCAATGTTCTGGATGTGGCTGATCGCACTGCTTGGAAGTGCATCTGCATTCGTGGAAAGTACCTTGGCTCAGATTTATAAGAGAAAAGCTGAGGATGGAAGTTCTTATGGCGGTCCGGCATATTATATCCAGACCGTATTAAAGAAAAGATGGCTGGGAATTTTATTTGCTGTTGTATTGATCGCGACTTATATGGGTGGATTCAATATGGTCGCATCGTTTAATATTTCGGATTCTTTTCGGAGATATGATTTTTATCAGTCGGGCACAACACCGCTTGTTGTAGGTGTGATTCTTGCGGTTGTTTTTGGTTTTTGTATTTTCGGAGGAAGTCAGAGAATCTCTAAGATTACCGGAGTTATTGTGCCGATCATGGGTCTGGCATATATGTTAGTTGCGTTGTTTGTCGTAGTAACGCATTTGAATCTGGTGCCGAGTGTGATCGTGGCAATCTTTAAGGGCGCATTTGATTTTTCTGCAATTTTCGGTGGTTTTGCCGGCTCTGCTATTATGCAGGGAATCAAACGAGGATTGTTTTCTAATGAAGCAGGTGTGGGATCTGCTCCGAATGCAGCCGCATCAGCTGGTGTTGCCCATCCGGTAAAACAGGGATTGGTACAGATGTTGTCTGTTTATATTGATACGATCTTAATCTGCAGCGCAACAGGATTTATGCTCCTTTGCTCTGGCGTGGCTCCGACAGAAGAATTAAAAGGAATGCCGTATGTACAAGAGGCGATAGCAGGTTCTCTTGGAGGATTCGGAAGTGTGTTTATAACAGTAGCGTTGTTCTTATTTGCATTTACAACATTGATCGGAAACTTTTATTATGCAGAGATGGGACTTCGGTATATTTGTGATAAAACTCCGGGAAAAGTATTGTTGACAGTGTTCCGGGCTGTGGCAGTCGGAATTGTATGTGTTGGTGCAATTATGGACTTTAGTGTTGTGTGGGATACTGCGGATGTATTGATGGGCTTAATGGCGTTGATTAATATTCCGGTTATTATTATCTTGAGTAAGCCGGCAATGCATTGTCTGGAAGATTATCTGAAACAGAAAAAAGCCGGAAAGAATCCGGTATTTAAGGCAAAAGATATTGGTTTGAAGACAAAGACAGATTTTTGGAATTAAGGATTAAAAGAAACGAAACGATGGAAAGAGGTCGCCCGGAAAAGGTGACTTCTTTTTTTATTTTGAGTGTGATTCTGTCACAGAAAAATGGGAAAAATCTGATAAGATGGAATATAGATAAAACAAATGAGAAGTGTTAAAATAAAAATAGATATTTTCAAATAAAAAAAGAAAAGGAGAACAAAAATCATGGCAAACAGAATTATGTTGAACGAAACATCTTATCATGGAGCGGGTGCAATTCAGGAAATTGCGGCAGAAGCAAAGGCGAGAGCTTTTCAGAAAGCATTTGTTTGTTCTGACCCGGATTTGATCAAGTTCGGTGTGACAGAAAAGGTGACGAAAGTATTAGAGGAGGCGGGACTTGCATATGAGATTTATTCTGATATCAAGGCAAATCCGACAATTGAAAATGTCCAGAACGGTGTCAGTGCATTCAAAAAAGCGGGGGCAGATTACATCGTAGCAATTGGCGGCGGTTCTTCTATGGATACTGCTAAGGCAATCGGTATCATTATTGCAAATCCGGAATTCGAAGATGTCAGAAGTCTGGAAGGTGTGGCTCCGACGAAGAAACCATCTGTACCGATCATTGCCGTACCGACTACAGCTGGAACAGCGGCAGAGGTTACCATTAATTATGTAATTACAGATGTAGAGCGAAAGAGAAAATTTGTTTGTGTAGATCCGCATGATATGCCGATCATTGCAGTGGTAGATCCGGATATGATGGCATCGATGCCGAAGGGACTGACTGCATCAACCGGTATGGATGCGTTGACACATGCCATCGAAGGTTATACAACAAAAGGCGCATGGGAAATGACAGACATGTTCCATTTGAAAGCAATTGAGATCATAGGAAAATCTTTGCGGGGCGCTGTTGCCAATGAAAAAGAGGGGCGTGACGGAATGGCTCTCGGACAGTATATTGCAGGTATGGGATTTTCAAATGTAGGTCTTGGAATTGCGCATTCTATGGCACATACACTTGGTGCGGTATATGATACTCCGCATGGTGTTGCCTGTGCAATGATGCTTCCGATCGTTATGGAGTACAATGCAGACTGTACAGGAGAGAAATATAGAGAAATCGCCAGAGCAATGGGGGTTAAAGGTGTAGACGAGATGTCTGAAGAAGAATATAGAAAGGCAGCAATAGACGCGGTTCAGAAATTGTCTGTTGACGTTGGAATTCCGACAAAACTGGAGGCTTTAAAAGAAGAAGATTTACAGTTTCTGGCAGAGTCTGCACACGCAGATGCATGTGCGCCGGGAAATCCGAAAGACGCAAGCGTAGAAGATCTGAAGGGATTGTTTAGAAAGCTGATGTAGGGAAAGTTATAAGAGCTGATCTATCTTAACGATATGAAGATATTGATTGTAGGCGGAGTTGCAGGTGGAGCAACGGCGGCGGCAAGGCTGCGCAGACTGGATGAGCAGGCGGAAATTATTATAATTGAACGAAGCGGATATATTTCCTATGCAAATTGTGGACTTCCATATTATATCGGAGGCGAGATTACGGATAGGGAAGAACTGACATTGCAGACACCGGAAAGTTTTTACAGTCGTTTTAGGATTGATGTTCGTGTACGGCAGGAAGTTGTGAGCGTGGACCCTGAAATGAAATGTGTGAATATTCGTAAGCTGGAGGATGGAACGGAATATGTGGAATATTTTGATAAATTGATTCTCTCTCCGGGAGCCCATCCGGTTAAGCTGGATTTGCCGGGAATGGATAATGAGCGGATTTTTACGTTGCGGACAGTGGAAGACACCTTTCAAATTCATGATTTTGTGGAAAAGAAACAACCGAAGTCAGTGGCGATTATTGGCGGTGGATTTATCGGATTGGAAATGGCTGAAAATCTGCTTGGAAAGGGACTTGAGGTTACAGTGATTCAGCGTCCGCTTCAGGTGATGTCTCCGATTGATCGAGACATGGCGTCTCTTGTGCACAATTATTTGCGAAGCAAGGGCATTCGCTTACAGCTGGGTGCGTCAGTAAATGGATTTGCAAATGCGGGAGAGCAGCTGAGTGTTTTGATTCAGGATAAAGATGCGATTGCGGCAGATTTCGTGATTATGGCAATCGGGGTGGCTCCGGAAAGCGCGCTGGCGAAAAAGGCGGGGCTGAAACTGGGGTTAAAGGATGCAATTGCTGTCAACGAGCATATGCAGACAAGCCAGCCGGATATTTATGCCGTTGGAGATGCAGTGGAAGTGAAGCATTTTGTATCAGGAGAACGTGCGTTGATCGCATTGGCAGGTCCGGCAAATAAACAGGGAAGGATTGCGGCGGATCACATCTGTGGTTTAGACAGTAGTTACAAAGGTTCGCAAGGCTCTTCGGTATTGAAATTGTTTGATATGACGGTGGCGTCTACCGGTTTAAATGAAAAGACGGCAGCGGCAGCAGGCTTGGATTTTGATTCTGTGATTTTGTCTCCGGCATCTCATGCAACGTATTATCCGGGAGCTGCAAGTATGACCATGAAAGTACTGTTTGAAAAAAGCAATGGCCGCATACTGGGGGCTCAGATCGTTGGGTTCGGAGGAGTAGATAAGAGGATTGATGTACTTGCCACTGCGATTCGTGCAAGGATGACGGCTTATGATTTGACGGAGCTGGATCTGGCCTATGCGCCTCCGTATTCTTCGGCAAAGGATCCGGTCAATATGGCAGGTTATATGATCGAAAATATTTTGACCGGAAAGGTGAAACAGGTACAGTGGAAAGACGTAGAGCAGTTTCCGGAGGATGTACTTCTCTTAGATACAAGAACGGCGTGGGAATATTCGTATGACCATAGGGATAAGGCAATTCATATTCCGGTAGATGATTTGAGAAAAGTTCTTCAGGCGGAAGAGGAAATCCTTCCGAAAAATAAGAGATACCATGTGTATTGTCAGAGTGGACTTCGAAGTTATCTTGCCTGCAGGATTCTTTCGCAATATGGTTATGAATGTTATAACGTTGCCGGCGGGTATGGATTCTATCAGCAAATGCAGGCGGATGCACCGGTAGAGACAAAAGGAAAACGTCCATGTGGTTTGTAATGTAAAGTGGAGCGGCTG
Organism: uncultured Lachnospiraceae bacterium; assembly: GCA_905203555.1. Classification (GTDB taxonomy): domain Bacteria; phylum Bacillota; class Clostridia; order Lachnospirales; family Lachnospiraceae; genus Schaedlerella. The sequence goes on from CAJKWK010000039.1 coordinate 24,454, forward strand.
CGTTTGTGAAATGATAGAAAATGCATAACAGAGAAATTAATTGAAGAAAGGGAGTGTTACCCATGGGATTGATCTACCCCATGAGTAACACTCCCTCTTTTTAGGAGTTTATTTATCTTTTCCTTCTGTGGCAAAGTACGCTTTGGTTAGTTTTACAACAGTTACGGATAACAGGAATACGGCAATTAAGTTTGGAATCGCCATGAGTCCGTTAAATGTTTCTGCAATGCCCCAGAGCAATCCGAGATCGGCAGTTGCACCTAAAATGGCTACCAGTGAATAAACAATCATAAAAGGTTTGATTACTTTCTCGTTGAACAGAAATTCAATACAACGTGCCCCATACAGTCCCCAGCCGATGATCGTGGAGAATGCGAAACAGCAAAGTGCTACTGCGGTGAAAATAGACACCCAGTTTCCGTATGTAGAAGTAAATCCCCGGATCGTCAGTTCGGCGCCTGCATCGATACCGTAATGAATCGGAATCCCGCTGCAGAGAATCACCAGTGCAGTCAATGTGCAAATGATGATCGTATCTGTGAATACTTCAAAAATTCCGAATAGTCCTTGTTTGACAGGTTTTTTTGTGTCCGCGCAGGCATGTGCGATAGAACCGGTACCGAGACCGGCCTCGTTGGAAAAGATTCCTCTTGCAACACCTTTTTGCATACTTAAAAAGATACTTCCTACAACTCCGCCGGTGACCGCCGCAGGGTTAAATGCGCCAGTGATAATAGAAGCGAAAACTGCGGGAACCTGCTCGATGTTCAAAAATACAACACCAAGTGCAAGTATAATATAGAAGAGCGCCATAAAAGGAACAAGCCGTTCTGTAACATGGCCGATTCGTTTGACTCCGCCAAGTAAAATTAAACCAACCAGAGCTGCAATCAAAATACCCTGTACCAGATTGATTATGCTGATAGAAGATTCATTGATGATGTTATAATTTAAAAGTGCAGAATTGATCGCGGTTGTGATGGTATTTACCTGTGTTGCATTGCCGGTGCCGAATACGGTTAGAACACCGAAGGCGGCAAAGGCATAAGCCAGCCAGTGCCAGTGTTTGCTTAAACCGTTTTTGATATAGTACATGGGTCCGCCGACTAAATCTCCATGTGCGTTTCGTTCGCGAAAATGAACGGCAAGTGTAACTTCTGCGAATTTGGTACACATTCCTAAAAAGGCAGAAACCCACATCCAGAAAACAGCTCCAGGGCCGCCGATGGCAATTGCTCCGGCGATACCGGCGATATTACCGGTGCCGACGGTTGCGGCAAGCGCGGTACAGACTGCCTGGAAAGGAGTCATGGAACCATCAGATGCCTCACGTTTGCGGAAAATACGCCCGATGGTTGTTTTGATGGCGTAGGGGAACTTGCGTATCTGCAGAAAACCGGTGCGGAAAGTAAGTAACAGTCCGACTCCGAGTATACAAATCATAGCGGGAGCACCCCAGACAAAGTTGTTGACAACACGATTAATTGATTGAATTGTTTCTAACATATAGAACCTCTCATTTCACAAGTATTGTGTTATTGTACCAAGTCGCTAGCGCGACGGCTAACCCTAGGTACGTGAAACCTCTACTTTTTTCATAAAAAGATAGCAGTTTTTGAATTTATGTTGTATTGTTAAGTTACCATCCCAAACAACCTCATAAACCGCCAACTGCTATGATTAGTTTACCATGGATTTTTAATCTCAACAACTACATATCTTATTTTTTTATCCGTCCACCACCTCTTTTTGAAATGTAACAATACTACTTAT
>CAJKWK010000040.1 GCA_905203555.1 uncultured Lachnospiraceae bacterium
AATCAAAAGACTTGACAATAAATTTAAGACATATTATGGATTTTGGAGAAGAAGATTTTGAAATAGAAATTCTTAATACAGGTGATATTGTTCATAATATGTTGGAATTTGTTAATATTGCAGGAGAGTATGTGTAGGTAGAGTAAATGAAGGGAAAACATAGGATTGTCGTAAAAAATAATCGTCTGCATTATGAGTTTGAGATTAAGAGAAATATTACAATTATTCAAGGCGATAGTGCTACAGGGAAAACGACTTTAATTAATATGTTACGTCAGGCAGAAAATCTGGGAGAGTCCAGTGGAATTGATGTAATTTCTGATGTTCCATGCAAAATATTAGAAGGAAGTAACTGGAAAATTATTCTGGAAAATTCAGCAGGAAATATTTTCTTTACAGACGAAGAAAGTTCATTTGTAAACACAGAAGAATTTGCTTCCATGGTTAAGGAATCTGATAATTATTTTGTGCTGATAACGAGGGAAAATCTATATAACTTACCTTATAGTGTAGATGAAATTTATGGATTACATGAGTCGGGAAAATATAATGATACAAGAAAAGTTTATCAACAAATGTATCATATTTACTCAATTGAGGAGAAATTTGTGTTATTGCAGATGGAGCTGCGATTGGTCCGGAAATGAATAGGTTATATAAAGAGACGTTAAAAAAGAAAAATATCCATTTGTATTTGCCAGAATCTTTTGAATGGCTAATTTTGAGCTCAGGTTTAATATCAGATAAAGATATTAAAACAATGTTGGAAGAACCAGAGAATTATATTGACAGTACAGAGTATTTTAGTTGGGAACGTTTCTTTACAAAATTATTGATGACGCGAACAGAGGAGACTTATTTAAAATATAGTAAATCGAAACTAAATTCCAATTATCTTCATGAGAAGAATAAAGAAAGAATTGTTAATATGATGCAAGGAATTAAGATATAAAGCCCATACTGAAGATTCAAATTTAGTAGTCAAAACACCGTAGACAACCAGTCTAAAGTACGGTATTATATGTGTAGAAATCAATTCAATTTCGTATTGTTTATCATTCTCGAATGCATGAATGGTGGTAGCCATATTTTTCATAATGGTGGTGACACGAAGGTATCCCCCAAGTATTAGCTAATAGCAAGCGAGATGCTCGTTTGGATCAGATTTAATAAAAAAATCTAATCTGAACGGGCTTTTTTTTGATTACAGGAAAGGGAGAAGTTCAATGGTAGAAAAAACGGCAGCCATTGGGTTTGATGATGAACTTATTGCCTTCCATCCAGCAGTTGAACTGACAGCATTAAAGGAGAGTGAAATTAAATGGAGTAGTTTCTAGAGCTTTCCCCTTGCTGTTGATATCTCATATATTCCGCAGGATGTACAGAAATGGATACTTGAAACGATCTCAAAATAAACGTAGGCTGGTGCCGGCACTGGAGCTCCATCACACCACACCACCATCCCGCTATTTTTTAGAGACTCCTCGTCTGCTCCTAAGATGTAGCATCAGGCAATGTGCAAAAATCCCGACAGCTACAGCATGTTTTCCGGTTTTGGCATGCGTCCAGTCCATCCCTGACTCCTTGCCCATGTCTTATAACTTTTCTTCTCTTTCGGATCATCACCGTTAATCGCCTCAAGGAATTCGCAAAAACCTCCAACACCACCAACATCATCCACAAGGTTCATTCCATCCCAGGCAATGCAGATTGGTTTTTCCTTATGCTGAATATCTCTCAACTTGTCCAAAAACTCTCCGTCTATTTGCTGACCAAAAGCATCTACAAACAAAGCTTTCTCGGGAACGAATCCTTTTTTATCATGAAGCATATTTCCTTCTTCATCCCTGGCATAAACAGTTTTGTCGTACCAGGCATTGATGCAGGTGATTTTAATCTTCCACCCATCGCCATAGTCATATCGATAACACAATGCAGATAATGCCGGGATTGGTTCAGGATTATAATCAATACACAGCCTTTCCAATTCAAGGTCCAGTTCCTCCATCTCCCGGAAATATGGAACCATGTCGATCGTCGGATTTTCTTCTTCGTCAAAATACGTTCCTGCCTCTTCAACAATCTGATCCATACGGGCTGTCAGCTGTCTGTATTTTTTGATAATGTCCTTACGTTTTTCCTCAACTTGTTTTAGGGCAACCTCTTTCTCCTGTTTCCATGAATCCCAATCTCCCTGTTCAGCCGGTGTTTTTAGTACAGTCCAAAGCATCGGGCGTTCCAACATTTCCTCGCACTGACCTTCCATGTAGACATTCCACGTTCTCTGATCTGTTGTTTTCTTCTGAATAGCAGGCCAGTCCTTTCGGAATCTGTCTACTTCAATCTGTGCAGGAATGTAATGCTCTCCCACGCCTTCATAGGAGTATGGTCCACAATACTTGGATTTCAACCAGTTCTTAAAGCTTTCACCTTCCTCATAATCATCATCCCAATATAAATCTTCATAATTCTCACTTGGAAAACGGAAATACATACCAACCTGACGGGTCCACTCTTTTACCAATCCCCCATCTGTCATTTTTTTGAATTCATCCTCATATGGAACATAGCTATGAAGGTGGCTGTTTTGCCATCCAAAAGCTTTCATGATTGCATAATGAAGACCATGCAATGTCATATTACCCGGAACAATAAAATCTCTGGTAATTCCATCCTTCATTCTTCCGTATCTTCTAAGAACTTCCTTATGTTCATCTGCGAAATACCCCAGATCCAGTTCCAGATGAAGCTGCATTGCCATAGGAATCCGCTTCGTCTCATCCTCTTTCTTTTTTGAATGTGCTTCTGTATTGGTAACCTGATTTTTAGCTGCCTGCTGCATCCGTCCTCTATATTCCTCACTTCGAATCGTTTCGTTGTTTCTGTCTTCCCCTCCATACTGCCCACGCGAATAGGGCATATAAGACTGAACATTCTTCTCTGATATAACAAGCTCCTCTGCTGTCTTCTTTACAGAACCCGTCTCTTTATAACTATCAATAATCTGCTGATATAACTCATCCATATATCAGGACCTCCTTCATTTATTTTAGGTGGCCTACCTTTTATTTATGCTATCAGTATATGGTCGAGAAATCAATGTGTCAACCTTACCTTTTAGTCATCAAAGAAAAGCATTTACAGGTTATATGAATACCCGAAACTGCATATTTTACCACGTTCACATTACCATCGCTGCACCATGAATTTCACTTTCTCCTGCACATCCTCACTAAAATCAAACAGATCCTCAAGACCAATCACCTCATCCTGAACCAACCGAACGAGATCGATCAGCATATCTGATTTGCTTACAGATAAAATAACGCCAGGAGCTTTGCGATCTTTTTTGATACGCTCTTCCAGTGTCCAGAATCGTTCAGATCCCTTCTTATCACAGGTCAGCAACTCTATATATTCCTTGCATAAACGTTCCATATAACTTTCCTGCCAACCAGGAAGTTTCTCACGGAACAATTTCCAATCACGTTTTGATACTTCTACCATAATCTCACCTATAACCAATCAATAATTCTCAAGCACATTCTGCAGATATGCCTTATATTCAGCCTTCACATTATCCGGTCCCGTGATCTTCATTCCGGATCCGATACCGGTTACCCATCCGAAAAACTGCGGACTTACTGATACCAGTACTCTGGTTTTGAAATGATCCTCTCCCTGCGGGATCAACCATACATCATGTCCAAAGCGGTCGATCACAACACCTGCCAGTTCATTCTTGCATTCCAGCGTAACTTCCGCATCTACACCGCCGTACATTCCAAAGGTCTTTTTAGCGAATGCAGCCAGATCAAAGTTTTTGAAGGAATCTTCACCCTTACGATCTGTTTCCAGGATCTCTGTATTCTGCATCTTATCTACACGATAATGCTTGATAATTCCGGCCTCTGCATCGTAAGCCACCAAATAATAGTTCTCATCATCCCAAGTCAACGCCCATGGGCTGACAACATAGAAAACACCATCCTTCTTCAGTTTCAGTTCTTTCTTAACAGTCCACTCTGCATAATGGAACTTAATTTCCTTATTCTCGTAAATTGCGGTATGAATGTAGTCCACATTGTAATAAACAGTTTCATTCTCCGTCTTCGGACGGTTTACAATGAAAACATATTTGGAAAGCATTGCAGCATCCGTCCTGCAGCAGAGCTTCTCTAATTTTGTTATCAGCTCCTTGGATTTCTTCTCCGTAATAAACTTGGAGGACTGCACAGCATCTACCAGGAGCTTCAACTCAGGCAATTCAAAATCTCTGGCACCAATATAATAACCAGGATTCTTTCCTTTCTTCTGATGGATATCCAGTCCGAATTTATCAAGGATCTCCATCTCTGTATATATCGTTCTTCGATCCGTACTGATGCCATATTCCTGATCCAGAATCGTGCATAATTCCGATGCGTTCAGCATGTGCGTATCATCGGTACGTTCCAGAAGGATTTCCATCAGGCGTAAAGTACGAAGTTTCTGGTCAAATGAAGCCATGGTATATCACCTCATATATCCTTTCATTTTACTTATTCCCATAAGGAGTTTTCTCCTCTGCCACCATCTGCACACCAACAGCCTGATTGCCAAAGTCCGGATAATAAACTTTGGCATTTTTTCTCCCCCTCATATTCCGGCTCTTGATCGATCAACTTTGCCATAATTCCTCCTAAAGAACATCAATTAAATAGATTTTTTTGCAAACAAAGTTCTCTAAACACAGTATATCATACCCCCACCTTCCTTGGGCATAAATGTTGCGGATTGGGCAATTATCAGTCAAAATGATATTGACTTAAACGTTGTAAGTCGAGACATTTAGAAAGAACTGGTATTTATTTTTTCATTTGACCTGCCACAACTATCTGCCATTCATCAGAAGTATCTATAAACGCCAAATAGCCAAGACCATTTGTCAGCCTTAGCTACTGTTCATAACCTAAAAATCAAACGCATCTGGATCCAGTCCTGCATCTTCCAAAACTTCTCTTCTTTCATCTGGATCCATAAACTCTAACTCATCATAATCAATTCCCGCATCTGCGAAGATATCTTCCTCTTCATTCTCATCAAATGAATCTGTTTCCTCATGTTTCATCATGTCATACATGAAATGAAACTGTACAGCTCTCTCAAATGAATCCAAGTGTCCATCACAATTAAGGTCAAACATCTTATCAAATCCAAACATTATATTCTCCTCCTGTTTTTTTCTTAGCTCTATATTTTTGTATTAATTTCTGTTGTCTTCTATCTCCAATGCCACAGCATCTGCATTCATCTTCTTCCAGGCAATTACTTTGTCCTGCTTAATGGAATACACCGATGCCCCGTAGCGAACTGAAAATTGTTTCAGCTTTTGATTATAGATTCCGGTCTGCCAGGATAACTGCTCATTCTTATCTTTCCATACATAAATGCAGATTGTCTGATTCTTGGGATATCCCTGATCTGATACTAACTGGAAGTCATTTAACTCGAAGAAGGATCTCTTCTTAAATAATCCAGAAGCGAAAGACTTCACCTTCTGCCACAATGTTTGTTCCGCAGTTTTGTCACCAAGCATTGCCTCCAATGAGACTGCGGTCATTTCCATTTTCTCTGCCTGATGCTGTTTTGCTTTTTTCCTCTCAATTGGATTTATTTTTCCGCTGTGCAGTGCATATTCTTCAGGCTTGTACTCATAATTCTTGATGATACTTATTGCATAGCCGATATTCGTATCTGAACATGCAGGACTTTGAACATGGAAACCCTGTGTAAATTCCCTTACTCCTTTTTTCCTTACAGCATAATTGTTGTGATAGAGCTGGACATGCCCCTTCTTTGGAAGACATTTAATTCTCCAGGTATCTTCCTTGTACCATACGGTCATCGCATCCATGGAGATCCTGGTCTTCATGCCATTCTCTACGTAGATGTTCCTGATCTGATCAATCGACAATTGAGTTTTGTCGAAAAAGGCACGGTACTTCTCAATCTCTTTTGGATCTTTTGCTCCTGCCGAAACATAAGCCTGGAGCATACAATCAGAACATGGCTTTAAATCAGTTACATACTTCTCAGACCAAAGTAAATCCTCATCCGGAATATATTTAGCACAGGAACAATGTTTATCATGAATAACATTTTTCTGCCTTGAATAAAGATATTTGATTTTCTGATTGCTCATGATACGATGGCGATCTTCAGATTCCTCATTCGCAGAAACAGTCACAACCGGTGATTGGATTGCAAGCACCAATTCCCCATCAACCATTGCAGTATTTTCATTTTCTCCTCTTAATTCGCTTAGAAGATCTGCAAAGTCTGAATGCTCATATCCTTTTGTATATGAAATACTCTTCCTGCTCATATTGATCATCCTTCCAATCTGTGTTTAATCTATCTGGTGCTGTTTTGTTATAACCATTCTACTACAAATGAAAGTACAAAAATCCTCACAACCAAAAACGGCAGTCTCTCTATTATCTTGAGAAAAACCGCCGTTCCTTCGATCTTCCTGTTTCAATTTTTTAAAATTATAGCCTTTACCATTTGCATCGTGCGCGTCATGGGAAAGATTTTCCCAATTATCTTTCCATGATTTTGCAATCTTAGGGTATTTTCCGCTCCATTTTTATCAAACCTATCAAGTTCCGTTAATGCGATTTCTTCTGTTGGTGCCGCATATACACGCTTCAGATCAGCCATCAGGGTTTGATTTTCTTTTTTTCGATAATCATATTTTAAATAATCCAATTCCTGATCCAATGCTCCCTCCAGGATTTTTGTGGTGAATCTTTTTTTCCATAAAATAAACCTCCAAACTGAGTAATTCTATCTTACATCAGTTTGAAGGTTTACACAAACTTTGGGATACTCCCGTGCCAGGTCATATAGTACCTGTATTTCCTCTGGAAGATGGTCTGGCAACATAGCATTAATAGCATCTTCATTACCGTCTTCGATAGCTTTGCCATAGTACCAGCATTTGAATTCCAGCATTGCCAGTATCTTTTCCAGCTGTTTTATCTCTTCAAGAACAGCTGCTTTGCGCACTTCGAATAATTGTTTTCTGTTCGGATAGCTGGAGGCACCTTCTGTCACCCACTGGAAGAATTGCTTGATATCTTTGATTTCGAGGCCGGATCCCTTTAAGCATTCGATTACGCGAATAGCTTCAATTTCAGTATCACTGAAGTAGCGGATATTGCCTTTACGCTTTAAACTTGGGAATAATCCTTCTTTATCATAATATCTTAAGGTTGAAATAGGGAGATGAAACATCTCGGAAACCTGACCGATTGTGTACATTGGTAAAATCCTCTCGATAAAATAATAAAAATAAACTTGACCTAAAGTTAGGTTTAGATAGTAACATATAATCATGATATCAGTAAATGACTGATATGGCAATGAATATTTGGAGGTTTTGAAGATATGGAAGAACTTAAATTAGTTACAGAATGGGATAAAACGTTTGAACAGTCAGACAAGGTAGATCACAGCAAGGTTACATTCGTTAATCGATATGGTATCCCCCTTGCTGCAGATCTGTATGTGCCAAAGGATACGGATGGTAAGCTTCCTGCGATTGCAGTCAGCGGACCTTTTGGTGCAGTGAAGGAGCAGTGTTCCGGCTTATATGCACAGACAATGGCAGAAAGAGGATTCCTGACTATTGCATTTGACCCCTCCTTTACAGGTGAAAGTGGTGGTAAGCCAAGATATATGGCATCACCGGATATTAACACAGAGGATTTTCAGGCAGCCATTGATTTCTTATCCAATCATGAGCAGGTCGATGCGGAAAGAATAGGAATTATCGGAATCTGTGGATGGGGTGGCATGGCTCTGAACGTAGCAGCTCTTGATACAAGAATTAAGGCTACTGTAGCTTCCACCATGTACGATATGACGAGGGTAAATGCCAATGGATACTTCGACTCTGAATCTAGCGAAGAGGCAAGATATCAGAAAAAGGTGGTATTAAATGCGCTCAGAACAAAGGAATTTGCCAGTGGCGAGTACTCTCTTAGCGGTGGATGCTTAGAACTTCCGGTTCCGGAGGATGCACCATTTTTCGTAAAAGATTACAGTGAATATTATAAGGGCCGTGCATACCATGCGAGATCTCTAAATTCCAATGGGGGTTGGAATAGTATCGGATGTATGTCCTTCATGAATCAGCCAATCCTTAAGTACAGTAACGAAATCAGAAGCGCTGTTCTCATCGTACATGGCGAGAAGGCGCATTCTTGTTATTTTGGCAAGGATGCATATACAACAATGACCGCGGAAAGCAAATACACAGACAATAAAGAACTTATGATCATTCCGGATGCAGTCCATACAGATCTGTATGACAATGTGGATGTCATTCCTTTTGACAAGCTTCAGTCGTTCTTTGAGAAATATTTATAAAGAGGGGTTCAGAATATGGGATAGAAAGTAGTCGTAATTTCAACAAGAATGAATCCGATGTTCTCTAAGGACTATAAGTTTAGAAAAGTATATTTCCTTGCAACTGCCGCAGAGGACGAAGAATATATTTATGAGAAAGCATTATCAGGACTGAATGGCTGGATCGATTGCTTTGAGAAAGCAGAACTGGCAGGTCACTTATTCTGCGGTGGCGTAACCATAAGCGTAGAAATCAATGGTAATCCTAAAATCCAGGAAGCATATGATATGGGAGCAGGTATTGCACATGCTTAATAGAAAAGAACTGTTGGGAATTGCATTTTCGGGAAAACGCGTAAAAGTTAAGACCATTAAAAATTGAAATTTCTTCATATACATTGTTGCATGATATGGTAAGGCATAATATATGTATCTTACCAATACCAGGTGAAGCTGCCAGGACGGGAACAAAATACGATGTGCCTTGTTCCTAAGACTCAATTATAGGTTCGATTCCTATACGAAACGTTCAGTCAAAAGCGTTCGTTTGTTAGCAGAAATGCAAATAATAGACATAAACTCTTACCTATGAACATAAAATAGGCGTAGATATTAAGAACCTGTCTTTTCTATAATAGAATTTCATTACTAAAAATTGTGCAAATATACAAAAATGGGGAATTTAATAAAAGGTCAAAAACAGCATTCGCCAAAGAGTATGCTGTTTTTTTTGTTATGTTTTTGTTAATTCTTTTTTCTTTATTTTAAATGTTCGTAAATCCTATTGTTCTAGTATTTTTCAAATGTTACCATTGCATCCGGTAAGTAAATAAATAGAATTGACATTACAGTATTTAAGGAGGTAACTATGAAAAAAAGAACAATTCAATTACAAATCAGCGCTGCCGCTCTTGCAGCTGTTTTTGCAACAGGAAGTTTTGCAAATGCATTTCCTTTTTCTTCTCCTGATCTGGTTTATGCAGAAGATTTAGGCAATGAGACAGAAGACATTATTTCTAAAAATGTTGACACACAAAACTCAGAATCTACAACCGTTGTAAACGAAACATCTACTTGGAAATATTTAGATGACAATACTGATCCTGCAGCAACTCTTAACTCTCTGACCGCATGGACAGCTCCAGATTTTAATGATACTGCATGGAAATCTGCTTCGGGGAAATTTGGAGCAAAAAAAGGAGCTTTGAGTTCTTTTAACGGTTTTACACCTACAGTCCTTTTGCAACAATATCAACCAAACGATGATCAAAAATGTACTCCTACATTTTTCTTCCGTACTACTTTTGATGCTAAGGATATTGATAAGATTACTTCTATCACCGGTACCCTTTTTCACGATGATGCAGTTGCAGTTTATCTAAACGGAACTTTAATTGCATCAACTGATATGCCAACTGATGTTCAGGAAACAAATCTTTATTATGCCGGAGTCAGTGCAGGCGCTCCAAAACAAACAGATATCGACTTATCAAAAGATCAATTCAAAGATATCTTGAAAGAAGGTTCTAATACACTTTCTGTTGAATTACATCAAGACAGAGAATCCAGTTCTGATATTTATTTTGAATTTCAGAATCTATCTTTAAATTACGGAAATGACAATTCAGAAGGTACTGTTCCAACACAGATTACGCAAAAATCTGTTTTTCTGACCGTTGGCAGCGACAGTCTGAGCCAGGGAATTACCTGGTATGCTGATACTGATCTTGCCGGCGAAGTTCAATATGCAGTAAAATCAGGGGATACGTTTCCGGAAAATTATTTGACTGCTGCTGCAACATCTACTGCTGCAAATGAAAAAGGATTTTACTCAAATCAAGCTGTTCTGAGTGGACTTCAACCAGATACCGAATATGTATATCGACTGAAAAATGGAGAAACAGTCAGTGATATTTATCAATTTACTTCCGGTAATACAGACGGCTCTTTTGAATTTGCTTTTGTTGGTGATCCACAAATTGGTGCCGGAAGCACTGATAGCGATATTGTAGGATGGAATGAAACATTAGCAGCTGTTTCTGCAAATCTTAATGCTGATTTTCTTCTCTCTGCCGGAGATCAGGTGAATACAGCTTCCAATGAAACTCAGTATACCGGATATCTGAATCCATTATTTACTTCTCTTCCAAGTGCAACAACAATCGGTAACCATGATTCCGGTTCTGCTGCATATAATCAACACTTCAATTTGCCAAATGAAAGCAGCGATAAAGGACAGACAACGGCTGGAAGTGATTACTGGTTTGTCTATGAAAATACGCTCTTCATTGACTTAAACTCTAATGACCGCTCAACTGCTGAACATAAGGCATTTATCGAAGAAGCAATTGCAGCTAATCCAAATGTAAAATGGAAAACAGTTGTCTTCCACCATTCCATTTTCTCGACTGCAAGCCATTATGATGACAGCGATATTATCACAAGACGAGAGGAACTTCCACAGGTTTTCAAAGATTTAGACATTGATGTTGTACTGATGGGACACGACCACGTATATACAAGAACTTATATGATGGATGGTACTGTTCCGGACACAAGCAAAGGGGTTCAAAGCAGTGTTACTAATCCGACCGGAATCTTATACCTGACAGCAAACTCTGCCTCCGGAAGTAAATACTACGATATTCAAGCCGCTGATGCAGAATTTTCCGCAAAAATGGATCAATCCTACAGAAGAACTGTTACAGATGTTAAAGTTTCTGATACCACTTACACAATGACAACTTATTATGCCGATGATATGTCTGTTTTGGATGAATTTACAATTTACAAGGCTGACAATTCCGCTCTTGCAAATTTAGTAAATGAAATTGAAAGTTTAAAACTTTCCGAATCTGATTATACTTCTGAAAGCTGGAAGGTATTTTCAGATGCACTTGCTTATGCAAAAGAAATACTTAACAATACAGATTCCAAGCAGGAAACAATTGATGAAGCATTTACTTCTTTAAAAAATGCAAAAGATAATCTTGCCAAAGATACATCTGGAAACAGCTCAGAAGAAAACAATAATAACAATAATAGCAGCCAGAATGGTAATCAGAATACAAACACTACCACTCATCAGAATAATACTTCCTCTGGAAAGACCCAGCCGCAAACTGTTTCCACAGTTAAAACCGGAGATTTTTCCATTTTCGATTCCGCATTCTTACTGCTTACTGCATCTATTTCAGTAATTACATTCATTATAGGTAAGAAACGATCACGTATCTTATCCAAATAGGAAGGCGGATGCTATGTTGAGAAAAATAAAAGAAAATGGGATTGTTTTTACTCTTATTTTTCTTACTGTTCTCATCGTATTCATATTGCAGTCTTTTACATTTAAACAATACTCCAGATATAGTACAGATACTCTCCACTACAATAAAGGAATCGTAGTGGAGATTTCTAATGAAGATATCGAATATGATGAACAGTTGGAACTTTTTCTTGGAAAGCAGGAGTTAAAAATAAAAATGACGGAAGGTGTAAAAGAAAATGAATTTATCACTGTAACGAATTACCTTACGAAAACACATAATGTTGTTGCCAAACGAAATATGCCGCTTATCATTAATTTAGATATGCCAAGTCAACTCGAACCTTATTATACTGTATACAATTATGATAGAACCTTTTCGCTTTTTGCATGTGCAGTTGTACTCGCTGCAGCCATTTTTTGTATTGGTGGCACAAAAGGACTGAAATCTATTGCAGGACTCTTTTATTCTATGTTTCTTGTTATTGAATTTCTCCTTCCGGCCGTATTCTCCGGTTGGCCTCCAATTGCATCCGGCATTTTATGTGCATTTTTATCTACCACAGTCACCTTACTTTTATTAAACGGGCAGTCTGGAAAAACTTTTTCAGCGATTTTATCAACTTTGGTAGGTATGTCTTTTGCGATGATTTTGTTTTTTATAACTTCTAAATTAATACATATTGATGGATTTAGTTCTGCAGATGCAGAAGGATTAATTTTAATACAAGAAGAGACAGGACTTCAGATCAAAGATGTTCTATTTGCAGGCGTTATTATTTCCTCACTCGGTGCAATTATGGATGTTGCCATGTCAATCGTATCTTCACTTTATGAAATTCATTACCATACACCGAAACTTACTTCAAAAGAAATATTTCAATCCGGCATAGAAATAGGAAAAGATATGATTGGAACAATGACAAACACACTTATTCTGGCATTTACAGGAAGTGCATTTATCACCTTACTTGTGTTCCTCTCATATCAAATTCAATTTCGCCAATTATTCAATTCTAATTATCTCAGCATTGAAATAGCTCAAGGTTTATGCGGTACCTTTGGAATTGTTTTAACAATCCCGGCTGCGTCAGCAATTTCTGCTTTTATGCTGAAAAGAAAATATACAATTAAAAATTAAGATATCCCTGGAGCCAGATTGTTCCTTTAAATCTTCTTCCAATCTCCGGCTCTCCCATCGTTTCGGCTGCCGGAACACAAACATCAAATTGAAGTTCATTTACGTTTAACTTCATTTGATAGAGTTCCGTCCCCGTAACGGTGTTTATTCTTCTTCGAACTGCCAAAATCTCTCCCATAATAGAATACATATCGCACTCAACTCCATACGGCATAAAATACGTATCGACAATGGAAAATACATCTTCATAAACCAATCTTCTGGATACCTTTGTATATAAATCCATATCATCCAGTGTCAAGGTCTCAATTGCATCCTGATCTCCATTTCTGGCAGCATTAAGCAGTTCTTTTCTATTTTGAAAATTCTTTTGTTCATTTAATACTTGCTGCTCACTCTTACTGATTGGAAGTAAAATCTTTCCAGATAATGCAAGTCCGGAAAATGTAACTGAGGTGTTCACTTCAGGAAGCAGCTGCAGCTGCTTTTCTCGCATATACTCTACCCCATTTTGCAAATGGAATATCAATGTGATACCAACTCTCGGATCTTCACAGATTCCAACATAAGATTCTCTTTCTTTTCTTCGTTCTACCATCACATCCGAACATGTTGTAATACCACTGCCCTCAAAATATGGAAAATAGTAGTCCATTTCAAACTGTTCCATCTCATCCAATTCTCCACAGAGAATGATGCCGATTCCCTGTCCATATTCTTTTTGCAGTTCACAATAATCGGCATCTTCATTATACGAAACAATAATCTGATGATTACATTCATCCTCTGTTTTTTTGAGCAGCTCTTTTAATTCTTTTTTCGATTGAATTTTATCAAATCCAATTGCTTTTAAATACTGATGCATAAATACTCCGTCTATTCATGGTAATCTCTTCAGTACTTGCACTTTTTCTTAATTTTTCGGTACAATCACCGTATTTCCTCCCATATATGGCTGCAATGCTTCCGGAATCTTAACTGATCCGTCTTCCTGCAGATTATTTTCCAAAAATGCAATTAACATTCTCGGCGGTGCAACTACTGTATTATTTAATGTATGCGCAAAATACTTGCCACTTTCTCCTTTTACACGAATTCCAAGTCTTCTTGCCTGTGCATCTCCTAAGTTTGAACAGCTTCCTACTTCAAAATATTTCTTCTGTCTCGGAGACCATGCCTCTACATCAACAGATTTTACTTTCAAATCTGCCAGGTCACCGGAACAACACTCCAGTGTACGAACCGGAATATCCAAAGAACGGAACAAATCTACTGTATTCTGCCATAACTTATCATACCATTCCATACTATCCTCTGGTTTACATACAACGATCATTTCCTGTTTTTCAAACTGATGGATACGATATACTCCACGCTCTTCGATTCCATGTGCTCCTTTTTCTTTTCGGAAACATGGAGAATAACTGGTCAATGTCTGCGGAAGTTGATCTTCTGTAAGCTGTGTATCGATAAATTTACCAATCATAGAATGTTCACTCGTTCCGATCAGATATAAATCTTCTCCTTCAATTTTGTACATCATTGCATCCATCTCTGCAAAGCTCATTACACCTGTCACTACATTGCTTCGAATCATAAATGGTGGTACACAATAAGTAAATCCACGATTGATCATAAAATCTCTTGCATAAGAAATAACTGCTGAATGAAGTCTTGCAATATCTCCCATCAGATAATAGAATCCATTTCCTGCAACTCTTCTTGCACTGTCTAAATCGATTCCATTAAATCTTTCCATAATATCTGTATGATATGGAACTCCAAAATCCGGTACAACCGGCTCTCCATAACGCTCTACTTCCACATTTTCACTGTCATCTTTTCCAATCGGAACAGAAGGATCAATAATATTCGGAATGGTCATCATGATTTTCTTGATTTTTTCTTCTACTTCTTTTTCTTCTACTGAAAGAGCCTCCATACGGTCTGCGCTTTCAGCTACCTTTTTCTTCATTTCTTCTGCTTCTTCTCTTTTTCCCTGTGCCATCATTGCACCAATTTGTTTAGATGCTTTGTTTTTTTCTGCACGAAGTGCTTCTACTTCCTGTTTGATTTCTCTATTTTTTACATCTAATTCCAGAACTTCATCTACCAACGGAAGTTTTTCATCCTGAAATTTATTTTTAATATTCTGTTTTACTACCTCTGGATTATTTCTGACAAATTTAATATCTAACATTTTCGCTCTCCTTATATTTACTTTTAAAATATTTTTATTTTATTTTTTTATCTACTTTTTTAAGTTTCTATTTTTTTCTACTTTAAATCCAAGTCTACATCTTTGATATCATATGCTTCTTGATAAATTGCTCTTTCAAGGCATTCTTTTTCTTCTTCTGCTAATTCAATATAGCTTTCTCCCTTGACAACTTCTTTAATATACGTATAACAGCCTTCTCTGCTATGCATTGCATTGAAAATCCAGCCATTATTTTCTTCGTCAAGCATTGTCAATACAAAACTTAAATTTCCACCCATCTCATGGAATGCGTCATATCGTACGATTCCTTTTTTCTGATAGGTTTGTTTTAATTTTTTGTAAAGCTCCCCGATTTTTTCTTCCGATGCCGTTGTTCTTTCAAGAACTTCATCTAATTCCTGGAATCTCGACTGAAAACTCTCCTCTAGAGTTTTTCCATCTTTTCCTCTCATAAACGAAGTATAAATTCTCTTTAATCGATTATACTTCATATTTACACTGATCAGCATCATGAATAACAATACTTGTATCAAAAATAATAAAATAATCAAGTAGCCAACATCAATTCCAAGACCACTTAAAACTCCACTTATCATTTTGTGCCTCCCTATTTAATTTTCCCCTTTTTATTTATGGATGGACATAATCATATCATAGATTCTTTCCAACTCATCTTCTGAATAATATTCTATTTCTATTTTACCCTTTCCATTTGCTTTTGTATGTATATTTACTTTTGTTCCCATGATATTTTTCATCTTTTCAACAATATCATCGTAAACAAACGTGTGTTCTTGTTTTTCAACTTTTTTCTCTTTTTTCGGTGTTTTCAGAGATTTTACAAGTTTTTCTGTTTCTCTTACACTCAATTTTTCATCGAAAATCTTACTTGCAATGATATATTGCTGTTCTTCATCATCAATTGCCAACAATGCTCTTGCATGTCCGGTTGAAATCATATCATCAATCACCATTTGCTGTACTCGACTACTTAATTTCAAAAGTCTCATAGAATTCGTAACAGCAGTTCTGCTCTTTGACACTCTTTCAGCTACTTCGTCCTGCTTTAAGTTAAATTCTTCCAGCAATCTCTTAAATGCCATAGCTTCTTCAATTGGATTCAGGTTTTCTCTCTGAATATTTTCAATTAATGAGATTTCCACAATTTCCTGACTTGTATACTCTTTAATTAACACAGGAATTTCTTTAATTCCAGCTAATTTTGCAGCACGCCATCTTCTCTCTCCTGCGATAATCTCATAATATCCATCTTTTTTTTGTACCAAAAGAGGTTGCAAAACGCCAAATTGTTTTATTGAATCCGCCAATTCCAAAAGAGCATCCTCATCAAATTCCTTTCTTGGCTGATCTCTATTTGGCTCTACTTCGTTGATTTTCAGATATATTTCGCCTGTTTTATCAGCTTTTAAATCTGCTTTTTCTGTGTTTTTTTCCTTTACAGCAACGGATTTCTTCTCTACATTTTTTACTGACTTACTTGTTTTATCCGGTATTAGACTATCTAATCCTTTTCCCAGCCCATTCCTCTTTACTGCCATTACTCTTCCTCTCCTTTATGAATTACTTCCTCTGCCAACATCATATAACTTTCCGCACCCGTAGATTTCGGATCATACAAATGAATTGGCATTCCATAACTTGGAGCTTCTGCAAGACGTATATTTCTAGGTATAATTGTTTTGTAAATAGTCTGCTCCAGATTATCTTTTACATTTTCCACAACTTGAAGTGACAAATTTGTTCTGGCATCATACATCGTAAATACAACACCTTCAATATATAATTCAGGATTCAACCTTTCCTGCACAAGATTAATTGTATGTATCAACTGACTTAATCCTTCCAAGGCGTAATATTCACATTGAATAGGAACTAAAACTGAATTTGCAGTTGTCATCGCATTGATTGTAAGCATACTTAACGCAGGTGGACAATCTATGATAATAAAATCATAGTTATCTTTTACTGATTCCATTGCATTTTTAATAATATATTCTTTATCATCTACACCAATCAATTCAATTTCAGCGGCAGATAGATTTATATTAGAAGGAAGTACATCAAGATTTTCAATTACTTCTTTGCAGATACATTCTTCTATCTCTGCTTCACCAATAATTAAATCATAAACACTACTTTCAATTTCATCCTTATCCACTCCCAATCCACTTGTCATATTTCCCTGTGGATCAAGGTCTAAGGCCAGAACTTTTTGTCCAAGACTGGCAAGAGAAGCCGACAAATTGATTGCAGTTGTAGTTTTTCCAACTCCACCTTTTTGGTTTGCAATTGCAATGATTCTTCCCATTATTTACACTCCTTTTCTTTTGAAAACGTTGTTTGAACACATTTTTATTTTCAAAACAGCGTCGCCTCTTTATTATATCACTATTGTTCCTTTTATTCCATACAAAATGTTTCACGTGAAACATTTTTTTATGTTTTTCATTTTCTGTTTTTTTAATAAGAATGTTTCACGTGAAACATTCTATAATTTATCTTTATACACATATTAAAATACACTTATTAAAATATAATCATTAAAATATGCTTTATTAAAATATAATTTTATTTAAGTATTAATCCCCTAAAATATGTAGTATAATAATACATATATAAGAATATAAAGGAGGATACATTTATGGATTATAAAAAAACCTTCAAAAATATAACTCTTTTATCTGCAAGTACAATTGCAGCTATGCATTGCATAAATAAATATATTTATCATAAATCAACTTCATTTAATAATAAAAATAAATTGCTTACAAAAATGAGATATTTTGATTACAATTGGCATGATAGCAAAATTAAGTATAGTGTGTATGGTTCAGGAAGACCTGTTTTGCTCATTCATGATTTATCTGTATGCAGTTCTTCCTATGAATGGAATGCTATTATTGAAAAATTAGGAGAAAATAAAAAAGTATATACGGTGGATTTACCTGGATGTGGTGAATCAGATAAATATAATTTTGTTTACACAAACTATCTATATACACAATTTATCCGAGATTTTATAAAAGATATTATTAAAGAACAGGTAACTGTAGTTTCGACAGGATTTTCTGCACCTTTTTCGACTATCCTGTACACTTCAGATAACTCTATGATCGAACATCTGATTCTAGTAAATCCGGCATCACCGATTTTCGAATCATCTGTTCCTAAATCATTGATTAAAACCACGAAATATTTATTTACTCTTCCAATCATCAGCCGATTTATTTACAACTTATCAACAAGAAAAGGATTGATAGAAAAAACATTTAATCAAAAATATTACTATTCTCCTCATAAAGTAAATAAAAAAGATATTTTAACATATTATAAAAACTCCCAAGAAGGAAACACACATGGAAAGTATTTGTATTCCAGCTTTTTATGTGGATTTATGAACTATAATATTTTAAAAAGCCTTTCTCTAATAAAAAAAGACGTTTCTATCATAGTAGGAAAATCTGACTCATCCAGTATAGAAAATGTAAAACTTTACAGAGAAAACCTTTCATCTGTAAATATTTCTATCATACAACACAGCAAACATCTTCCTCAATTGGAAACACCAGAGAAATTTGTAGAAATATTAATGAAACATCTATAAAGGCAGCTATCAAATAGATATAAAACAATAATAAAAACCGGATTTCTTTTACAAGCATCCTTGACAATCACTCAAAAGATTTTGTAAAAGTAAATCCGGTTTTCTTAATGCATACATACATATTTAAGATAATGGTTCTTTTGCAGGCAATCCCGCTTTTCTTGGATATTTTTTCTTTGTATTCTCGACTTTTTTAATCTTCACAAAAGATCTGCCGATTTCTGTTCCAGGCAATTGGAATTTTGTAATACTTTCGATTTTGCCACCTAACAGTTTCACTGCCTTTTCTGATTTAACAGCCTCGTCATCTACTTCTCCACTCTTATACGATACAAATATGCCTCCTACATTTGTATAAGGAAGACAATATTCACTCAATGTAGACAAATTTGCAACTGCTCTTGATACACAGAGATCGAATTGTTCTCGATATTCTGCTTTTTTAGCATAATCTTCCGCTCTTCCATGCAATGTTTCTATTTCATCCAATTCCAATTCTTCTATTACAGCATCCAGAAATTTAATTCGTTTTTGAAGAGAATCCAATAAAACAACCTTCAAATGTGGATAAGCTATTTTCAAAGGAATCCCCGGAAATCCTGCTCCTGTTCCAATATCAATCAATGAATCAACTCGATCCATATCCACTACTTTTTTAACAGAAAGACTATCAATAAAATGCTTTTCATTCACTTCATCATACTCAGTAATTCCTGTCAAATTCATCACTTTATTCCATTCTACAAGCATTTCATAATATCGATGAAATTGCGCTTTTTGCTTCTCTGTTAATTCAATTTCCAGCTGATTCAGCTGTTGATCAAATCGATCTGACATATTTTTTCTCCATTTTCTTTCTAAAATTATTCACAGTATCCTCTTATTTTTTGTTCATTATGTGAATAACTTTTTGCATATATGAGGATAACTTTTCACATCTTTATATTACATAGCATACTATTTATATTGCATTTATCGCCATTTTTTATATTATTTACTTCCTAGATACACCAAAAGAACAGATATATCAGCCGGAGAAACACCTGAAATACGAGATGCCTGCCCTATAGACAATGGACGTATCTGAGACAATTTTTGTTTTGCCTCAATCCTAAGGCTTGGAATCTGTTCATAATCGATATCTTCCGGTATCCTTCTTGTTTCCAGCTTTTTAAATTGCTCTACCTGTCTTTGCTGTCTCTTAATATATCCATCGTATTTAATAAATATGTTCACCTGCTCAATCACATCATCCGGCAATTCTTCTCGTTCCGAATCAATTGGTTTCAATACTTCATAATTCAATTCCGGTCTTCGAATCAATTCGGCCAATGTTGAACCTGATACAAGCGGTGTACTTCCATATTGTTCCAATAAATTTTGCACTTCCTCAGAAGTACCGATATTCGTATGCTCAACACGTTCTATCTCTTTTTTGATGAGTTCTTCCTTTTTTAACAATTTTTCATATCTTTCTTCCGAAATCAATCCAACCTCATACCCGATTTTTGTCAGCCTCTGATCAGCATTATCCTGACGCAGCAGCAGACGATACTCTGCACGTGAAGTCATCATACGATAAGGTTCATGACTTTCTTTTGTTACAAGATCATCAATCAATACCCCTATATATCCCTCCGATCGATCAATCACAATTCCTTCTTTTCCCTGAAGTTTTCTGGCCGCATTAATTCCGGCAATAAGTCCCTGTGCTGCCGCTTCTTCATATCCTGAACTTCCATTGAACTGACCGCCGCTGAACAATCCATCAATCTTCTTAAATTCCAACGTACTATTCAGCTGTCTTGCATCGATACAATCATATTCAATCGCATAAGCATTTCTCACAATTTTAACATGTTCCAATCCCGGAACGCTCCGATACATCGCATATTGTACATCTTCCGGAAGAGAACTGGACATACCGCCTACATACATTTCAGTCGTATCGATTCCTTCCGGTTCGATAAATACCTGATGACGGTTTTTATCAGCAAATTTAACAACCTTATCTTCAATAGAAGGACAATATCTCGGCCCCGTTCCTTCAATCATTCCGGAAAATAATGGAGAACGGTCCAGATTTGCACGAATAATCTCATGTGTTTTTTCATTGGTATACGTCAGCCAACAGGAAACCTGATCGATCTGTACATCTTTTGGATCTGTTGTAAAAGAAAACGGCACAACACGCTCATCTCCTTTTTGTTCTTCCATCTTCGTAAAATCGATGGAATTTTTATCAATACGAGCCGGCGTTCCGGTTTTAAAACGATACATCTGGATTCCCAGTGACTTCAAACTATCCGTCAGATAATTAGCCGCCTGCAAACCATTCGGCCCCGTCTGCATACTCACATCTCCATAAATACATCTGGCTCTCAAGTAGGTTCCCGTACACAGCACCACTGCTCTGCATGCATAGATTGCACCGGAATAAGTCTGCACTCCGGTAATTCTACGAACTCCCTGTTCATCCACATCATCTGTCAGGATCTCTGTCACTTCCATCTGCCGGATATCGAGATTTTCCTGATTCTGCAATACTTCACGCATTGTTTTACTATAATTTGCCTTGTCCGCCTGTGCACGAAGAGAATGTACCGCCGGTCCTTTTGACTGATTTAACATTTTAGACTGGATAAAAGTACGGTCGATGACCTTCCCCATTTCTCCGCCCAGAGCATCGATTTCACGCACCAAATGTCCTTTTGAACTGCCTCCGATATTTGGATTACATGGCATCAAAGCAATACTGTCTACACTAACTGTAAACAAAATCGTCTTAAATCCAAGTCTCGCAGATGCAAGTGCTGCCTCACAACCGGCATGACCTGCACCAACAACTGCAATATCATATTGATCTTTATTTTCCCATACAGAATTTACTGAATATTTCATTTACTAAATCTTCTCCTATTGTCTCACCTGTAATACTGCCAAGCGCCTCATATGCATCCATCAGATCAATGGAATAAAAATCTTCAGGCATTTGATTTTCAATGCTGCTTTTTACTTTTTGAAGTGACTGATATGCGTCCTGAAGTGCAGTTTTTTGCCGCATATTTGTAATATAAACCTCATCGTTAAACGAGAGATCACCTCCCAGAAACATTGCAGTCAATAGTTCTTCAAACTCATGGATTCCCAATTCTTCTTTTGCAGAAATTTCAATAACCGGATACTCCTGTATCGTTTCGCTCTGCGAAATTCTATTTTTATGACTCTCTTCAATATAAGAAAGCAAAAAATCCTTATCCAGAACTGTATGAAGATCCGATTTATTTAATAAAATAATCGTCTTTTTGCCGTATATCAATTGAATGATTTCCTTATCATTCTCATCCAGCTCTCTGGACGCATCTGCTACATAAATAATCAGATCTGCCTCTTCTGCATATTCTTTTGCCTTATCAACCCCGATTTTTTCAATCACGTCATCTGTATCACGAATTCCTGCAGTATCTATGATATTTAAATTCAATCCTCGAATCTGCACCTGCTCTTCCAATACATCTCTGGTAGTTCCTTCAATATCCGTAACGATTGCCCGTTCTCTTCCTGACAATACATTCAACAATGAAGATTTTCCTGCATTTGGCTTGCCGAGAATCACTGTCTGAATCCCTTCTTTGATGATTCTTCCATTATCCGAAGAAACAATCAAAGAGTTAAGCTGGATCATAAGTTCATCCACGACTTTTTCCAATTTTTCACCATAACCATCTACACTGATATGTTCCGGATCATCCAACGCTGTTTCTATAAAAGCTGTGTGATATAAAATCTCTTCTCTGATTTTATTGATTTTCTCCTTCACACTTCCGCGCAGCTGGCTGATCGAACTTTTCAATGCATATTCATTTTTAGAATGAATTACATCTATTACTGCTTCTGCCTGTGACAGATCCATCTTTCCATTCAAAAAAGCGCGCTTTGTAAATTCTCCCGGTTCTGCCGGTCTTGCTCCGTACTTTAAGACAGTTTCCAAAATTCTTTTTACGACAAAAACACCGCCATGACAATTGATTTCAACAGTATCTTCTCCGGTGAAAGTTCGCGGAGCCCGCATAACTGTGACAAGCACCTCATCAATTGTCTCATCTCCATCCTTGATAAATCCATAATGAATGGTATGACTGGAAACCTCAGACAAAATGTCTTTTCCCTTATATATCTGATCAATTATATGCAGTGCATCCTCACCGCTGATCCTCACGATTCCAATTCCGGAGTTGCTCATTCCGGTAGAAATTGCTGCAATCGTATCTTTCTTAAACATACAAAACCTCTTTTTAACTTCTTTTTTTTAATATATTTAAAATATATTTTCAATCCTTTATTTCAAAATAACATCTCTCATTAAACTTACCATTTAAAAATTATACCACAAAAAGAAACAGAATCCCATGAAAAAATAATGGTATAAAAAAAGCAGCTTATCAAACCATCAAAATGCCATCTAGCAAGTAGGTTAAATAAACTGCTTCTTCTTTTTAAACTATAGAACTATCTCTTCAGAGTAACAACCACTTTTCTATATGGTTCTTCTCCCTCACTATGTGTTGTTACATAAGGATCTGACTGGAGCGCTGAATGAATGATTCTTCTCTCATAAGGATTCATTGGCTCAAGAGCAACCGGTCTTCTGTTTCTCTTTACCTTATGAGCAATATTCTTTGCAAGATGTTTCAATGTTTCTTCTCTTCTTGCACGATAATTTTCTGTATCAAGTTTCACTCTTACATATCCATCCTGATGCTTATTTGCAACGCGATTTGCAAGATACTGCAGAGAATCCAGAGTCTGACCTCTTTTACCAATCAGAATACCCATATTCTCGCCTTTCATATCAACAGTTAAGGAACCATCTTCTTCTATAACAGATGTAAGTTCTACTTCCATTCCCATTGCTTTTAAAGTATCTGCAAGAAATCCTTCAACAGCAGATTTTGCCTCTTCTGTCACTCTTTCTGTGACAATTTCACGTTTCGCAGGTGCTTTTTCTGTTTCTTCTGTTTCAGAATTCTTTCTTTCCTCTGCTTTTTCTTTCACAGTCTCTTTTTGCACTTCTGTTTGTGCTTTAACGTCTTTCTTTTCTTTTTTTGTATCTTTTTTTATTTCTTTTTTAGGTTCTTTTTTCTCATCTAATGAAAAATCAAATTTAATCTCCGGTTCTTCTTCTACTACTTCTTCCGGTTTTCTTCTCGCTTCGATTACAGCCTGTTTCATA
This sequence comes from uncultured Lachnospiraceae bacterium, assembly GCA_905203555.1. Classification (GTDB taxonomy): domain Bacteria; phylum Bacillota; class Clostridia; order Lachnospirales; family Lachnospiraceae; genus Schaedlerella. The sequence goes on from CAJKWK010000040.1 coordinate 23,883, forward strand.
CCAATTCCTAAGAATCCGGCACTTCCCTTTTCGATGACTTCATATTCAAGTTTATCACTTGTTACACCTAATTGAATCAATGCTTCTGTAATCGCATCATCTACTGTTTTTGCTGATACTCTGATGCTGCCGTTCATGTTCGAATCCTCCTCTTCTTTACTTATCGTTTGAATTCTGACCATTATTATATCTGCTTACCAGATTTGCCTTTGATGCAAGACTTCCTGCCTTTGCATTCTTATTATATTTTGCAGCCTGTTCCAGTTTTTTCTGTCTTTCTGCTTCTGTCATTGTAGATTTCCGTTTTGTAGGTTCTACATTTCTTGTACTGGTTGTAGCCATTCTGTTGATCTCTTTTGCAGAAGTTCCCTTTTTCTCTCGTTTCTTTGCAGCTTTTTTCTGGTTCTCTTCGATAATCTTGTCCACACCTTTTTTATTCAGGTACTTGTTAATTCCAATCTGCTGAATACAACGTACTACCGCACTGATTGCCCAGTAAAGACCAAGACCTGCCGGAAGTGTGAATCCCATAAATACAGAAATCAGCGGCATTGTATATGTCATAGCCTTCATTTGACCCGCCATTGCATTATTCGGATCAGTTTCCGGCTGTGGCTGTAATTTTACACTGAGGAACTGTGTCAAACCTGCCATAACAGGAATGATAATTGCAAGGATAATACCTATAATTGAAAATGCGCTGATAGATGCCATCAACATTGTCCATGGTGTTTCTCCAATATTGATTCCCATGAAACTATTTAAATGACTCATTGTTTCCTGTGTATCTGCTACAATATTTGCTACAGAAGGCATTTTATCTACCAATGTCTCCCATGTAGAATCCTGGAAACGATACAGAACGTTTACCAATGTATCTGCCTGATCATAATGAAATTTATCAGGGCTGAGGAAAACCGGTTTCTGAGAACCAATTGCTTCCATTATTTTCTGATATCCCGGTGTAGCCATAATCTGATTTACCACCGGCATATACAGGTCTTTCACACCTTCAACGTATTTCGGAATATTCTGGATAACCGGATACAGTGAAAACAAAAGTGGCAGCTGAATCAGCATCGGAAGACATCCACCGGTTGGTGATGTTCCATATTTTTCATAAAGAATATTTAATTCCTCCTGCTGTTTCAACATTGAAGCCTGATCTCTTTTATTTGCATACTTCTTCTGAATCTTCTGCATCTCAGGTCCCATTACTGACTGCATCTTTGACCATTTCTGCTGTTTAATGGTCAATGGAATCATCAGTGTGTAAACTACAATGGTAAAAAGGATGATACAGATACCAATATTCTGGATACCGAATACCCCATCCAGAAAATTATAAATTCCGTTCATTACCTTTCCCATCAGCCATGCAAGCTGCTTAATAATCGGCCAGTCTGCATAGCCTGAAGCTAAAACTCCATACATTTCTCTTCCTCCTTATGGTACGGGATCATAACCCCCTTTTGCAAATGGATTGCACCGCAGAATTCTCCAAGCTGTAAGAAGCCCTCCTTTTAGCACACCATACTTCTCAATCGCCTCAATCCCATACTGTGAACAGGTCGGCGTATAAATACAATGCCACTGAGTCTTCATTCCCGACAGATATTTCTGATAAAATCTGATAAGTCCAATACATATCTTTTTCATCTGCGTCACTTTCCTTTATATATATTATGAAGCTTTCCCAAATGGATCAGCGCACTTTTCATGTCTGCAAATGTGATTTCTTTTGCGCTGACTCTGACCACGATTATAATGTCATATCCACATTGGAAATTCTCTTCTAGAAGCCGATAGTTTTCCCGGATCAATCTTGCAAGATGATGTCTTACTACACTGTTTCCAACCTTTTTACTTGCAGAAATTCCGATTCTGTTTCTTTCAAGTTCATTTTCCATCACATACATAACGAGATACTTGTTCGCATATGATTTTCCATTTCGATATACTACTTGAAAATCTTTATTTTTTTTCAAAGATTCTGAGAATTTCATATATCTCCTTTTCTACTCTACTGATTTAAATGCAAAGAAAACCAGACAAAACTTATACGAAGTTTTGCTGGTTCACCTGCGGAAATAAATCAATATCAGTCCTTCTTTTCTTTATTCTATTGCTTTTCTTTAAAATAGAAGAAAAGGCCACATATATGCGGCCTATGCTGATAACTGTTTTCTTCCTTTTGCTCTTCTGGCAGCTAATACTTTTCTTCCGCC
>CAJKWK010000041.1 GCA_905203555.1 uncultured Lachnospiraceae bacterium
CGACAGATCATGCGGACACTTACAAAGCGGTCTATTATGTGGAACCGGTAAATCAAGAGCATCCGAAGTACCAGATCAGCCGAAAACTGATTGTGCGTGAGAAAGCAACAGAAGCTCAGACTGAAACTGCAGGGAGTGAAGCAGTGACCGAATCAGAAACCGCTGGCAGTGAACAGCAGACAGAGGAAGCGGAGGATTCAGAAGCAGACTCGGAGATTACCGATATTGACGCTGATGAATTTGATGATTTAGTAGAGCAGGCACAGAATCAGGATACCTATGATGAAGAATCAGGGTTAGAGCTTCATGATGTTTTGGAACAGGCAGGAGACGAAGGTGTGGATCTTGATGCTATGGAAGAGGGAGAGATTGCAACATTTGAAGCAGTTTCAGCTTATTCAGCAAGAAGTACACAGCAGGTAACAATTGAAAAAGGACCACTGTATAGATATGCAGATTATAATCTTGGAACCTATCTGACAGAGCCGTACTATATCAGCTACGGAAACGTCAGAGCAATTGCGTATTGTGTACAGCCAGCTAAGCCAGGACCTGGATCTGGAAATTATACAATTACAAAGATTGGAGACAATCAGGCGTTAGCAAAAGTGTGTTATTACGGCACAGATGCCGCAGGGAGCGAAAGCTTTTTTGCGAATAAACACACGGATTTTTCAGAAGGAAAAAGATTCATCATCATTCACATGGCTGCATCATATGCCAACGGAAGCAGTGATGCATTTTACGGAACCAATGCTACAGGAGAGGCTTTGGCAAAAGAACTCTATAATTATTGTGTGAATAAGCCGGAAATACCAGATGTAGCGATGTCATTTTCAAAGCCGGATGTAAAAGCTTATGTAGATAGAAATGTTCAGAGAACGGAGAACATTAAGTTCAACGCATCTTCCCAGCAGAAAATCACAATGGACTTACCAAAAGGAGTAAAGCTCCATAATGTATCTACTGGAACCGTAAGTGCGGCAGGTGCAAGCGTAACAATTGGAGGAGGAACCACGTTTTATCTCTCAGCTCCTCTGACACAGACAAGAGATGTAAGTGATACTTTTTCTGCAAAAATGAAGGGAAGTATTACAAAAGATTATTCAGCATATAAATTGACTACGAATGCAAGTGTTCAGGATCTGGCATTTGTATTTGGAGAAGGTGTTGCTGATGAAAAATATGTAAGCTTAAAGGTGTCATGGATTGAACAGGCTACGATCGAAATCGTAAAGAAAGACGATACAGCGAATGTCAATCTTGCAGGTGCAGTATTTGGCGTTTACAGCGATGAGGCTTGTACAAAGCTGATCACTCAGATGCCTGCAACAGATAAGAATGGAAAATCCTCTGTTACGATTATCAAGACACAGGATACCGTTTATCTGAAAGAAATCACAGCACCACAGGGATATGTAGTAAATGCAACGGCAACAAATGTAAAACTGGTAGCAAGTAAGACCTCAGCTGTAACCGTGGAAAATAAGGAGCAGCTTGCAGAGCTTACTGTTTATAAAGAAGGTCAGGTGCTTACCGGAGCAGAAGTCAGTGAGAGTGGAACCGTATTCCATTATGAGAACCGCAGACAAAAAAATGCTGTTTACAACGTGTATGCCGGAGCAGATATTGTGACTGCGTATGGTACAAAAGTGTACAGCAAAGGTGATCTGGTGAAAGAAAATCTGACAACAGGTGAGAATGGCTCTGTTACCCTGAAGAATCTCCATCTAGGAACTTATGTGGTAAAAGAAGCAAAAGCACCGGACAACTTCTATAATGGCGGCGAAGAAAAGACAGTGACGCTGACTTATGCCGGACAGAATAAAGAAGTTGTATTTGCGGATGTCACCTTCAACAATGAGCGTCAGAAAGCAGAAGTCACTGTAGTAAAACAGGATAAAGATACAAAGAAACCGCTGGAAGGTGGTATTTTCGCCCTGTATGCGGCAGACGATATCAAAAATGCAGATGGTGTAGTTGTTGTAAAGAAAGGCACCCTGATTGAGAAAGCCACTACCGGTGAGGATGGAAAGGCAAAATTCACAGCAGATCTGCCTATCAATCATTCCTATTCCGTAAAAGAAGACCAGGCACCAGAAGGCTATGTAAGAAATACAGAAGACGTGTATACGTTCAAGTTCTCTTACACCAATGATAAAGAAGCAACCGTATCTTTCGCCCATACCTTCAGCAATGACCGTGTGACAGCAAAAATCAATTTATTCAAAGTTGATAAAGAAACAGGAAAAGCCGTTCCGCAGGGCGATGCAACACTGAAAGGTGCAGTCTACGGATTATATGCCCGTGAAGATATCGTGCATCCGGATGGAGCAACCGGTGTGATTTATAAAGCAGGGGAACAGGTGGCTTCTCTTACAACGGATGAAAAAGGACAGGCTTCTGTAGATGGCTTATATCTTGGCAAATATTACGTCAAGGAGATCACACCACCGACCGGATACCTGGCAGATACAGAAGAACATGATCTTGAATGTAGTTATGAAGGTGATATGACTGCAGAAGTAAAAAGAGAATGCATTTCCAGTGAACAGGTGATCAAGCAGCCGTTCCAGATTATCAAAGCAGCCAACAATGGAAAGACCGATGCAGATCTGTTATCCGGAGCCGGATTTACAGTTTATCTGAAATCTTCCCTTACAAAGAAAGCAGATGGAAGCTATGATTTTGATTCTGCTAAACCAGTAGTGAGTGGAGAAAACGGAGCTACTGAGATTTTTACAGATGAAAAAGGTTATGCCTGCAGTATTCCATTACCATTTGGAAGCTATATTGTCCGTGAAACAACAACACCACACAATTACAAGCCAGTCGATGATTTTGAAGTGAATATCACAGAGAACCATCCGAATGAGCCACAGATCTGGCGTGTGCTTCTGGACAAAGAGTTCAAGGCAAAATTGAAAATTGTGAAAAAAGACGATGAAACAAAGAAATCCGTCCTGATTGCAGGAACAGAATTTAAGGTATATGACCTGGATAACAAAAAATACGTGGAGCAGGTAACTACTTATCCTGTGACAACCACACACAAGTCCTATTTTACAGACAGTCAGGGTTATCTGATCATGCCAAAGAACCTGAAAATCGGACATTACCGGATTGAGGAAGTCAACGCACCGGAAGGGTACACAATCAACAAGAATTATATGGAGATTGCTGTTGATGCAAACACTGCTTATCAGATGGATTCAGAAAGCGGCGATGCCATTATCACAGTTGATTACGAGAATCATCCGGTAAAAGGAAAGCTGACGATCTATAAAAAAGGTGAGATGCTGAGTGGATTCAAAAAGGATTTTGTTTATGAAGAAAAATATCTGAAAGGTGCAGAGTTTAACGTCTATGCAGCGGAAAATATCTACACACCGGATTATCAGAAAGATGAAAATGGAAACAGACAGCTGATTTATGCAAAAGATGCTCTGGTAACAACGGTAACGACCGGGGAAGACGGAAAAGCAGTTGCAGATAACCTGCCGCTTGGTTCTTACTATGTGGTAGAAAAAACAGCACCGGAAGGATTTGTTCTGAACCATGACAGATCGGATGTAGCATTTGTCTATGCAGATCAGGATACACCTGTGATCGAACAGGAAGTGACTGTTGGTGATGACAGACAGAAAGTTGCAATCCAGGTAGAAAAACAGGATGCAGAAAACGGAGCAACGGTAGAAGGTGCAGTCTTTGGCATTTATAACAAAGATGATATCAAAGCAGAAGGCAAAGTCATTGTCAACGCTGATACCCTGTTACAGGAAATGACTTCTGATAAAGATGGAATTGCTTCCTGTACGCTGGATCTGCCACTCGGACAGTATTATGTAAAAGAGTTAAAGGCACCGGCAGGATTCGTTTCTTCCGATGAAGTTCTGAATCTGGATGCTTCTTATCAGGGACAGGACGTGAAGACAGTAAAACTGAAAACAGTGAAGAAGAATCAGCCGACAACGGTTGAAATTACAAAATCAGATGTGACAACAGGTGTGGAACTGGATGGAGCAAAACTCACCGTTCTTGATAGAGAGGGGAATGTCGTAGATCAGTGGACTTCTGTAAAAGACCAGCCACATGTGATTAAACGACTGACCGTTGGGGAGGAATATACCCTTCGTGAAGAAATCGCACCGTATGGATATCTGAAAGCAACGGATGTGAAGTTCACACTGGAAGATACCGCAGAGATTCAGAAGGTAGAGATGAAAGATGAAGTGCCGACAGGACTTTTAATCATCAACAAAAATGGAGAATTTTTGGATAAAGTGACACTTCTGGACAATGTAAAAGGCACTGTGGAGCATCTCTTCGAATATGTAACCGGAAGCCTTACAGATGTGACTTTCGATGTATTTGCTGCGGAAGATATCAAAGCGGCAGATGGTGTCAGCAAAGATTATTACAAAGCAGATGAAAAAGTAGGAACTATTACTACAGATTCCAATGGTATTGCACAGATGGATAATCTCCCGGCAGGCAAATACTATGTGAAAGAAGTTAAAACTGCCCATGGCTATGTATTGGATGGAGAACCGAGATATGTTGATCTTTCCTACCGTGATCAGGACACACCGGTAATCACTTATGATGAAAAATGGCAGAATACCCGTCAGAAAGTAAAGGTTACTGTTCTGAAGAAAGAAAAAGATACAGACCGTGTTCTTGCAGGCGGCGTCTTCGGCCTTTATACCAGTGAAGATATCAAAAATGTAAACGGAGATGTGTTGCTTGAGAAAGATTCCCTCATCGAGCAGAAAGCAACCGATGAGAAAGGACAGATCACTTTTGCGGCAGATCTTCCAGTAGATGGAAAATATTATGTAAAAGAGAACAGTGCACCGGACGGATTTGTGACAACGGAAGAAGTGCAGGAGTTTACCTTTGAATATGCCGGAGAAGATCAGGCAGAAGTAAGCTATGATTTTACGTTTGAAAATCAGCCGACCACAGTGGAACTGACAAAAACAGACCTGACCACAGGCAAAGAACTTCCAGGTGCACACCTGAAAGTGACGGATGCAGATGGAAATGTTGTGGATGAATGGACTTCTACAGAAGAATCTCATGTGATCAAAGAACTTGTTGTAGGTAATGAGTATACCATGACGGAAACAAAACCGGCAGACGGATATGTTACTGCAGAGAGCATTACCTTTACGGTTGAGAATACAGCTGAGATTCAGAAGCATGAGATGAAAGATGATGTGACCAAGGTTCAGATCAGCAAGACAGATATCACAGGAGATACAGAGATTCCTGGTGCAAAACTAACGATTCTTGATAAGGACGATCAGGTAGTAGAGAGCTGGACTTCCACAGAGGAGGCACACTATATTGAAAAACTGCCAATTGGTAGATACACCTTACGAGAGGAACAGGCACCAAAAGGATATCTTTTGACATCGGATGTGACATTTGAGGTGAAGGATACTGGAGAAATCCAGAAAGTGGTTATGAAAGATGATACTGCCAAGGGAAAAGTCATTCTCAATAAGACAGATAAATCATCTGGGGAACCGCTGAAAGGAGTAGAATTTGAATTCCGTGACAGCAAAGGAAAGGTCCTGGAAACCTTAAAAACAGATGCTGCCGGTCATGCCGAGAGTAAGCTGTATGAGATTGCCGCATTCAAGAACGGCAAATATGATACAGCAATCAAGTATTATCTGGTGGAGACAAAAACACTGGATGGATACACACTGGATCAGACCAAGCATGAAGTGACATTTGCCTACGCAGACGACAGTACGCCGGTTGTAGAAGTTACTTTCAATCTGACAAATGAGAAACCGGAAGTTCCGGAAACACCAAGCACACCAGATGTGCCGCAGTCCCATGAAGAGACGAAGGTATCAGATGCACCGAAGACAGGAGATAACACAAATATCTGGCTGCCGATTCTGCTTCTGCTTATCTCTACCGGAGGCATGGCAGGACTTTATATCAGCAGAAAGAAAATCAGAAAACAGTAATCCTCAGTAAAGGGGGCCCTGAATCAGGGCTCCCTTTAAAATACAAAAATTCACAGAAAGGGACAGAAAAATATGATGAAAACAATGGAAAAGAGACAGGAAGCAAGAAAGAACCAGGAGAGAACTTTAAAAAGAATGATGGCTTATCAGAAAAAAGCCGAGCAGATGGTCAGCAGGAAAAGAATGAACCATCACATGATCAGAAAGGGGTAAAAGCGTATGATGAACAGAAAAGAATTTTATGAATATGTCAAAGATAATGTAAAAGACTATTTGCCGGATTCATATCAGAATGGAGAAATCCGTATTGAAGAAGTTGCAAAAAATAATGGATTAAGGTTGACTGGCATTTCAATTCCACAGGGTGATCAAAGAGCTGTGCCGATGGTATATCTGGATTCTCTTTATATGGAATATGTCAATGGAAAAAATCTGGATTCCTGTGTGGGTGATGTGGCAGATATGCGTATTGAAGTGCAGGACAAAGCGGCATTTATCAATATGGGTCTTCCGGATATTTTGGATTATGAAAAAATGAAGGACAAATTACAGGTGAGAATCTGTGACCGGGAATGGAATGAAGAACGCCTGGCTGATAAAGTTGTTACTGAACATGGAGATTTTGCAGCATATTACGCAGTGAATGTGGAAGAAAACGAGGGAGGAATTGGTAGTATTCCGGTTACTGTCAATCTTATGAATGAATGGGGTGTGACAGCAGAACAAATCCAGGCAGATGCAGTGGCGGCAGACAGAAATCGTGGTGTTGTTTTGATGGACATGAATGAAATGATAAAATCCATGATTTTTGGTGAAGAAGCAGAAAATCTTTTGAATGAAAAACTGAATGTTGAAGCAATGGAAAATCCAATGTTCTGTCTTTCAAATGCACAAAAAATGAATGGTGCATCACTGTTACTGCAGGAAGATATTCGTAAGCAGATCGGTGAATGCCTGGGAAGTGATTATTTTGTTCTTCCCTCTTCAATTCATGAGGTGCTGATTCTTCCTGATAACGGAATGTTTGAAGTACCGGAATTAAATGCCATGGTACAGGAAGTCAATGAGACGCAGGTAGAGAGGCAGGAACAGCTTTCGGATAAGGTTCAGTTCTGTGATGGAAAGACAGCAGTTATGGAAAATGCCGAACGCAGGGAAGCACGTCTGGAGAAAGAAAAAGCAGCAGAAAAAGCAACTGGGAGAACAGAAGCAAAAGGTGGAATCCATGGAAAACTGGAGAAAGCCAAGGCGGAGATCAAAGCAAAAGGGACAGATACAATCCCAAAGAATAGGGCGAAAGACCTTGCCTCAGTATTATAACGAGAAATAACGATGATTTTGAGGGGACTGTGTGAGCAGTCCCTAATTTTATGAAGATGGAGGAGAAAAGAATATGGACTGGTGTTTATATGGTGATGATAAAAGAAAGGAAATGGATAGAGATTTAAAACCGGAATATCTTTTGGATGACTTACGGAGATATCAGGATGTATTTGGTGAAGAATTTGGTGTAAAAGAGCTTCTTATGCTGGAGGATATCCGGGTAAAGGCTATGATTGCCGGAGCACTTGCAGATATGCCGGAATTTCTTATTGATCAGATTGGAAAAGCAAGTAACAGTAGTAATTTTCCTTCTATGACAAGGGCAATGGAACGGATTGCCGATGTTGTAGAAGAAAAGTGGGAAGAAGAAAGGGAGTAACAGATGGCAAATAAATTATATGCAATGGAACTTCTGACGGAGGAAGTGGCAAAGGATGTTGCTGCCAATCCGCAGGAATGGATGCGGTTTCTAAATACTGCATCCAGGCTGTACCGGTACACTTTTCCGGAACAGCTCTTGATCTATGCACAGCGTCCGGGAGCAACAGCCGTGGCATCCATGGAAATCTGGAACCAGAAGATGTACCGATGGATTAAAAAGGGTTCTAAAGGAATTGCCCTGATAGATAACACATCCGGACCAAAAACGAAACTCCGATATGTTTTTGATGTGCAGGATACTTATAAGGTAAAAAATCTGGGCAGAGATCCGCAGTTATGGAATCTTAATCCAGAAGGAGAACAACTGGTGGCAGATTATCTGCAGGAGCGGCTGGCACTGGAAGCAACAGAGGGAGGATTAGCAGAGGTTCTTCACCAGGCGGCAGAAGAAAGTGTGCAGGCCTGGTTGCCGGATGCTTTCGACGAACTGCAAATGGATGTAGCCGGCACTTTTCTGGAAGATCTGGATGAACAGAATCAGAAAGTGGAGTTCCGGGAACTGATGACAAACAGTGTCTGGTATGTGTTACTGAACCGATGCGGACTGGATGTGCAGGAATATCTTGATGCAGAGGATTTTCGTCATATTACAGATTTTAACCAGTTAAAGGTTATTGGACACCTTGGAAGTTCTGTGAATGAGATCAGCAGACCGGTATTGATGCAGATTGGACGATATGTGTTGAATGACTTGGAAAAAGATCTGAAAACGGTTGCAAAAGAAAAAGAAGTAGCTTATAATGAATTTAACACGTTAATTCGTGAAAGCAAAACAAGGAACACAGAAGATAGAGGAGAAAATAAGGAGGAAACAGAGCATGAGAGAGATCACTTACAGCCAGAATGGAGAGTACCAGATTCCGGATATCAGTCTGGAGGAGACGAGAGGAACGATCGGGAAGTACGGATTGATGAGGAAAGAGTATCTGAGAAACCACAAAGTAGCCAGATTCAACATTCTGACCTTACAGAACCGTCTGGACAGTCATCTGATGGAAATCGACAGCCAGGCAAGGCAGAGAGTAGACAACCTGATGTCAGAACTTCTGGAGAAAAACCCGGCACCGGACAAAATGGCAGACGGGATGGTATGGACCAGACACATGAACCAGATCAAAGCACAGGCAGAGGAACTGGTGATTCAGGAGATTATTTACAATTAAGTCTGTTCCCAACAGAAGAGGAACAGTTAGGAGAAATAAGGAAAGCGGTAGCTGCATTAGAACAGCCAGCCGCTTTTCTTATTTCTGATGAAGTAGTAGATGATATTCTCCGCACGGGAAGTGGACAGAAAAATACACTGTTTCATATTACGGCAAGACTGATTGAAGGTCTGGATAATGAAGAAATGCAGAACTTCCTGAAGGAGGAATATGAAACAGGTGGAAAAGGATTTACCATAGATGGACAGAAAATCAGTATCTGGTATGACAATGATGGTATCCGTATCCGACGGGGAGATTCCGCCAGAAGAAACTTTGATCGCATGGTTACGTGGAAAGAAGCGGCGGACAGAATCCGGGATATGTATGAGGATAGAAGTTACGTGGATAATCTGATTTCCAATAACGCCATTGAACAGGAGCAGGAAGAAATGACCAATCTTCTTGCACTCCATTTTCGGGATACCAGCAGAAACCGGGAGGAGCAGCAATCATATTCGGATTGGCAGGATGTCGTGCGGGAAGCTTGGACAGATTCAGCGGAAGCAGATGCAATTGCCCATCGCTTTGAATGGCTGCAGAAAGATATGGATGAGAATCCAGAAGATTATCGCAGGTGGGAGATTCAGCATAATCCGGAATATTTCCAGCGTTTTCAGGATCTCCAGAGGGAGCGTTCCTGGGTAGACCAGAAATTTACGGTCGAACGTCCGGCCCTTTCCTTTATCACACAGGATGAGATAGATGCAGTCCTTAGAAGAGGCGGGATCACTGCCGGAGGACGGAATCGGATCTATGAGTATTTCATGGAACATCACGATATAAAGGATGCAGCTGAGTTTCTGAAAAATGAGTATGGTACAGGTGGAGCAGCACCTGGGATACCGGGAGCGTATGAATCCGATGCTTCCCATGATGCGAAAGGATTAAAACTTGCGAAAGGGAAGATTGGCAGTCCAGATGTAGAAGTTCTATTAAAGTGGAATAAGGTTGCAGAACGTGTCCGTCAGCTGATTCGCACCGATGATTTCTTATCACCGGAAGAACTGGAAAAGTATGAAGAACGGCAGGAAGCACAGAGACAGGCGGATCTGGAAGGAGCTCAGCAGGCTTTGGAAGTGGAGCAGGAAGGCTCTGATCAGCAGGAAATACGAGAGGAAAATCAGGAACCGTCGGAAGTTGAGACACAACCGGAAGCAGTAGAAGATGCAGAAAAAAAGGAAGATATAACACCAGAACAGTCTGATATTCCAGCAACAAACTTCCATATCACAGATGATGAACTGGGACAGGGAACACCAAAGGAAAAGTTCCGTGCTAATATCATGGCAATCCAGCTTTTAAAGAAATGCGAGGAAGAAAACCGCAATGCCACACCAGACGAACAGGAGATTTTATCCCGATATGTAGGCTGGGGAGGTCTTGCTGATGCTTTCGATGAAACAAAATCCGCATGGGAGACGGAATATCTGGAATTAAAGACAGTCCTTACACCGGAAGAATATGCAGCAGCCAGAGCTTCTACCTTAAATGCCCATTACACACAGCCAATCGTGATTGAAAGTATGTATCAGGCGTTGGAAAATCTGGGATTTACAAAAGGAAATATCCTGGAGCCATCCATGGGTGTTGGTAACTTCTTTGGAATGCTTCCTGAGAAGCTGAACCAGTCAAAACTCTATGGTGTGGAACTGGACAGTATCAGCGGTAGAATTGCAAAACTGCTTTACCCAGATGCCAATATCCAGATTAAAGGTTTTGAGAAGACAGATTATCCGAATGATTTCTTCGATGTGGCAATCGGAAATGTGCCATTTGGAGCTTATAAAGTGAATGACAGGCAATATGACCGCTATAATTTTATGATTCACGATTATTTTCTGGCAAAGACAATCGACCAGTTGCGTCCGGGTGGTGTGGCAGCTTTGATCACAACAAAAGGAACCATGGATAAAGCATCACCGGAAGTCCGAAAGTATCTGGCAGAACGTGCCGATCTCCTTGGAGCCATCCGCCTGCCGAACACAGCATTCAAAGCAAATGCAGGAACGGAAGTCAGTGCAGATATTTTATTCTTCCAGAAGCGTGACAGCATGACAAAAGAGATGCCGGAGTGGGTGAATCTTGGAAGTGATGCCAATGGAATTACGGTCAATCAGTATTTTGCAGACCATCCGGAAATGATTCTGGGTGAGATGAAAGAGGTATCCGGTCCGTATGGTATGGAAACAACCTGTATGCCGATAGAAGGTGCTGATCTTGAAGTCCAGCTTGCAGAAGCTGTCAGGAATATTCATGGAAATATGGCACCTGCAGTTGATGTGGATGCAGAACTGGATGATGTACCAGAGAGTATCCCGGCAGATCCGAATGTTCGTAATTACAGTTATGCGGTTGTAGATGATCAGGTATATTACCGTGTTAACTCTCTGATGAATCAGGTAAAGATGCCTGCCGCTACTGCAGAACGTGTAAAAGGTATGGTGGAGATCCGAGACACGGTGCGTGAACTGATTGCCATGCAGATGGAAGAATCCGTAACAGATGAAGAAATTCACAAACAGCAGGAGAAATTGAATCAAGTATATGATGCTTACACAGCAAAGTATGGAGTCATCGGAAGTAATGCAAACAAGCGGGCGTTTTCTGATGACGCTTCTTATTGTCTGTTGTGTTCTCTGGAAGACCTGAACGAAGATGGAACATTGAAGCGAAAAGCAGACATGTTTACGAAACGAACCATCAAAAAGGCAGTGGCGGTAACCAGTGTGGAAACTGCGACAGAAGCCTTAGCATTATCATTGAATGAAAGAGCAAAGGTGGATCTGTCCTATATGGCACAGCTGACAGGAAAGACAGAAGAAAAAATCACGGAGGAACTGGTTGGAGTTATATTTAAGAACCCACTGACAGACCAGTGGGAGAGTGGAGATGAGTATTTATCTGGAAATGTCAGGGAGAAGTTAAACACAGCAAGAACCTTTGCAGAGAATCACCCGGAATTCACACCGAATGTCCGTGCATTGGAAGCAGTTCAGCCAAGAGAACTGGAAGCATCTGAAATCGAAGTAAGGATTGGGGCAACCTGGATTGAACCATCGGATTATCAGGACTTTATGAGGGAACTGCTTCATACTCCGTGGTATCTTGCACAGAAGGAGATACAGGTAAAATATTCTGAGGTGAATGGTGAGTGGCGGATTACCGGGAAAAATGCAGACAGTCCAAGAAATGCGTTTGCCTATGCAACGTATGGAACCGAGAGGGCAAATGCTTACCGGATTCTGGAAGATACACTGAATCTGAAAGATGTTCGTATCTATGATAAGAGTGTCAATGAAAATGGGGATGAGATTCGTGTCCTCAATAAAAAAGAAACTATGCTGGCATCACAGAAACAGGATGCCATGAAAGCAGCATTTAAGGATTGGATTTTCAAAGATCAACAGAGACGTGAAAGACTGGTAAGAGTTTATAATGAACGGTTTAACAGTATCCGTCCCCGTGAATACGATGGCAGTCATCTGACTTTCCCAGGAATGAACCCGGAAATTGAACTTCGCCCACATCAGAAAAATGCTGTCGCACATCAGCTTTACGGGGATAATGTGCTTCTGGCTCATGTAGTAGGAGCTGGGAAGACCTACGAGATGGTAGCGGCTGCAATGGAGAGCAAACGTCTGGGATTATCACAAAAGAATCTATTTGTCGTGCCGAACCATCTGACAGAGCAGTGGGGAGCCGAGTTCCTGCAGTTATATCCGGGAGCCAATATCCTGGTGGCAACCAAGAAAGATTTTGAACCGGCGAACCGGAAAAAGTTCTGTGCCAGAATCGCTATGGGAAACTATGATGCGATTATCATCGGTCATTCCCAGTTTGAGCGTATCCCAATCTCTGATGAGAGGCAGGAAGCCATGCTGCGGAAGCAGATTGACGATCTGGAAATCGCAATCCAGAGTGCAAGATATGAGCAGGATGGCGGCCGCTATACGGTAAAGCAGATTGAAAAGACCAGAAAAACGCTGATGACAAGACTGGAGAAGCTGAATCAGAAAGAGAAAAAGGATAATGTAGTTACCTTTGAAGAACTGGGAGTGGATCATCTGTATGTAGACGAGGCACACAGTTATAAAAATGCGTTCCTTTATACAAAAATGAGAAATGTAGCCGGAATTGCCCAGAACGAAGCACAGAAATCAGCAGATATGTTTAATAAATGTCAGTATCTGGATGAGATTACCGGTGGAAAAGGCATTACCTTTGCAACGGGCACACCGATCAGCAACAGCATGACGGAACTTTATGTCATGCAGAGATATCTGCAGAACAGCAAATTACAGAATATGGGCTTGGGATTATTTGATTCCTGGGCATCCACGTTTGGAGAGGTTGTGACCAGAATTGAACTTGCACCGGAAGGAACCGGATACCGAGCAAAATCCAGATTCGCCAGATTCTATAATATCCCGGAACTGATGAATATGTTCAAGGAGATTGCAGATATCAAGACTTCGGATCAGTTGAATCTTCCAGTACCGGAAGCGGAATACGAAACTGTAGTATTGAAACCAACAGAACAGCAGAAAGAAATCGTAGCAAGCCTAGGAGAGCGTGCGGAAGTGGTAAGAAACGGTGGCGTAGATGCCAGTGTAGACAATATGCTGAAAATTACCAATGATGGAAGAAAATTGGCACTGGATCAGCGATTAGTCAATGAACTATTGCCTGACGATCCTGGAAGTAAAGTATCGGTCTGTGCAGAAAAAAGTTATGAAATCTGGAAAGATACAGCTGCACAGAAGTCAGCACAGATCATTTTCTGTGACTTGAGCACACCGAAAGGCGATGGCAGTTTCAATGTCTATGATGACCTGAAGCAGAAGTTGATGGCGAAAGGTGTACCGGAAAAAGAAATTGCATTCATTCATGATGCGAATACTGAAGCAAAGAAGACGGAGCTGTTTGGAAAAGTAAAATCTGGGCAGGTTCGTTTTTTGATTGGTTCAACAGCAAAGATGGGTGCCGGTACCAACGTGCAGGATCGTCTGATTGCTCTGCATCATCTGGATATTGGCTGGAAACCGTCTGATCTGGAGCAGAGGGAAGGACGTATCATCCGGCAGGGAAATCACAATAAAAAGGTTCATATCTTTCGGTATGTGACAGAATCCACCTTCGACAGCTACATGTGGCAGTTGATCGAAAATAAACAGAAGTTCATCTCCCAGATTATGACGAGCAAAGCACCGGTCAGAAGCTGCGAAGATGTGGACGAAGCGGCACTGTCCTATGCAGAGGTTAAGGCACTGGCAACTGGAAATCCGGCAGTAAAAGAAAAGATGGCACTGGACGTGGATGTGGCAAAACTGAAACTTTTAAAAGCCAATCACATGAATAACCAGTACCGTCTGGAAGATGATATTGCAAGAAATTTTCCACAGCAGATTGCAAAATTGACCGAGACTATTGATAGCTACAAAGCGGATATTGCCCATTATCAGGAGCATAAAATCACAGATCCAGAACAGTTTTCCATGGAGATCAGCGGCAAAGTATTTACAGAAAAGAAAGAAGCAGGAGCGGCACTACTGGCAGTCTGCAAGGACATGAAAGCAGTCGATGCAGCAATGGATATCGGAAACTATCAGGGATTCAACATGAGAATCCAGTTCGACAGCTGGAGTAAGGAGTTTATCTTGTCTGTGAAGCATGAATCGGTATCGAAAGTCCATCTGGGAGCAGATGCCCTGGGAAATATCACACGTATCAATAATCTTCTGGAAAGCTATCCGGAGAAACTGGCAGAAGCGGAGCAACGACTGGAAACGGTACAGGAGCAGCTGGCAAATGCGAAAGAGGAAGTCGGGAAGCCATTCCCCAAAGAAGAGGAACTGAACCAGAAACTGGAGCGACTGTCAGAACTAAATGCCCTTCTCAATATGGATGAGCGGGAAGATACAGAAGTAGAGCAGTCGGAATCAAAAGAGAAAGAAGAACGACCGGCACGTGGTTCTATCCATGAGAAATTGCAGATTTATAAAGAAAAAAGCCAGCGGGAAAGCGAGAATGGCAGGGAAAACAGAAATCGGGACTTCGGTCTGGAATAAGAAATCAGGAAAGATGGCATAATCTGGTAGAAAGAATGTTCTGCAGGTTATGCCATTTTTTAGAATACAGGAGGAACTTATATGGCAAGAAACATGATAACAGGAATAGAAACGCAGAAAATGCAGGAATATACACAGGAACAAATAGACCGTGCAGAACACATGGGAATAGCGATTCCAGCGGATATAAAAGAACAGATTTTTGAATATGCAAATCTGATTGGCGAAGAAGAGAAAGTAAGGACGCTGGTAAGAAATCTGACAGATGCAATCAATCAGGCAGATGAAGATAGAGTAGAGGAACTTCTGGATGATGCAAAAATGGATATTCAGGACTTACCAGATCCAACCATAGGGAAGCTGGAACTTCGGGATTATGGATATACAGCAGAGGATATGGTGCCGCTTAGAAAAGAAGCAGCCCTGGATTATCACAGAATGGGTTCTAAAATCTATTGCCTGGGTAGTGATGGCAGCAAGGGAGAGTATGCAAGTAAAGAAATGATACAGGCACATGAAGGTCTGTTCGGCATGGAATCACAGATGTGGGAACGGATAAGGGATCAGGATCTGGATTATGCAGATGAAGATTTTGGAGCATTTCAGGAGCCGATGAGTGTGATTGGACAGGAAGAAGCACTGAAATTATATGATGCCGGAGCGGATATCTATCTGATTACCAGTTTTTCATCACCAATCTATGTTACAGAGCGAATGGAGATTGAACGAGGTCCGGAGCATTATCAGATGTCTACCGAAGAACTGGAACGATTCCGCAATTTGGAATGGGAGATGAAAAAATATCCGCAGATTCAGTCCTTGAAAGAGGCAAATCTGCTATTAGGGGCAAGAAGAACATTCGGAATTTATCAGATTAAAGATGGTTCTCCGGGTGCGAATTATGCGTTTATGAATATGAGCTTCATTGAAAGTCATGGAATGCAGATTAAAAAAGAAGATTATGAACTGGTTTATGTGGGAGAAATATTTGGAAATATGTCATTGGATGATATTTTTGAGAGATTCAACATCGACAGACCAGAAGACTTCCGGGGACATTCCCTGTCCGTCAGTGATATCGTGGTTTTAAATGACGGAGAAAATGTAACAGCACATTTTGTAGACAGTATCAGTTTTGAACAGTTGGATCATTTCCTGAATCTGGAAGAACAATCCATTAGTGAACTGGCATATGAGGTGGGCGAACGGTATTTTGCAATTCAGATCACAGAAGAAGGATATGACTACTCCTTTTACGATGAAAATTTCCGCCTGATAGATGGCGGTGTCTATGAGAATGATGAAATCTCTATCGAAGAAGCGGCAGAAGAACTTCTGAGCGAGGAAGGCTGGACGGGAGAACGCATTCGTGGAGATTATGATCAGCTTATGGAAAAAGTAGAAGAAATGGATGCGGTTGTAATGGCGGAAATCCAGAAAAGTCAGGGCGAGTATAAGCCATTGGCAAAGGTGGAAGAACTGGAAGAGGCAAATTACAACATGATTGACAATGTACTCAACAATATGCCGCCGAAGAAAGAACCGTATCTGGAATACTTTGCTGCAGAATGTGACGAGTTCCATGATATGGGAGATTATGAGAAGAGTACCGATGTCAATCAGATTGCCGAGATCTATGAAAAATACAGAGAGAATCCTGAAAATGCCTATCGGGTATGCAGTATGGGTATTATCTATCGGGATCTGGAAGACAGCTTTTATGATGAGGCTGAATTTTCTATTGTAAAAGGGAATACGGTTCACGGCGATTATATGGATGATATTCGCTTTTATGGAGAACTTCCACTCATTCGGGAAGGCATTGAGAAGATTCATGAAGCACTGCCGGACTATAAATATGTACCCATGCGGGATATCAGAGAGGCAATGTATTCAGAGAAGATGAGTACAGAACAGCTGGCAGAGGCATTGGATGAGATTGCAGAAGCTTTTGATCCGTATGAGTATCGAGATAATGTGGAGCCGGGAGAAAATACGGTACAAGAGGTGATGTTGGATTTGCAGAGTGGCAATACACATTCTTATATTTCTTATCTGAAGGATATTGTAGACGAAGAATGTGACCAGTCTGTGCGTGCAGGTGTATTGATTGAAAGACTGAAAGTCTATGAGCCGGAGTTTCCAAAGAATCTGGAACCAATGGTGTATGTAAACTATTGTGAAGAAAGTGCTCTCATGAATCCAAGATGTCAGAAGTTATCCGAGCTGGATGCAAAAACAGCAGAAATGGATAAAGAATGGTATGCAAAACGTGATTCGAAGACAGAGGAACCTACAAAAATCACAAAGATATATGTGACTGTATATTATGCGGAAAAAGGTGAACAGATGCTGCATCATTTCAAGAAGTCAATAGATATTGGAAATGGACATGGCGGTATTGTGAGTCAGTTGAAGTATGATAATGAAATGAAGCTTACAGATGAGTATTGGATCAATTACCAGAAAGGTAAAGGAAGTGAAGAGTTCCAAAAATATATGGAAGATCTGACAGACATGCAGAATCATGTGCTTCCGTATCTGCAGAGCTTTTGCAATCTGGAAGAAAAAGGTGTGAAAGAGAGACGAGAACAGCAGATAACGGAAAGAAATGAAGGAAGAGCAGATGAGCGGGGAACAAGTACCGAAGCGAATGCAGTGGTCAAGGATGCAGGAAAAGCAGATAGGAAACAGGTACAACAGAAGCAGGCGGTAGTTGGAAAAGATAAGAAATTATCCATTCATGAACGGCTTGAGATTAATAAGAGGATTATTCAAGAAAAGCAGGGAAAAGATAAGCCGGAGAGAGGGGCTGATCGGGGTGTGAGATAAGTATAATATTATAATTCTAATGAAGGATGTAGGGAGTCAATCCCTGCATCCTTTTTTAATGCGTAAATATGGATTGAACGTTATAATGAAAGCAGATTGGAGATGTTTTTCTTCTAACCACACCAATTAGGAAAAGAGTATCTGTAGCAGATAAATTCAAAAGGTTTGTGAATAAATTAAAAAAGATATTCAATATTTGAAAAAAGATATGTGATATTTGTAAATGCGAATTGTACAAGGAGTTTTTTGTGTGATAAAATAATTTTGATATTGATTGCACATTAAACGGAGGAAAAGAGGATGGCAATTAGTTATAATGGATTATGGAAACAGTTAATTGACCACGGAATGAAAAAAGGAGATTTGTGTGCCAAGACTGGTCTTAGCTCCAGTACAATAGCAAAGATGACAAACTGCGAGTCGGTGAAACTATCTGTTTTGGAAAAAATCTGCAAAGAGTTGGATTGTAACTTTGGAGATTTGATTGACTATGTACCAGATAACAAAGAAAAGTAAATTACCTTATGGAGGAAAATGTAAATGGCTACGAGAAGTGCAAAAATAGATCAGAAAGCAGACCTAATATGGGCAATAGCAGATAAGCTGACCGGAGTATATAAACCACATGAATACGGAGATGTTATATTACCGCTTACAGTAATCAGACGTTTTGATTGTATTCTTTCAGATACCAAGGATGCGGTTTTGCAGAAATATGAGGAAGTAAAGAATCTTCCTATGAAGGATGTTTTACTTCGTAAGGCAGCAGAAAAAGATTTTTATAACACCAGCAAATATACATTTGAGAGACTTATGGATGATCCGGACCATATTGAAGAGAATTTCAGAGATTATCTGAATGGATTCTCAGCAAATGTGCAGGACATCCTTGAGAAGTTCAAGTTTGATGGTCACATCACCACTATGGCAAATAAGGGAATTCTTTATATTGTTTTAAAGGAATATACAACAGATAGAGGAAATCTTCACCCAAATGAAATCTCTAACCTTGAAATGGGCTATATCTTTGAAGAGATTATAAGAAGATTTTCCGAGTCTCATAATGAAGATGCCGGACAGCATTACACTCCAAGAGAAGTTATCCAGCTTATGGTTAATATTCTCTTCTATGATGATAATGATATTCTTTCTGGCAATAATGTAGCAAAAACAATTTATGACCCGGCATGTGGAACCGGAGGTATGCTTTCTGTTGCAGAGGAATATTTACATAGTCTGAATGCTTCTACGGAACTTGTATCCTTCGGACAGGAAATTAACGATCAGACATTTGCAATTTGTAAGGCAGATATGCTGATTAAGGGTAACAATGCAGATTATATCAAGGATGGTAACACATTATCAGATGACCAGTTTGCAGGCAGTACCTTTGATTATATCCTTTCCAATCCTCCGTTTGGACGTGAGTGGAAGAATGAAAAGGCAAAAGTAGAGGAAGAGGCAAAGCTTGGCTTCGGAGGAAGATTTGGAGCAGGACTTCCGGCAGCAAGCGATGGACAGATGCTCTTTCTTATGACAGCGATATCAAAGATGAAAGATATTGATAAAGGTGGAAGCAGAATAGCAATCATTCATAATGGTTCACCACTCTTTACAGGAGATGCAGGAAGCGGACCTTCTGAAATCAGAAGATATATTCTCGAAAATGATTTGCTTGAGGCGATCATTGCTTTACCGAATGATATTTTCTACAACACAGGAATTGCAACCTATATCTGGGTATTGTCAAATAAAAAGGCAGGTACAGTCAGAGAGGGCAAAGTACAGCTAATCAATGCCAATGATATGTTTGTGAAGAGAAGAAAAGCATTGGGAAATAAGCGAAATGATATTTCTGAGGAAGATATCGCTGAGATTACAAAGATTTATGGTGATTTCACGGCGAGTGAAATTAGTCAGATTTATGATAACGAGGATTTTGGCTATACCAAGATTACAGTAGAAAGACCGCTCCGTGATGAAGAAGGCAATTTGGTATTAAAAAAGGGAAAGAAACAGCCGGATACGAGTCTTCGTGATACAGAAAATGTTCCACTGAAAGAGGATATTAAAGAATATTTTGAGAGAGAAGTATTGCCATTTGCACCGGATGCATGGATTGATGAGAAAAAGTCAAAGGTGGGATATGAAATTCCGTTTACAAGATATTTTTACAAGTATGAAGCTCCAAGACCTTCTGCAGAGATAATGGCAGAGATTATGGATTTGGAGACTGAACTGTCCGGAAGTCTTGAGGAGGTATTTGACCTATGAGAGAGATGAAGGATAGTGGGGTGAAGTGGGTAGGTGAAATCCCTTCTAGTTGGAAAGTATATAAGGTTAAACAAATTGCTGACAGCAATAATGATGTTCTTCCAGAAAATTATGAAGAAGAGCAAGAAATTGATTACATAGAGATTGGTTCTGTTACATATGAACATGGGGTAAGAACAACAGAAAAAATGAAATTTGGTAATGCACCAAGTAGGGCAAGACGTATTGTACATAATGGTGATACTATTATTTCAACTGTGAGAACATATTTAAAAGCCATTGCATATATTAATGATTCCTTAGCAGATAAAATTGTATCTACGGGTTTTTCGGTAGTGACACCACATAAAGATGTTGTCGCAAAATTTTTATATTATGCATTGAGTACACATTCTTTTATATCAAATGTAGAAGCTCATTCTGTTGGCATTAGTTATCCTGCAATAAATAATACTAATTTGATGGATTTGAAAATTGTATTACCAATGCAACGTGAACAGATACAAATTGCTAGTTATTTGGATGCCAAGTGCTCAAAGATTGATGAAATTATTGAAAAGCAGCAGGCAATTATTGAAAAGTTAAAGGAATACAAATTTTCAATTATTACGGAAGCTGTAACAAAGGGAATAAATCCAGATGTAGAGCTGAAGGATAGTACTATAGATATGTGTGAACAAATACCAGTTCATTGGAGCATATCGCAAAATAGATACTTATTCTCGTTACGAGATGAAAAAAATTATAAACCATTAGAGGAAGTGAGATTACTTTCTCTTTATACTGACTTAGGAGTGTTTCCACATGGTGAACAAGAGGAAAGAGGGAATAAGGCAGTAAAGGCAGAAGGATACAAGGTGGTTTATGAGAATGATATAGTAGTAAATATTATATTGGCATGGATGGGGGTGGTCCTATGTCAAGATTTAGTACAAGTTAAAATGAGGTTTTCCCCATCTTAACTTGCCATTGGCTCTTCGTTCTGTTGCAATCTACGGTATAGTTCTTCGTAGTCATTTGGTGACATGTAATCGCAATGACTATGGATTCGCTTGGTGTTATAGAATGCCTCCAGATATTCGAATACCAATCGATATGCATGATTATAGTCGCGGATTTTGAAGCGATTCAGCCATTCGCGCTTGATCAGTGAATGAAATGATTCAATGCAGGCATTATCCCATGGATAAGCCTTTTTAGAATAACTGCACTGCATGTTTGCAGTGACACGTTTGTATTCCTTTGAAACATACTGTACGCCGCGATCGGAATGCATAATCAATGGTTCTTCAATTTTTCGTTTTGCCTTGGCTTTGTTTATTGTTTCAATCACGCAGGACACTTCCAATGTATTTGACAATGTCCAGGCAATGATTTTCCTAGAATATAAATCCATAATACTGGTCAAATAGACGAAGCCATCTATCGTCCAGATATAGGTAATGTCAGAACACCAAACTGCATTTGGCCGTTCTGGATTAAATTGTTCATCAAGGATGTTTTGAAGTTTGCTACTGAAATCGGAGTCTCTTGTGGTGATTGTCCACGGCTTTACCCACTGAGCCTTAATGCCCATTTGTTTCATGTACTGCCCAACAGTACGCTCGGAAATAGTTTCTCCTGTTTTGCGTAACACTTGTGTGATTTTGGGAGCACCGTAATTCTGTTTAGATTTATCGTAAATATCCTTGATTTTGGCTTTTACTGATTCCCGACGCTTTTCAGCATTGGAAGGAACATGTTTCAGCCATGCGCGATAGCCAGAACGTGAAACGCCAAGTATTTTCAACATTCCGGAGACAGAAACACGGCGTTTAGCCTTGTGGGCTGCTTCTGCCTTCTCAGTAACTTCGAGGTAAATGGCTTCCGTCATTTTCCCAGAATGTTGATGGCTTTTTTTAATACATCAAGTGCATCCTGCGCATCACGTAGTTCACGCTTTAAACGTGCAATTTCCTTTGCTTCATCAGAAGCATAGTTGCCAGAACCACGGCTCTCAATGTCTCCGGTATCACGCAGTTCTTTCTGCCAGCGAGACAGTGTCTGATGACTGATTCCTAAGTTTGAAGCGCAACCCTGCAATCCTAATTCTCTGTGATCATGATAATACTGGATTGCATCCAATTTAAATTGTTTGTCATAGTGCTTTGCCATAATGAGATCCTCCTTCAGTGCGGTAACTACATAGTACCATAAAATTTGTAATTAGGGATTCTCATTTTGACTTGTACTATTTATATTCTAGCACCAGGGCAATAGGAAGATCGGCATATGATGGGGTTACGAGTCCCGCATATGATATATATAAACCAAATGAAAATGTATGTTCAAGATATTATCATTATTTATATAGGACAAAGCCGTTTTCTGCTGAATGTTATAAATATGGACGTGGAATAATGGCGATGCGCTGGAGGACATATTCATCAGAGTTTAAAAGTATTAAAGTGCCTGTACCACCTTATATCGAACAATGTCAAATAGCAGATTATTTAGATAGTAAATGTGAGATGCTTGATAAAACAATAGCTGATAGAAACAAAGCAATTGAAAAACTTCAGGAATACAAAAAATCCCTCATCTACGAGGTTGTCACAGGAAAAAAGGAGGTGTAGCTCATGTCTGATTTTGATGTAAAAGAGAAAAGATTTGAGGAAGATATCGAAGACTATCTGATTCATCATGGCGGATATACCAAAGGAAATCCGAAGAAATTTAATCGGGAATCAGGACTTGATGAGGAAACATTTGTGGAATTTATCAAGACAAGCCAGCCTAAGAAATGGGAAAGATATGTGAAAATTTATGCGGATAATTCCGAAAAGCAGGTAGTTGAACGCTTCAAAAGAGAAGTGAAAACCACCAACCTTTTGAATGTGATGCGGCATGGATTTACGGATAGAGGCATCAAGTTTTATCCTATTTTCTGGAAGCCGGAGACCACTTTGAATGAGACTACACAGATTCAGTATGATGCGAACATTCTTCATTGTACCAGACAGCTTCATTACTCTGTACATAATGAGAACAGTATAGATATTGTTCTTTTTGTAAATGGTATTCCGGTGGTATCTATGGAATTGAAGTGCCAGTTTACAGGACAGGATACCACAAATGCCATTAATCAGTATAAGTTTGATCGTGCCGGTAAGGATGCAATTTTTGCCTTCAAAGAAAGAGTATTGGTGCATTTCGCAGTAGACCTTACCAATGTCTATATGACAACAAAGCTTGAGGGCGCACACACTTATTTCCTGCCATTTAATCAGGGCAGTAATGGTGCCGGAAAAGTAGGCGGTAAAGGGAATCCTGTAAATCCAGATGGATATGATACAGCTTATCTTTGGGAAAGAGTACTCTGCAAGGACAGTCTGATGGAAATTCTACAGAAATATATGCACTTGCAGCAGGAGTATGATAAGAATGGAAATCTTGTGAAAGAGACTATGATTTTCCCAAGATATCATCAGCTTGATGTAGTCACAAAACTGTTGGAAGATGTGAAAAAGAATGGTTCAGGCAAGAGTTATCTTATCCAGCATAGTGCAGGCTCAGGAAAGTCCAATTCGATTGCATGGCTGGCACACAGACTGACAGGACTTCATGATTATGAAGACAATAAGATTTTCCAGTCAGTAATCATCGTTACTGACAGACGAGTATTGGACAGCCAGTTGCAGTCTACGGTATATCAGTTTGACCATGTGGAGGGCGTGGTTAAGAAAGTAGATAAAAATTCGGGACAGCTTAGAGACGCAATCAATGATGGTGTAGGCATTATCATCACTACATTACAGAAATTCCCGGTAATCTATAAAGAGGTGGATTCTGCAAACAAAAGATTTGCCATTATTATTGATGAGGCACATTCTTCACAGACCGGAGATGCAGCGAAAAAATTAAAAAGAGCATTAGCTGATACAGAAGAAATTCTAAAAGAGTATGCCGAGATGGAAGATGAGGACGAGAGAAATCGTAAGGATGATGAGGATAAGCTCTTAGATGAATTGGCAGCACAGGGTATGCACAAGAACTTATCATTCTTTGCATTTACGGCAACTCCAAAAGGAAAGACATTACAGCTGTTTGGTCAGAAGGATACGGAAGGAATCTATAGACCTTTTCATATCTATTCCATGAGACAGGCAATAGAGGAGCATTTCATCTTGGATGTTTTGCAGAACTATATGACCTACAAAATGTATTACAAGATTGCCAAGATTATTGAGGATAATCCGGAATTTGATACAACAGCAGGTTCAAAGGCTATTGTAAATTATGAGACACTGCATCCACATAATATCTCTCAGAAGACCGCCATTATGCTGGAACATTTTATGAATGTCACAAGACATAAGATAGGTGGCAGAGCGAAGGCTATGGTTGTTACACCATCCAGACTTCATGCAGTACGATATGTGCAGGAATTTAAGAGACAGATAAAAGAAAAAGGACTGAATGACCTTGAAGTGTTAGTCGCTTTTTCCGGTGAAGTGAAAGATAACGATGATGTGTTTACTGAAGAGGGAATGAACAAGGATAAAGAAGGCAAGACAATCAAAGAAAAGGCTTTACCGGAAACATTCCATACAGATGATTATGGAATCCTTGTTGTTGCGGAAAAATATCAGACAGGCTTTGATGAACCATTGCTTCACACCATGTTTGTGGATAAGAAATTGTCCGGTGTAAAGGCAGTACAGACTTTATCAAGATTGAATCGTACTACAAGAGGAAAAGTAGATACCTTTGTACTTGATTTTGTGAATTCAGCAGAGGATATCAAAGCATCTTTTGAGCCATTCTATGAGGAAACTGTGCTCTTGGAGGAAACAGATCCTAATGTTGTATATGACATGAAGAACACCTTGGATGATTTCAGGGTATATCAAAAATCAGAAGTGGATAAATTTGCAGATATTTTCTATCAGAGTGAGAATCAATCAGCTGGTGATCTTGGAAAACTCCAGGGACAGTTAAGACCAGCGGTAGACAGATATGAAGTACTTGAAGTTGAAAAACAGGATATATTCAAGTCTACATTGGCAAGCTTTAATCGTGTGTATGCCTATATTACACAGGTATGCAGGTTATTTGACAAGGATATTCACAGATTCAGTATTTATTCAAAGTTTTTATACACGATGCTTCCAAAAGGACATGGTGGAGAGAAGATAAATATTGATGACAAAGTTCTTCTTGAATACTATAAGCTGGAAAAAGACTTTGAAGGTCCGATAGAACTTGAAAGCACAGAAGGCGGATATACACCTATCTCCGGTGATTCCGGTCATAGAGAGCCTAAGAAAGATCCGCTGACAGTAATTATTGATAAGATAAATGAAAAGTATGGAACACATTTTACAGAAATGGATAAAGTACTTGTTCAGATGGAAAATGATTA
>CAJKWK010000042.1 GCA_905203555.1 uncultured Lachnospiraceae bacterium
CGAAATCGCTGAAACCCGCATAAACACTGGCTTTTTTAAGCAACTCGATTTATTCCCACTCTATCGTCGCTACCGGTTTCGGTGTAATCTCATAACACACTCTGCTCACACTTGGTACTTCCGCACTGATTCTTGCACAAATCTTCTCCAGAATATCATAATCTATTCTCTCAATAGACGCTGTCATCGCATCAATTGTGTTAACCGCTCTGATTACCACCATATATCCCATGCTTCTTGCATTGTTTCTCACACCAACTGCTTTGAAATCCGGCACTACTGTAAAATACTGCCATACTTTTTTGTCCAATCCGGCTTTTGCAAATTCTTCTCTAAGAATTGCATCAGATTCACGTACTGCCTCCAGACGGTCTCTTGTAATTGCTCCGAGACATCTCACTCCCAATCCCGGACCCGGGAATGGCTGACGGTACACCATCTCTGCCGGCAATCCCAATTCAATACCACACGCACGCACTTCATCTTTGAATAATTGTTTCAACGGTTCTACCAATTCAAACTGAAGATCTTCCGGAAGTCCGCCTACGTTGTGATGTGATTTTACCATTTTTGCAGTCTTAGTTCCACTTTCTATAATATCCGGATAGATGGTTCCCTGTCCGAGGAAATCAATTCCGTCCAGTTTTCTCGCCTCTTCCTCAAACACCCGAATAAATTCTCCGCCAATAATCTTTCTCTTCTCTTCCGGATCTGCCACATTTTCTAATTTTCCTAAGAATCGGTCTGTTGCGTCTACATAGATCAAGTTTGCATGCAGCTGATTTTTAAAAACTTCTACAACGCTTTCAGATTCATTTTTACGCATCAATCCATGATTTACATGTACACAAACTAACTGCTGCCCGATCGCTTTTAAAAGAAGCGCTGCCACAACTGAAGAATCTACACCGCCGGAAAGAGCCAAAAGCACTTTTTTGTCTCCTACCTGTTGACGTACCAGTTCTACCTGATCTTCAATAAAATTCTTCATATTCCAATTAGCTTCCGCCTTACATGTGTCAAACAGAAATGCTTTCAATGTGTCTGTATCCGGCAGCTCTGTATATGTATCATCACATTTTGCAGTCGGATGATCAATTGCGATCACCGGATAACCAGATGTATAAATCTCATCTGACACCTCTACAGCAATGCCATCTACAATTCGGTTTTCGCCGCCATTTAAAATAATTCCCTTTACATTATCCAGCTTATTCAACTCTTCTACTGTAATATCATGTGGATGAATCTCGCTGTATACGCCCAAATCTCTGATATTTCTTGCCAATACTGTATTCTCTGTACTTCCTAAGTCCAGAATTACAATCATATCCTGTTTCATATTCATTTCGCTCCTTTTTTTAATTTGTCTTAATTATACCCACCTTTTCAAACGAAGTAAATATTTATCACATCTTTCTTTATTATTTTCCGCAAATCTATGATATACTGATATCATCTATATTAATTATTTTATCTATTATCATATATTATTTTTATATTACAAAGGAGTCTGTTATTTATGAATATGAATTTCAACCAACTTGCAGCATTACAAAAAGCAAAGGAGGCTGTTGACCGTTTTCGGAAAAATCATCCGAAGTTTCCACCTTTTATAGAAGCTGTCGGCAGACATGCATTAAAAGATGGTACTTTAATCGAAATTTCTGTCACCACGCCTGATGGAACAAAATACGAATCTAATCTCCGATTGAATTCTGAAGATATGGAACTCATGGAAATGCTGACATCTATGAACAAAATGGTTTAATGATTTGCTCATTACTTGATGCTCGTTACTTGATGCTTGTTTCTCAAAATTAAGGAGTTTTTATGGGACATCGACAATATTCTATTTCAAATACAGAAACGCCGGATCTTCATGCACAACTTTTATCTATCTCTTTATCCAAGGATGAAGCAGATTGGAAAAACATTTATCACACTCACCATTTTACTGAGATTTTCTATGTGGTAAACGGAAAAGGATTGTTTATGCTAAAGGATAAACCACACCTCTCTATTTCCAAAGGGGACTTGATCATTATCCCGCCACACACTGAGCATACCGAGCGATCTGTACCGGGTAATCCCTTGGAATACTATGCCTTGGGGATTGACGGTGTAATTTTGCTGGCAGAAAACCAGAGTCCTTACACACATATGCTCTGTAATTTTTCTTCCAACGAATTTATCAATACTCTATTTGAACAAATGCTCCTTGAGATGCACAATCATGCATACGGAGACAATGCGATTTGTCAGAAACTCCTTGAGATCCTGCTGATCAAAATTGTTCGCACACAGCACTTAAAACCGATTCCGACCACGACCCAGAAGATGTCCAAAGAATGTGCGAAGATCAAAGAATATCTGGACACTCATTATGGAGAACGTATTACATTGGATTCACTCACTGCGCTTACTCATATGAATAAGTACTACATGGCGCATTCGTTTACAAAATATACCGGACTTTCTCCCATTCAATACTTGAACGAGGTGCGTCTGAAAACTGCATGCGGTCTCTTGGAAAAAACGGATTTATCAATCTCTGATATTTCCTCTACGATCGGTTTTTCCTCACCGTCCTATTTCACCCAGTCGTTCCATAAAAAATATAATATCACCCCGATTAAATATCGCAAAAAAAGTGAACGTTCGGAACTATCATAAAAATCAAACAGGCTATACGATTCTGCACCGACTCGTATAGCCCATTGTTTACACAATATCATTTCCCAGTTTTATAATTTCATTTTCTTTTAAAACAATTTCTTTTTCCACCGTTCCAATCCGCAGTGTGACTGTCTGTTCATACGCTGCTTCCAGCACTATCTCTTTCACCGCTCCATATTCATAAGACGCTGATACGAGCAAGCCCTTTTCTCCACGAAAATGTGTAAAAGATAATTTCTCGGCTTTCCACTTTTCCGGAATTGCAGGAAAGACTTCCAAAATTCCATCCCGCATCTGAAACAACATCTCCTGCAGAGCATCCGCCGCATACATATTTGCCTCCAATGTAAACGGTCTGTAATGAAACGTAGAATATCCTCTGCATTTATAATCTCCATTTAAATGGAAACCATTGTCACTGCAAAAGCTCTCCCAAAAAATCCGCAGTCTGTCATAAGCGCCTTCTCCATTTTTCTGTATCGCATACAAGTGAGCCATCCATGCAAATGAAAATCCAACCCACATTCCGGTCCCCAGTCGTTCATAATCCAGTACCGTTGCGTCTATGATTTCCTTTTCTTCTGCCTTCT
Organism: uncultured Lachnospiraceae bacterium; assembly: GCA_905203555.1. GTDB lineage: Bacteria > Bacillota > Clostridia > Lachnospirales > Lachnospiraceae > Schaedlerella. The sequence continues at coordinate 3,270 of CAJKWK010000042.1, forward strand.
CATATTGATACAAATACAACGGACAGATTGCCATTGCATTAGACAAATGCCGATGCGATTCCTGCAGACTTTCATCCGGAGAAATCATAAGAACCTTCTGTTCATTTACCGCCAGCGGCGGAAGTTTTCCCAAGAACTGCTCCCAGTGTTCCTCCTGACCATTCTGCAAAATTTTTGCGAACTCCGCCAACGTCTGATATAAATACCGCAGCAACGCCAGATCATAATTACTATTTGGAGTCACCCAGGATTCCTTCTCATCGTCATGAATCTCCGGCGAACTGGACACCGGCAGATAATGATATCCATCTTCTTTTTCTTCCAAAAGCGCTGTAATACACTCAGCCGTTTCTTCAAAATAGACCCATGCCTTATTTCTCAGAAATTCTTTATCCCCGGTATAGCGATAATACAATTCAAAAGACTGACAGAGCCAGATCTGATGTACCGGTGACAACGAATACATCGGCCATCCGCCAAGCGGCTGTCCATCAATCGTCATTACCCCCGGCAGACAAATCCCACCCGTATGATAGAATTTCTTTGCAAATCGCCTTCCCGCCTCTCTGGATTCCCACAGAAAATCCAGAAAGCACTCTCCTTCACTGAGATGATTTGCTTTATAAAAATGTGCATAACTCAGCTGTGTATTCAAATCATGATGATAATCCCCCTTCCAGGGCGGAAGATTCCCATCATCAGCAGTCCATACACCTTGAAGAGGCATTGGATACATTCCTTTTCTGGAACAGGATGCAAATAAATAATTGGTCAAATACCACTGCTTTTCAAACAACGGATCCGGCAGTGTAACTGCGCTTTGATTCCAATACGTATCCCACCATGCCCTATGACTTTTCCGATTCTCACAATAACCTTTCAACAGCTCTTTTTCTAACTGCTGTTTCGCATCCTCCAGCCATTCATCTCCATCTCTGGAAGTCACAACTCGATAAAATACAAGCGTTTCATTTGCTTTCTCCAAAGTTCCAACTACAATTCCGTAGGAAAACTGTGCATCTACGTCCTGGGTAAACCAGAAAAAAGAAGGAGTACCGTTCTGCTCCCCAAACACAGCATTTGGATAATGCAGACGTTCCAGACCACCCTGGGAAATTTCCCGCTCTTCCGGATTATAATGTACTTCTTCTTTTTCTTCTGGAGTCCCATATTGTGGACTTTTCAATTCCATCTGAAAGCCACTATCAGCTTTCACACGTATCATTCCTGTCTGTGAAACGGCATGACAGATTGCTTCTATCCGGCAGCACTGTTCTGCACATTCCACCGTCAGCACTGCTTCCGCATGCTGCAAATTCAATTTTGACCGCACATTTTTCCCTTCACAAAAAGAAAACACAAGTTTCCCTGCAGGCAATTTTGTCGGTATCGGATAGTTATACGGAGCGTCAAACAGTTCACGAATTTCCGCTGTCTTTCCCGCCTTTGCAAGTTCCACCAGATGTTCATAACAAAATTCATCCCGTTCCGTATACATCGGTGCAGACAAATCCCATATATCTGTCCGATCCAGACTAAATCTTAACTCCTGTGGTTTCCCCCAGATGAGAGTACCAATCCGCCCGTTTCCGAGCGGAATGGCTTCATCCCATCTTTGAATGCTTTTTTCAAAATTCAATTCATGTCTCATAATTCATGTCTCACATTAATTCTCAACACTTAATTCTTGATACGATTTACTTTTACATCACTTATATTGTCTGTTGTACAGCCACAATAAGACAATCAATCCGGCCAACCCTGCAAACATCATAAGCAGGCCCTGTGGTCCGATCTTTCTCTGTCCCATTACTACAAGTGCGACACACACAACAAATACAACTGCAACTATTATTCCAACCAGGATTTTCTTTACATTTTCGTTCACTGTATCTCCTCCTTAGCCTTTCAGTCCGCCAACAGTCATTCCCTGCGTCAGTTTCTTCTGCACCATCATATACAGAATCAATGTCGGCAGCATGACAATTACAAGTCCTGCATACATCTTTCCATACTGTACGGCAGAACGCTGTGCAGCCATCAGGTTCATCAATCCAACCGGAAGAGTCTTCATCTCCGGTCTCGTCAACAAGGTCATGGAAATAATATATTCATTCCAGAATGCAAGGAAGTTAAACAAAATTACTGTCACAATACTTGGTTTTGCCATTGGAATAATAATCTGTACCATCGTCCGGAAATATCCTGCTCCATCCACATAGGCAGCCTCTTCATAATCTTTCGCCAGTGTTTTGAAATAACCGGACAACAGATAAATTGTAAAAGGCAGCGCAGTAGCAGCATATACCAATGCCAGTATAAATATATTGTTCAGGAAAAATGTACTTCCGATTTTTTGATTCAAGAACCGGTCCGCATTACTTAACATCAAGAAAATCGGCACTACAATATAGTTTACATTAATAAACAATCCTGCCATAAACAAAATATTCCAGAACTTACTGGATTTAAATTTAAATCTGGCAAGTACATAGGATGCCGGAAGTGCAATAATCACAAGCAAAAACAATGCAATCACTGTTACGATTACAGAATTCAACATATAAGATGCCATATTTGCGCTTTCCCACGCATCGATAAAGTTCTGGAAATAAAATCCCTTCGGTAATGCCCATGGACTTCTGTAGAACTCTACATTTTCCTTAATGGATGCCATAAATACCCAGAACACCGGTACAATAATCATAACGGACAGGAGAACCAACGGAATGTAGATTAGAAATTTTGCAAATCTGGAAGTTTCCTGAATCGCTCCTTTATTCTTTCTTCGCATCTTTCTCCCTCCTTAAAATTCAATTTCTTCACGTTTTGTAACAACATTCAAAATGCCGGCCAATGCAAATGAGAAGATAAATACTACAGAACCGATTGCCATACCATATCCATAAGAAGAGTTGGTGTATGCTTCCTGATACATATAACTCAAGAATACGTTAGATGCTCCGTCCGGTCCTCCATTTGTCATTGCTTTTACAAAAAGGAAACTCATGTTAATCGTACTGATAATAAAGAATGTCAATGTCGTTCTGATATTTGTCCAGATCAACGGCAATGTAATGGAAAAGAACTGTTTAATCTTTCCTGCCCCTTCCAGACTGGCTGATTCATACAAGCTCTCCGGCACATTGGCCATACTTGCCATATACATTACCATATAGTAACCGATTGCCTGCCAGATCATTGCGATTACAATACTGTAAATTACAAGTTTCTGGCTTCCCAGCCAAAGAATCGGATTCTCTGCTCCGGATGGTCCGCGGAACAAATTAATAAATGAATTCAAAAGTCCCTGATTCGGATCATAGATTGCTGAGAAAATCGCACTGATTACAACTACGGACAAAATATTCGGAATATAAAATACAATTCGGAAGAAATTCTGTCCCTTGATCTTTTCTCTTGTCAAAATCGCCGCAAATATAAGTGCAAACGCAAACGTGCAAATTGTTACAACTACAATCAATAACACTGTATTCTGGAATGCCTGATAAAATTTCTCACTCTGGAACAATGTCTTGAAATTCTGCAAGCCTACAAAAGTCTTGTCTGCTGTATATCCGCCCCATTTGTACAAAGACATCCGAAAGACTCCGATGGTCGGATAAATCATAAAGATTGCAAACAAAATTGCTGCGGGAGCCAGACAACAGAATATAAATCTCCCTCTTCCTTTATTACTTCTCATTAAGTCATCTCCATTCTTACAAACAAACAGCCGGCGTAAAAGTAACCGCCGGCTGCCTCTGCCATCTGATTATTCACAGACGGAGTTTATTCACGCTTGTTTATTATTTTAATGCTGCGCGGAAAGCATCGCTTGCTTCCTTAAATCCTTTTACCCAATCATCTTGTGTCTTATCTCCTGTTACAAGAGAGTTGATTGGATCAAAGAATGCGCCTCTTGTTGTCAGACCTTCTACCGGCTCTGTTGCTGCAAATGCATCCAGAACTGCAACTGCGCCTGTATCATAAATCTGATAATATGTCACTGCATCGCCTTCCAGTTTGTCTGTCATACCTGCGATCGGCTGTACTGCTCCGCTTCCTGCGAAGATTGTTGCTGCCTCATCAGAGTACAGATAAGCGATAAATTCTTTTCCAAGATCCTTATTTACCGCTTCCTTCGGCATCCATACCTGCTCGAAGAAGGAATAAGATGCTCTTTCTCCACCTTCTGCAACTGCCGGAAGAGCTGTGAATCCCCAGTCAAATCCTGCTGCACGTGGTGCTTCTATCATCTCACCTATTACCCAGTTACCATTCGGCATAAAGAGTGCTTTGTTGTCCAGGATCAGCTGCTGATTCTTCTGAAAGTTGTCATCATTTGCATTTGCAGGTGTTGTCTTCTCTGTATATGTAGCAAGTTTTGCAATGATATCAAATACCTGCTGTGCTTCCGGTGTATCCCAGATACCTTCTTCGTATTTCAGAGCTTTTGTGAAGTTTTCTTCACCAAGTGCTTCATGAAGTAATGCATAGAAGAATGCATCAAAGTATCCTGTTGTCGGATATGTAAACAATGCGATGCCTTCTGCTTTCGCCTTGTCACCTAACGCCCACATCTCATCCCATGTCTCCGGAACTGTCCAGCCTTTTTCTTCAAACAGGCCTTTGTTGTAGAACAATCCACATGGACCATAGAACATTGGCATCAGATAAGTTTTGCCGTTTCCGTATGGATTAACAATTGTATTCTCTGTAAATCCAGGAAGAATCTTATCTCCAACTGTTACGTCCTCACCAGGTACTGTCATATCCAGAACATCTGTCAGCTCTGTCAAGTTATTATCTCTGATAAATGTCTCTGTCATACCAGACTCTGCACCTACCGCACGCAATACAACGTCCGGATAGTTTCCGGCTTTCATCTCCGGATCAATTACGTCTTCCAGGTTCTTGTCGATGATCAAATCAACTTTTACACCTTCATGAGACTTCTCAAATGCTGCAACAACATCTTTCCACATGTCTGCACCATAAGCAGTCTCAACAGCTGCAACCTTCAGTGTCTTTCCTTCTTCACCTTTTGCTTCTTCTTTTTTGTCTGCTCCACCGCCACAAGCTGCCAGGCTAAGTGTCATAGTTCCTGCAAGAACCAAGCAAAGTGCCTTTTTCAATTTCATACCTTTTTTCCTCCTTTTCCCAAACGGTTCTATCCGCCCTTTATTGGTATAATACAAGAATATACCATCTCCCCTGTTTTTTTCAAGAGTTATTTTGCTATGTTTTTTATATATATTGTCATTTCATTTTCTTTTTACCTTGAAAAAGTTAAAAAGGTTAATATTTTCCTCTTTTATTTCATTTTTATACACTTTCTACATTTTTCCAAAACTTATTTTCATTCTCTTTATATAAAATATCCGATAATTTTTCATTTCTCATTCGAAAAAAAGAAGAGCCTCCTTCTTTCGACAAAGTCTCTTCTTTTTCTGCTTTCTTTGCTCGCCCGCAAGATTTCTAAATTTTATACATTCAGCATTCCCTTTAATACGTTCTTTGGAAGTGCTCCGATTTCTTTTTTTACAATTGCGCCATTCTGAAATACTGCAAATGTCGGAATTGTCATTACGCCATATCTCTGCGCAATCTCCATCTGCTCATCGATGTTTACCTTGCACACCTTTGCGCCGCTGACTTCACCGGCAATTTCTTCTACAACCGGTCCCATCATCTGACAAGGTCCGCACCAATCTGCATAAAAATCTACCAATACCGGCTGTTCTGCTTTCAATACTTCCTGTTCAAAATTATCTACTGTTAATTTAACTACTGACATCGTGATATCCTCCTGATTTTCATTCTATAGTTTCTGTTTGTTTTTTCGTTTTCATGTTATCTTTAACATCTGACTATAGTATATCACTTTTTTTCGCTTTTTCTGTGATAAAATCACATTTATTTTGGAGATTATATTTTTGCCAGTTTTCCTGCGTCTAATACTTCTATTTTACCTCTGGTCAATTTTACAAGACCATCCAGCTGAAACTGTTTCAGCAGTCTCGTCACCACTTCCCGCGCAGTTCCCAGATCTCTTGCAAGAGCATCGTGGGTAATCGTCAGCGTATCCGTTCCTGCCAGCGCCCGATGCTCCAAAATTGCATTTGCCAGCCTTGATGCCACATTTGAAAATACATATTGATTGAATAACCACATAATATCAGAAAATCGCTCAGAAATCATTTCCAACGTATAGTCTTTGACCGCTGCATTTTCATCGTGAATCTTCTTATATACAAACTTTGGAATCGTACAGATTACAGCATCTGACTCCAGTTCCATATCCAATTCAATATCCATTCCCTTCATCATGCAAGCTGCACTCAGGATGCTGACATCCCCTTCAATCAGTCGAAACAACGTAATCTCGCCTCCATTTGGAGAAGTCACAAAAACACGAGCCTGCCCGGTGCGGATAATCTGAACACCCGCGCACTCACTTCCGCCGTAATGCAGTAAAGTACCTTTTGGATATGAATTTTCCACCATACTTTCCAGCAAATCACGCTGTTCCTTTTGTGTCAATTCCTCCCAAAACGGAAATACCTGATCTAACTCTAATCTTTCCTGAATCATTCTGCCGCCTCATCAATCGCCTTTCCAATATCATGACGCATATATTTATTTTCAAACTGCACCCATTCTGTTGCCGCATACGCATTGGCACGCGCTTCTTTTAAGTCTTTTCCTTTCGCTGTCACACCCAGCACACGACCGCCATTCGTTACAATCTGCTCTCCGTCAAACTTCGTTCCTGCATGGAAACAATAATACCCTTCCTGTTTCTGAAACTCCTCCAGTCCATGAATCGGATAACCCTTTTCATAGGAAACCGGATAACCTTCCGATGCAAGAACTACACAGACAGCCGCATTGTCCTCAAACTGCAAATCTATCTGATCCAATGTACCATCGATACACGCCTCTGCCACTTCAACCAGATCATTCTTCATTCTCGGCAAAACCACCTGTGCCTCCGGATCTCCAAAGCGAGCATTGTACTCCAGCACCTTCGGTCCTTCCTCAGTCAACATCAGACCAAAGAAAATAATTCCTTTAAATTCTCTTCCTTCTGCTGCCATAGCATCTACCGTTGCCTGATAAATATGCTGATTACAAAATTCTTCCACTTCTTTTGTATAGAACGGACTTGGCGAAAATGTTCCCATTCCTCCGGTATTCAATCCGGTGTCACCATCTCCCGCGCGCTTATGATCCTGTGCGCTCGTCATCGTCTTGATCGTTTTTCCATCTACAAAGGACAATACAGACACCTCACGCCCCGTCATAAATTCTTCAATCACCATTTCATTTCCGGCGCTGCCAAACTTTTTATCTAACATAATTTCTTTCACGCCAGCCTTTGCTTCGTCCAGATTCTGACAGATTAACACACCTTTTCCAAGAGCCAGACCATCTGCTTTCAATACAATCGGAAACTTTGCAGTTTCAAGATATGCCATTGCAGCATCAGGCTCTGTAAAATTCTCATATGCTGCTGTCGGAATATTGTATTTTTTCATCAAATCCTTAGAAAATGCTTTGGAACCTTCCAGAATTGCCGCATTTTTTCTCGGTCCGAATGTACGGATCCCAGCCGCCTCCATCTCATCTACCAGACCGCCGACCAACGGATCATCCATTCCTACGATGACCAGATCAATTGCTGTTTCCTTTGCAAATGCAACCAGCTTATCAAACTCCATTGCCCCAGTTGCAACACACTCTGCAAACTCTGCAATTCCGGCATTTCCCGGTGCACAATAAATCTTCTCTACCTTCGGGCTTTTTGCAACACTTGCTGCAATTGCGTGCTCTCTTCCGCCGCTACCTACGATTAATACTTTCATCGCTGTCTCCTCTTTATTTCAAAATCAATACTTTTCCATTTACAACTGCCACTTTTCCATTTGCAATCAAATCAATCGCCTGCGGCAGTATCTTCCACTCTGCCTGTTCCATGACACGCCGCTGTAGGACCTCCGGTGTATCTCCCATTTCTACATCTACCGCCTTTTGCAGCAAAATCGGGCCTGTATCTGTTCCTTCATCTACCAAATGTACCGTAGCGCCAACCACTTTAACCCCCCGAGCCAATGCAGCCTCATGCACCTTCAGTCCATAATACCCGGTTCCGCAAAATGCCGGGATCAAAGAAGGGTGGATATTGATGATCCGGTTCTTGTATGCTGCGATCATTTCCGGCGGGATCACCACAAGAAAGCCTGCCAGAACAATCAGATCCGGTTTATACGCATTTACGGTTTCCAAAAGTTGAGCATTAAAAATTTCTCTGGATTCAAAATCCTTTGGTGATACACATTGTGCCGGAATCCCATGCTTTTTCGCACGCTCCAAGGCGTATGCATTCTGATTATTACTAATCACACCAACCAGTTCCGTATTCGTAACTGTTCCATTTTCCACTGCGTCGATAATGGCCTGCAGATTGGTTCCGCCGCCGGAAACCATAACAACTACTCTTAACATAAAGTAACTCCTTTTTCTCCTGCCTCAATATGTCCTACTACATACGGAGTATCGCCTGCCGCTTTGATTGCCTCCATTGTTTTGTCTACATCTGCCGGATCTACTGCTACGATCATGCCAAGTCCCATATTATATGTATTGTACATCATCTGTTCTTCGATATTTCCTGTTTTTGCAAGCAGTCCAAAAATCGGCGGTACCGGATAACTATCCTTTTCTACTACTGCATGAACACCATCACAAAGCATTCTCGGAATATTTTCATAAAAGCCGCCTCCTGTAATATGGCTGCATGCTTTTACCGTAATACCTGCATTTTTAATGTTTTTCAATGCTTTTACATAAATTCTGGTAGGCGCCAGAAGGGCTGCTCCCAATGTTGTTCCCAATTCCTCATAATACGTATCCAAAGACTCTTTTGTCATCTCAAATACTTTTCTGACAAGGGAAAATCCATTGCTGTGTACACCGGAAGATGCCATTCCAATCAGAACATCCCCGTCTTTCAGATTCTCACCTGTAATCATATCCTTTTTATCACAGACACCTACTGCAAATCCGGCAAGATCATAATCTTCTTCCGGCATCAGTCCCGGATGCTCCGCTGTCTCACCACCGATCAAAGCTGCATCTGACTGCAGACATCCTTCTGCCACACCGCTCACGATTGAAGCAATCTTTTCCGGATAATTTTTGCCGCATGCAATATAATCCAAAAAGAACAACGGCTCTCCGCCGGCACATGCAATATCATTGACACACATTGCAACTGCATCGATTCCGATTGTATCGTGCTTGTCCATGATCATCGCCAATTTTACCTTTGTTCCACAGCCGTCTGTACCGGACAGCAGCACCGGCTCTTCCATCTCTTTGATCTTCGCAAGTGAAAATGCTCCGGAAAATCCGCCCAATCCGCCAAGCACCTCTTCACGCATTGTCTTCTTTACATGCTCTTTCATCAACTCTACTGACTGATATCCTGCCTCAATATCTACTCCCGATGTTTTATAATCCATACCCATCTCTTTTCTCTCCTTTTATTGAAATGCGAAAAGGGCTCCTCTCTGAAGCCCTTCTATATTAGTATTCTTCGTAACCAACTTCATCCAGACGAACCGCCTTAGCCTGCACCGCCTCTTTCATCTCCCGGCTGTAATCCTTTAACTTCGTCAGAAGCTCTGCATCTGAAACAGCTAAAATCTTCAATGCGATTAACGCCGCATTCATTCCTCCATCAATAGCAACTGTCGCAACCGGAACTCCCGGCGGCATCTGCATAATAGAGAACACCGCATCCATGCCGTCCAGCTTGCTTCCGGAAAGCGGAACTCCTACAACCGGCATCGGGAACAATGCTGCACACATTCCCGGTAAATGTGCTGCCATACCGGCACCTGCGATAATGACTTTGATTCCTCTGTCTTCTGCACCCTTTGCCCATTCAAAAAATACATCCGGCTCACGGTGTGCGGAGATGATCGTCATCTCATACTCAATTCCAAACTTTTCAAGTGTCTTTGCAGCCTTACTCATAACTTTTAAATCTGAGTCACTGCCCATTACGATTCCTACTTTTGGCATCCTGCGTCCACCTTTCTCGTTCCAAAGTTTCACTGACGTAAAACTAATTTTTCATGTCATCCAGAGGTTCATTAAGCACCTCCGTGCCCGGAAGCACAAACCTTCCGTCTTTCAATAGTATAATCTGTTTTCCGGTTTTTGTTAATACACTTATTTCTTCTAACTCTTCATAAGGTATGGTTATATCTGTATGACACTGAAAATATGCTTTTTCCGGATCTTCTTTTCGTAAAACAGAACAGGAATTGTCCTTGGCAACGATCTCTTTGCCGCTTGGATTGTATACCCGGATGTCTTCACTCCAACTATAACAAGTATCTCCCACTGCAAAATGTGGTCCGGTCTTCTCTGCGATCAGAATCGGCATTTTCTCTTCTATCTGATATTTCTTTGCAGTCACATAAGCCGTAGTATTGGTTCCGATGGCAAATTCCCCCAGAGGGAGGCTCTCATGTTTATACAGCAAATTATCATAAATATACTTCCGTCCATCTGCTTCATTTTCAAAATTGGAACACCGGTAATCCGTAATCATTCCATCTGTAAATGTAATTTCCAGATCTTCATACTGTAGTTCATGCAAATACACTTTACTTACATGTAATACTCCATGGGTCCCTTCCAGTACCGGAGACGTAAACACCTCTCCCACCGGAATATTAACATCGGCTACACAGTTTTCGAAAATCGTTTCCTTTTCCGGATCATTTAATTTCCACAAATTCACCGTTAAATCTGTCCGATTCTTACCTTTCCCAAGAATATGCACAGATTCGCCCTGATCCAATGCATCGATCAAAGTCTGCTGTACCTTCTCATACACACCGGCATCCAGCGTATTAATCCGAATGACTTCATCAAAAATCTCCGCATACTGTTCTCCAATTTCCGGAACCGGATATGCGATGATCGTAAAACTCCGTTCTTCTCCCTTGATATACTGGTTCGTAATCTGCCCGGACTTACTGTCATACTGCAAAACAAGCCCCTGCTGCACCTCTGTATAAGCAAATGCTTCTTCATGAACTTCCGGTGAAAACGGAACTTCTCCAAAAGTCTCAATCACTGCCGGTCCGGCAAACTGTGCCGCCTGATCCTTATGTTTCTCATAAACATTCTTTAAGACATCCAGCTTTCTCTCTATATAGCGTTTATCAAGAAACAACGCCTGATCCGACCGATGATCATACTCATACTGTTTATTCGGAATTGCTCCGTAATAACCGATCCGTATCTGTTCTTTTCTCGTAATCACGCTGGACGCCGACCGGTAAATCACCGGACGAAGTCCCATTTTTTCAAAATTCTCAATTGCCCGCCGTACCACACGTTCAAATCCAAGACAATACCGGATATTGACAACCGATTTTTTAGACAAGTCTTTTCCTGTATTGATAAATCCGACACGATAACCTTCTGTATATACATCCGCCATTTTCTGAATGGTTTCCTCCGGCAGAGTTGCCAGATGCTGCGCTGTTTTCCATTCATTTTCGGTAATATATTCTCCAAAGGTATACAAATACCGCAAATCCTTCAAATCTGCATGAAGTATCACATCTGTCGCAAACGACCGTTCCGGATAGAGCTGTTCCTCAATCCGATCAGCCAGAAAGACATCGCAGTAATCACTTGCATACCAATATAAAATCTCTTTTAACGATTTCCATTCCGGAACTTGTTCCTCAAAACAATTATATACTTCAATCAACAACTCATTTAAAATCGTCAGATAATCCATACGATTTTCAAATGCATACGCAATCCCACTGCGAAGTTCCGCATAAAGCATACTCAAAATCTGTCCCGTTTCTTCCCCAAACTGCTGCACTGCATAAACCGGAGACGCATAGCTCCTTTCATATACATCCGGCAAAATATTCCGATATAAACTGGTATTGTATTCCCTCATCTCCTCCAGACTTAACTCCTGCCAGCCGCCAGTCTCCACTTTTCGGCGCACCGTTTCTAATTCCAACAGAAACATTGCACATTCCTGAAAATATTCTCGAAACATTTCGTCTACTGTATTTTCCGTTACCATTTGTCTCATTCGTTCAATTGTCAACTCATGGCGTTCTGCACATGCCGCATTTTTCTCCTGCTGCCATTTCCAATCATAGACCAAATCTTGATCTCCCATTTTTGTCATCTCAAAAGACCTCCTACGAATATTCCTATAAGCCCGAGTAAAATCAATATATTCACTGCCATCCCGATTCGACAGGTCAGATAATTCCGTTCTCGTTCCCGAAATCCTTTCATAGCCGCCTTAGCGCCAAGTCCCGCCAAAACAACTGCCAAAACACCCATACCACCGACAAATCCAATCGTCTTGCCACGCATCACAAATGCAATGATGATGGATGCCGCAAGGATCCCCAGTGAAACGCCTGCCAGCCAGCAGGAACGCTTTCCCATGGTCGAATGTTTCAAATAACTCTGTCCGTACTTCCGCGTTGCCAGCTTCCTGCTCTCCTTTTTTCTCCCAAACATCTTTTTCTCTCCTTCTATCTTAACAAACCTACCGTCTGGCAGAAATGAAATGTCCGATACTAAAAATAATATAGCCCAAAACACCGCCCAACGTATTCAGCAAAATATCATCTACGTCAAAACTTCCGACTCTTGTCACAAGCTGAAAAATCTCTACCCCGAAACAAAGCCCAAAGCTATAGATAAAAGTCTTCCAAAATCCTCTGCGCCTGCTTGCCATTGCAACAAAAAATCCATAGGGTACAAAAATCAATATATTTCCAAACAGATTTGTAAATACCGCAAACATCCCCAATTCTTCCCGATATTCAATAAATCGTTTTATTTCCTTAAATAATTCCAAATTATATCGGTATTCTTCTGTTGTACCGACACGACCATACCACTCTGAAAAGCACAAAAAATAGATTAAAAATATTATATACAATACAAACAATACTTTTCCGAGCGCACGAAATCTCTTTTCTCTCTTCTTACTCAATTCAATCCCTCTTATATCATGTGAAAGCGCCTGCAAAACAGGCGCTCACCAGCTAACATTCATTAAAAAATAATTTCATTGCGGTTTTTCAAAAGACGTGCTCCATTGATAATCGTCAGCACTCCAGCCGCCACACCTGCAACAATCACAACAATTCCTGCCGCAATATTGGCAGCTCCGGAGGACGTCATTGTCTTATATGCTTTTTCCATGAAAACATCTCCTACTATTATTACTATTATTACAATTCTAATTTATTATTTTCAGCCGTTTTATTTTGCTCCATACATCTCATAATATGCGTCAATCGCTGCTTTTAATGTATCGTCAATGATAATTTCTCCATTGTATTCTTTATTATAAAGACATTCTACAACTTCTTCCATCGTTACAATCGCAGCCGTATCAAATCCATAGAGATCCTTCACTTCGTCCAGAGCACATTTCTCTCCGCCTTTTCCTACTTCCATACGATTCAGAGATACCATAAGACCTACAATAGTTACATCTGCAGCACCCTTTACCTTTGGCACTGTCTCTTCCATAGACTTGCCGGATGTCGTCACATCCTCGATCATGATCACACGATCGCCATCCTGCAGCTTGCTGCCCAGAAAACTGCCCTTATCTGCACCATGGTCTTTTTCCTCTTTCCGGTCAGAACAGTAACGTACTTCCTTGCCATACAATTCGCTGTATGCCATTGCCGTTACAACTGCCAGCGGAATCCCCTTATATGCAGGTCCAAATAATACGTCAAAATCGTCTCCATATGTATCATGGATTGCTTTTGCATAATATTCGCCCAGTTTCTTTAACTGTGAACCGGTTACATAACCACCCGCATTCATAAAAAACGGAGACTTTCTTCCACTTTTCAGTGTAAATTCTCCAAACTTCAATACCTTACTGTCTACCATAAACTGTATAAACTCTTTTTTATAACTTTCCATCTTCATCCTCCGTCCTGACTGTTTCTTCTTATCGTGATTTCAATTTTATCATATCTGTTTTTGTATTTCAATTCGAGCCACAGAAAAAACACGAAGATTTTCGAATTGGATATTTTTAATTTACATTTCCCGCTCCTCATGTTATACTTTAGCGTAGTAAATCAATAAAGAGAGGTTGTCTTATGCACACAGAATTTTTAATGGGAAATGAAGCAATCGCCCTGGGTGCTATTGCTGCCGGAGTCAATCTGGTCTCGGGTTATCCCGGTACTCCGTCCTCAGAAGTATTGGAAACAGTTGCCAGACGCCGGACAAAGGATATTTATGTAGAATGGTCGGTCAACGAAAAAGCCGCCTTAGAAGTTGCTGCCGGAGCCGCATATACCGGAGCCCGCAGTATGGTAACGATGAAACAGGTCGGCCTCAATGTAGCTTCCGACCCACTGATGAGTCTGGAATATGTAGGGATCAAAGGCGGAATGGTCGTTCTTGTTGCAGATGATCCGGGTCCAATTTCTTCTCAAACAGAGCAGGACACGAGACATTTTGCAGCATTTTCCAAGCTGCCTTGTTTTGACCCGTCCTCGGCGCAAGAAGCGTATGAAATGATTCAGGATGCTTTTGACTATTCTGAAAAATACGGAACTCCTGTATTTCTGCGACCGACAACCAGGGTCTGTCATGGATACGCTTCCATCACTGTCAAAGATCCTTCCGAATATGCACAGCACACCATCGAAGGTTTCGTCAAAGATTCGAAACGCTGGGTCATTTTCCCCCGCCTTTCTTACGAAAATCACCTTCGAATCGAGGCGCGTAATGTTCGTCTGTCAGAGGATTTTTCTACATATTCTAAAAATCAGATATATCCTGCTTCCGAAGAATATGCCATATCTAAAAAAGGGGTGATTTCTTCCGGAATCAGTTTTACTTATGCCTTGGAATCTCTGGAACAATTAGGGATGGTGCGCCTTCTTAAAGTCGCCACTCCCCATCCTTTCCCAGAAAAACTGGCTTTGGATTTTTTAAACGGATTGGAAGAAGTCCTTTGTCTGGAAGAACTGGATCCTGTTCTGGAACGGGAACTTACCTATCTATGCGGCAAGCATCATTTGCCGGTTCAGATTTACGGAAAACTAAGCCACCATGTACAACAGGCCGGAGAAAATACTCGTGACAGTGTCCAGCAACAGATTCGCACATTTTTGTATCCGGAAACTGTAACCGCTGATGTCACTGCTGATTCCGTTATTGATACCATTACCGGTTCCGGCTGTCCGACAGATACTGCCATCCCTCAGCCGCCTCTTCCGGTTCGACCACCGGTACTGTGTGCCGGCTGCCCGCATCGTGCTTCTTTCTACGCAGTCAAGCAGGCGATGAAAGGAAAAAAGACCATTTTCTGTGGTGATATCGGATGTTACACACTCGGAAACGCAATGCCGCTGGATATGGTAGACACCTGTCTTTGTATGGGTGCCGGTCTGGGCATTGCTCAAGGAGTCGGTCACATTGAGCCGGATACCTCTTGTTTTGCTTTTGTCGGAGATTCCACGTTCTTTGCCTCTGCCATCACCGGTGTCGTCAATGCTGTTTATAATCAAGCCGATATGACCTTGATCATTCTGGATAATTCCACGACTGCAATGACCGGACATCAGCCACATCCCGGAACAGGACGTACAATGATGGGCGATATTGTGCAAAAAATAAACATCGAAACGGTTCTGCGCGGAATCGGTTTGATTACAGTCGAAACAGTTGATCCACTGGATCTCGCTGCTTCTATCGAATGTGTACAACGCACCGCAGCCCTTCCCGGCGTCAAAGCAATTATTTTCAAGTCCCCTTGTATCGCCGTCACAAAACCGGACGCCTGTATGACAGTTTCGCAAAATTCTTGTATCAACTGTAAGAAATGTATTCGTGAGCTCGGCTGCCCGGCTCTCATCATTCGAGAAGGAAATGTTACGATCGATACCGCACTCTGTACCGGATGTACATTGTGCGCCCAGGTTTGCCCTGCAAATGCGATTCAATCAGGAGGTGCTTGTCATGAATAAAAACATTCTTTTATGTGGTGTCGGTGGGCAAGGCACTGTTCTTGCCTCCAAACTGATTGCGGCAGCAGCTATGAAAAAGGGTCTCTCTGTCATGAGCGCGGAAACCATTGGAATGGCGCAGCGTGGCGGCAGTGTTTTCAGCCACATCCGCATCGGTGATAACCTGCATTCTCCTATGATTGCAGCAGGAACTGCAGATATCCTCATTGGTTTCGAACCAGGAGAAACCGTACGGATGCTTCCCTACCTGAAAAAAGACGGTCAGGTGATTGTCAGCAGTCATGCCATCATCCCGGTCACCGCTGTCCTTTCTAGCGGCAGTTATGATCCTGAGGCAATGCTTGCCTATTTAAAGCAGACAGTTGCCCATCTTCTTGTCATCGACACCGAAGAGGCCTGTCTCGCTCTCGGTTCCTCAAAAGTATTGAACATTCTGCTCTTAGGCGCAGCAATCGAAAGCGGCGCTCTGGGATTAACAGAAACCGAAATCAAAGACGCAATCAAAGAACGGCTGCCGGAAAGATTTCATGAATTAAATTTCCGGGCGTTAAATTATTTTCACGAAACCATGCCGTCAACTTTTTCAGACTCTAACAATACGAATATATTAGGAAAATAACATAACTATCACTCTATAAGAAAGGGACGTTCAGCTATGCAGATTACAAATACACAATTGGAACTCGTCAATAAACAAATCCAGGCTCTTATAAATGCAGAGAGTTTCTATGGAAAAAAACTGGAAGAAGCCGGTATCTCCGGAATCACTTCCCCGGAGGATTTTGAGAATCTCCCGTTTTCTGAAAAAAATGATCTGCGGGAAGCCTATCCGCTCGGACTAATGACCGCATCGGAAGAAAAAATCGTACGAATCCACTCTTCTTCCGGTACAACCGGACTTCCGGTCATCATTCCATACACTGCAAAGGACGTAGATGATTGGGCTATCATGTTCAAACGTTGTTATGAAATGGCTGGAATTACCAATCTGGACCGTATCCAGATTACTCCCGGCTACGGTCTGTGGACTGCCGGAATCGGTTTCCAAAACGGTGCTGAAAAGCTTGGAGCAATGGTCATTCCTATGGGACCCGGAAATACTGACAAACAATTGCAGATGATGCTGGATATGAAATCTACTGTCCTTTGTTCCACATCTTCCTATGCCCTTCTTCTGGCAGAAGAAATTGAACACCGAAATATCGCCGATCAGATCCATTTAAAAAAGGGCATCATCGGTTCGGAACGCTGGGGCGAAAAAATGCGAAAACGGATTTCTGAAGAACTGGGCATTGAACTGTATGATATTTATGGATTGACAGAAATCTACGGCCCCGGCATAGGAATCAGCTGTAAAGAAGATAACGGTATGCATTACTGGGACGATTATATTTACATCGAAATCATTGATCCGGTCACATTAAAACCTGTCCCTGACGGAGAACTCGGTGAAGTTGTCATTACAACACTTGTTAAAGAAGGGGCTCCTCTGATTCGTTACCGCACCCATGATTTATCCCGGATCCTCCCCGGAGAATGTGCATGTAAAAGTCCATTTCCTCGTCTGGATACGATTATGGGCAGAACCGATGACATGATGAAAATCAAAGGGGTCAATGTATTCCCAAGCCAGATTGAAGAAGTGCTGAAAGAATTCCCTGAAGTATCCAGCGAATACCAGATTCGTATTTCTCATCTGAACGGAAAAGATACGATGCGTATTTATGTTGAGACGAACGGAAGCGTAGACTTCCTTGATCTGTCCAAACGAATCGCCGCTACGGTTAAAAGCCGGATTGGATTCACTCCGCTCGTCAAAGTTGTAGAGCTCGGACTGCTTCCTCGCAGCGAAAAGAAATCCAAACGCATCATCGACGAACGATACGCGTAATTCTCGTATCCCCGATTTTTTACTTTTAAATTCCAGTATACTGATATTGGAATTTATGAACTCAGCATTCGGGAGATACCAATGAAACATAAAAAATTCTCAAGAGCAGGCCGGCAGGTCACTGCACTATTGGCTGTGATCCTTCTGTCTAATCTATGTAGATTCTATTTCGTGGTACCACACACCAACACATAAGAAGGAGATGTACACACTGAAAATATATCGTGTGCCATCTCCTTCTAATTTATTGTTCTACAAATTTCATCAATATTTCATAGCTTTTCAAAATTCCAACTGCAATTTCATACTGCATCAATTCCACAGAGCCATTTCTGTCATAACGGCGAAATGCCTGTCTGTATTTGGAATGGTCTTGGATAATTGCCGGTAACAATCCGGCATTCAAAAGCTGTTGATTCATGATCATTCTGCCGGTCCGACCATTTCCGTCCTGATAAGGATGTATTCGCTCAAATTCAATATGTCGCTTTGCAATCATCTGCAAACTTGTTCCAATATCAGCCTTTGACTCTACACGATCAAAATTGACCTGTGCTATATACGCATCCATTAATTTCGGTATCTTTGTATACTCCGGCGGATAATACGTTACTTCCGCCAAAGTACCGACAAATACAGGCGTTTGACGAAATTCCCCCTGTGTATCCATAATCATTGCATTGCACGCTTTTATCCAGGTCATATCGATTTGTTTTAATTTATCAAAATCCATCTGCCTCACAATTGCATTGTATAGATGTTTGGCCTCATGATATTCCGTATAAGTATGACCGGATCTTACTTCATCATATTTAATTACGTTCATCGTTTCTTCCAAAGACAATGTATTCCCCTCAATTGCATTGGAATTCCAACTCAATCGAATCTGCATATCTTTTGTAAACGCTTCCCAAATTAAAGTATTTTCTTTGTATTCTTTAACCGTATCCAAAATATTCTCTATCTGGGCAATTTTTGTATCTAAATTGAGTTTCATACAGTTCCTTTCATACTTCTACGTTCCATTTATTTTACAATTCCAACCATATCAGCTACGGTTTCAAATCCTTGCTGTTTCATATAGCTTTCGATTCCGTCTACGACCTTCATTGTCACCGTTGGATCATGGAAGTTCGCCGTTCCGACAGATACTGCACTGGCTCCGACTAAGAGCATTTCAATAGCATCTTCTGCACTTGCAATTCCGCCCATTCCGATAATTGGTACATTTACAGCATTAGCCGCCTCATATACCATGCGGACCGCGATCGGATGAATCGCCGGACCGGACACTCCACCGGTTTTATTTGCCAGAACAAATGCCTTGCGGTTGATGTCCACCTTCATTCCTGTCAGGGTGTTAATCAACGAAATCGCATCTGCTCCTCCGGCTTCCACTGCCTTTGCCATCTCGGCAATACTGGTTACATTCGGACTCAGTTTCATGATTACAGGCTGTTTTGCATATTTCTTTACCGCCTTTGTAATCTCTTCTGCCGCTTTTGGATTCTGTCCGAAGGCAATCCCGCCTTCTTTGACGTTTGGACAGGAGATATTAATCTCCAGCATATCCACATCTTCATTTGCAAGACGTTCTACCACTTCGCAATAATCCTCTGTGGACTTTCCGCAGACATTTACAATGATCTTTGTGTCATACTGTCTTAAAAACGGGATATCCCGTTCGCAGAACAGATCGATGCCCGGGTTCTGTAATCCCACTGCATTCATCATACCACCGTATGTCTCTGCCACACGTGGAGTCGGGTTGCCGGTCCATGGAATATTAGCTACCCCCTTTGTAGTCACCGCACCAAGGCGGTTCAAATCTACATAATCGGCAAATTCCGCGCCGGAACCGAAGGTACCGGAAGCAACCGTCACCGGATTGTTCCACTCAACGCCCGCAATATTCACCTTCATATTCATTACAGCTCCACCTCCGTTGACAAGAATACCGGACCATCTTTGCAGACACGCTTATTGTGTACATTGCTATGATGATCCTTGTCTTTTGACTGACAGACACAGCCGAGACAGGCACCGATTCCGCATGCCATACGTTCCTCCATTGAGATATAGCATACGATATTCTTTTCTTCCGCATACTGCTTAATTGCACGCAGCATCGGAGTTGGTCCGCAGGCATAGATGATATCCGCTTCCAATGCCTGTTCCCGAATGGCATCCATCACATTTCCTTTTGTACCGACACTTCCGTCTTCCGTAGAAATATATACCTCGCCATTTTCTTCAAACTCTTTTTTCAAAAATGTTCCAGCATCCCGGTATCCGACCACAATCTGTTTCTTCTCGCAATCCAACTGCTTTGCCAGCTCCAGTATCGGAGGAACACCGATTCCTCCTCCCATCAGAAATGCTTTCTTTCCTTTTCCCTCTCCCAGTGGGAAACCATTTCCAAGTGGTCCTAATATTTCAATTGTATCCCCTGCTGCCATTTTAGAAAACTGCTCTGTTCCGGTGTCCGCTCCGGTTACACGATACACAACACGCAGTTGCTTCTTTTCCTTATCAATCTCACAAAGGCTGATCGGTCGCGGCAGCAGCTTACTTCCATCATTGGTATACATAGAAATAAACTGTCCCGGTACAGCCATCTTTGCAATCTCTTCTGTCTGAAGCCACATACTGTAAATCCCATCTGCCAACTGCTCCTGGGATACGACTGCGGCACATTCCTTTCTCTTACAAGACATATTCCTTCTCCTATTTTTCCGTATATTTAAAATCTTTATTATCGATTCTCGAGCGCTCCGCGAATATCCGCAACCATTGCCTCTACTGCTGCTCTGGAAGCATCTCCGAAATTCTCAGCGCCGAATTTTGCATACGCCTCCTGCTTATAAGCTGCAATGATTCCACGAGAAGAATTTACAATCGCACCCAGTCCGTCTTCATTAAAGAAATGCACCAGATCCTTGCCCTGTCCGCCCTGTGCACCATATCCCGGCACAAGAATATAAGACTTCGGCATTACTTTACGGAGAACCTTTCCCATTTCCGGATAAGTTGCACCGACAACTGCTCCGATATAACTATAGGAATCGCCCATACACTCTGCTCCCCACTCTGCTACCTTTTCTCCAACCAGCTCATACAGCGGACGACCGTCAATCAAACGATCCTGGAACTCTCCACTGGATGGATTCGATGTTTTCACGAGGATAAATAATCCTTTCTTCTCTTCCTGACATACTTTAATAAACGGATTAACCCCATCAGATCCCAGATATGGATTGACAGTAGCAAAATCTTCATCAAACGGAACATATTCCTTACTTCCTACCTGGACTTTGCCAAGATGCCCTACAGCATATGCCGCAGATGTAGAACCGATATCTCCTCTCTTGATGTCTCCGATCACAACCAGATCTTTTTCTTTACAGTAATCCACTGTTTTCTTAAACGCCATCAGTCCCGGCACTCCAAACTGCTCATACATCGCAATCTGCGGTTTTACCGCCGGAATCAAATCATATGTCTTATCTACGATTTCCTTGTTGAACTGCCAGATTGCCTCTGCTGCCCCTTCCAAAGTCTCCCCATACTCAGCAAACGCCTTCTTCTGAATGTGCTCCGGCACATAAGAAAGCATTGGATCCAATCCTACTACGATCGGCGCTCCTGTTTTCTGAATCTTCTCCACAAGCTTGTTAATCATTTGTATATCCTCCTTAATATAAATATTTTATATTCTTTTTCTATGATGTGGGTGTCAAAAGTACACCAACATCTGATTTTAGTTCCTTGACAACTG
>CAJKWK010000043.1 GCA_905203555.1 uncultured Lachnospiraceae bacterium
ACGGAGGGATTTTCTTCTCTGCGGGCCTGTGTGTATTAACACAGGCATTGCTTGCTAACTAATATTTTTCTGGAACCCGAATATTAGCTACATGATAAAATTTATGTTTTTCTACCATATGCTTCTTCATACGACTCAAATTGTAACGATAACAATCTGCTATGCCATCCGCAAAGGAATCTGCATTACCTTCCCTTAACTGTTGAAGCGCAAGAATAACTTGCTTGTTGAGATGTGAAAGTGTATGTTTCTTGGACGGATAATAAGCAAAATGGTGTCCCCATTCAAGAAGATGATTGGTTTCAGACAATATAACATATAAAGGTTCTAACGTGGTATTTCTCATTATGGCTTTCAAAATATCCGACAAATAAATAGAGTCAGAAGAAGTAAATCTATCTGCCAACTCGTCCAGTTCTTCTTTAGTAAACTGTGGAGCAGCAGCTAAAGCGGCAGGACGAATAATTAGTACCATTAACTGCAAAGCGTGAAGGTAACGTAGTGCTTTTTCTACATATCCGGAATTAAGAGCCAGCTGATGAAGTTTCGTATCATCCGGTTCTATCACTATAGTACCTTTACCATTTAATGTCTTTACGAAACCTCTTTGCTCGAGTTCTGATAATGCCTTTCTGACCGTCGATATAGAGACCTCATACTGGTTGGCCAGTTGTTTTTCATATGGAAGAAACATTCCAACAGAATACTCTCCAAGACCGATTTTTAGATTCAAGTCATCAACAATTTTTGAGTAACAATAATCCTGACCACGCATGGGATTCCATGAAAACCTCAAACCAGTTTGTGAATAACATTTTGGGGCGGCCTCTGACAGATAATTTAAGGTGTTTTCGATGAATTCCGTAAGTTTCTGATACATATTTGAGAGCAGGTTGCACTTTATGTGTGGATCATCGCCTTTTAAGACATCTGGAATGACATTGGCTACAGATACCGCTTCCTGTGAAAAATGCTTAGAGAAGTAAGTACACTCCTCTGTAAAGAATGTAAGTTTATTATAAAGGCCAAACGTAGAGTAGAGTTCGCTGAATAGGGAATTACCGCCTATTCTTAATATCTCATATCCTAATTTAGAGGGAGGACGCCATCCACCAGCAGTATATCCTAAACGCAATGCTTTCATAGCCTGCTTATAGTGGGGCATTATCTCCACATCACATCCCTGTAAGGAAAAAACCAAAAGTGAAGGCAGTATTAGGGCAAAAGTTTGATATACCTGTAAAATACAATCCTTTTGTTTTAGAATCTCAAAAACAGTGCTTGATGAATTACAGGTATCTTTTGTTGAAATAACAATCGGCGCAAGGCGAGGCTGAATATCAACCAGTCCTTCCGCCCTCAATGCTTCGAAAACACGGTTAATCGTATATCTGCTAACATGGAATTGTTCGCAATACATCCTTGAAGATGGCAAGGCATTTCCATGAGGTATCTGTCCATCTAAAATACACTGCTTAATTTCATTATATACAAATTCAAATTTTGTCTCTTGTGGTTTCATAACTTGCCTCCTATCTGCTTGATTATATCATGGTGAACCTATTTTGTCAGTATAAAAAAACGCTTACCTATTTGCACACCTTACCAATATAGATATTGCCAGTATGTTAGGATAACATTTAAAATAAAAATGCAAAATTATTAGGAAAGAGTTTAAGTATCATGGATAAACAAAAAATTTTAATTGTGGACGATTCAGAGATGAATCGAGCTCTTTTGGTAGATATTTTGGAAGGGCACTATGATGTGGTAGAGGCTGAGAATGGTGTGGAAGCAATTTCTCTCCTTTCAAAGCAAAGAGCAGATTTCTCCCTTTTGCTTCTGGACATTATGATGCCTGAAATGGACGGATTTGAAGTATTAGCTTACATAAACAAATACCATTGGAATGACACCTTCGCTGTTATTATGATTTCTGCTGATGACACTCCTGCTAATATAAAGAGGGCCTATGATTTAGGGGCTTTTGACTATATCAGCCGACCTTTTGATTCAACCATTGTCCAGCGTCGAATTTCTAATACGATGTTTTTATACGCAAGGCAGCATCGCCTTGAAAAAATTATTGCAGAACAATTTCACGAGAAGGAAAAGAATAGTAAGCTGATGATCTCAATTCTGTCTCATATTGTGGAATTCCGTAATGGAGAGAGCGGCCGACATATCATGCATGTAAATACAATTACAAAATATTTGCTGAAGCAGTTGGTTCAGCTGACAGATCAATATCCTTTGTCTAAAGCAGATATTTCTTTGATCAGCACTGCTTCTGCGCTACACGATATTGGGAAAATCTCAATTTCAGATGCAATATTAAATAAACCCAGCCGACTTACGGCAGAGGAATTTGAAGTGATAAAAACGCACTCAGAGATCGGTGCTAACATGCTATTAGACCTGCCCATAGAGCAGCGCGAAATTCCGCTTATTAAAGTGGCTTCTGAGATCTGCCGATGGCACCACGAAAGGTATGATGGCAATGGTTATCCGGACGGATTAAAGGGAGAAGAAATTCCCATTGCCGCTCAGGTAGTTGCGCTGGCCGATGTATATGATGCCTTGACCAGTGAGCGCTGCTATAAGAAAGCTTATTCACATGGAGAAGCTTTGAAAATGATTTTAGAAGGACAATGTGGTGCATTTAATCCTACACTTTTACTGTGTCTACAAGAAATTGCTGAGACACTTGAAAGTGAGTTTATGGATACCTCTTCTGAACAGGAGACGAAAAGCATTCAAGATATAAGAAATGAAGTAGATTACGACAGGTTGTTTTCCTATGAAAAACACACCGTCTTGTCTCGCAAACAGCAGCAACTGCAATTATTATATATTGATTCCTTAACCAGTATTTACAATCGCCGCTATTATGACGAGCATTTTCAAGGCACAGATGATATTCAGGCAATGGCCGTAATAGATGTAGATGATTTTAAGTACATCAATGATAATTATGGCCACGATGTTGGCGATATCATATTGCAGAGCATTGCACAAACTGTTTTATCCTGTGTGCGAAAAACAGATGCAGTTATCCGTTATGGCGGCGATGAATTTGTAATCATCTTTCTTAGTATGCCCCAAGAGATATTTGAGAAAAAACTGGAGAGGATCAGACATTCTGTTGATAGTCTGATAATTGATGGACATCCCGAACTACATATGTCTGTAAGCATAGGTGGGGCATATGGAAGTGGAACCGCAGAAAAACTGTTCAAAGTTGCAGACACTATGATGTATCAATCAAAAAAAGCAAAAAATCAGGTGACCATTAGTTTTCTGGACGAAATGGTGGGCAGCGCAGACAGCATTTAAAAAGGAGGAATCGTGATTATGAATCTAAAAGATTGTTATATAAAATTTGGCGGCGATTTTGATGAAGTGCTGGGCAGATTGCGTCGTGAGCAAATCGTTCAGAAATTTATGTATAAATTCCTGGATGATAAAAGCTTTCATTTGTTTGAAGCGTCTGTGGAGAATAAGGACTATGAAGAGGCTCTAAGGGCCGTTCATACACTCAAAGGAATTTGTCAAAATCTTTCATTTACCAGATTGTTTGAAAGTAGTAGTTTGGTAACTAATGCATTAAAAGAAAACGATTGGGATAAGGCTATCGATATGATGCCGAAATTATCAGAGGATTACTATGAAACCATCAATGTTATTAGAGATTTTAAGAATTCCAGGGAGGAATAACATCAATGAGAAATAGTAAAACCAAGGATTCTACAACACGTTTTCTAATATACAGTTTCATTGGGCTTTTAATTTTTAGTATTATTGTGTTTAGTCTGCTCGGAATCTATATGAGTCGAAAGAGTGAAAAGGCCGTTTACGAAATTGGTCAAATTTATATGTCTGGAATGAATGAACAAATGTCCAGACACTTTGAAACTGTTATTAAGTTGCGTTTTGATCAGGTCAGCGGCATTGTTTCTGTTGTCTCAGCAGATAATAACAATAAAGAAAAGTTATATGAGGAACTTGTTTACAGGGCACAGGTCAGGAACTTTGACTATTTATCACTTTGTTCTGCTGAGGGAAATTTTCAGACTCTTTATGGACAATCAGTACAGCCACTGAACCCAGAGCCCTTTGTAGAAGCATTAGTACGAGGAGAACAAAGAGTCGCTGTAGGCATTGATTCTGCCGGCAATGAAGTGGCATTGTTTGGCGTTGACGTTACGACTTACCCTATGCAGGATGGCAGTATGAGCACTGGACTGGTAGCAGCCGTCCCACTGGAGTACATCGGCGATTTCCTTTCTTTAGAGGATGAAGAGCAGCTGATGTATTACCATATTATCAGGCCGGACGGTAGTTTTGTAATACAGAACCCCCACACGGAGTTGGGGGATTTCTTTAAACAACTACAAAAGCAGCCTGATTCTACAGCAAATGAGTTATCTGAAGAAAGTTCAATTAAAGAATTTGGTGCTGCACTAAAAAAACGTGAAGAATATGTTACAACGGTTGACGTAAATGGTGAAGAGCATCAGATATACGGTATACCATTACCTTATTCTGAGTGGTATTTGGTATCGGTAATGCCTTATAGTATATTGGACGATACCATAAATAATCTGAGCAACCAGCGTATATTTATGACATTGTTATCTTGTGCTTCTATTTTGATCATTCTTACATTAATTTTTCTTCGGTATTTCTCCATAACCCGTTCTCAGCTGCTTGAGTTAAAGGATGCCCGCCAAAAAGCGGTTGAATCAAGTAAAGCAAAGAGCGAATTTTTAGCAAATATGAGCCATGATATTCGTACACCCATGAATGCAATTGTCGGCATGACCGCGATTGCCACAGCCCATATAGATGACCAGAAACAGGTACAGAATTGCCTTAGAAAAATTACATTATCAAGTAAACATCTATTAGGGCTGATCAACGATGTTTTGGATATGTCTAAAATTGAAAGTGGGAAATTAACTTTAACAACAGAACAAATTTCATTAAAGGAAGTTGTTGAAGGGATTGTTAATATTATGCAGCCACAGGTTAAGGCAAAAAGGCAAACCTTTGACATACATGTGGAAAATATCTTAACAGAAAATATGTGGTGCGATGGTGTACGCTTGAATCAGGTTTTGCTAAATCTTTTATCGAATTCAACGAAGTATACACCGGAGGGGGGTTCGATACAACTATCCCTCTCTGAAGAAAAATCTCCGAAAGGAGAAAACTATATCCGAATCCATATCAAGGTCAAGGATAATGGAATTGGTATGTCGCCAGATTTTCTGAAAAGAATATATGAACCCTATAGCCGTGCTGATGGAGTCAGGGTTAGTAAAACGCAAGGCACTGGTTTGGGAATGGCGATTACAAAGTACATTGTGGAGGCAATGGAAGGGTCCCTTAATATAACAAGTGAACTTGATAAAGGTACCGAGGTTTCTCTTACATTTGATTTTGAAAAAGCGGTTGCACTGGAAATGGATATGGTTCTTCCTTCCTGGAATATGTTGGTAGTTGATGATGATGAATTACTCTGCAGGACAGCGATAGACACGCTGAAAACCATCGGCATCAATGCCGACTGGGTATTGAGTGGAGAAAAGGCGATAGAACTGGTTACCCAACACCACCAAAAGAGAGATGATTATCAAATCATTCTATTGGATTGGAAACTACCTGGTATGAATGGGATTCAAGTTGCAAAAGAAATCCGGCGTAATTTGGGAGATGAAGTGCCGATTTTGCTGATTTCTGCATATGACTGGAGTGAATGTGAAGCGGAAGCTCGTGAAGCAGGTATTAGTGGTTTTATTTCCAAACCCCTTTTTAAATCCACTCTGTATCATGCTTTGCGTCAGTATATGGGCGCTGAAACAGAAAATGATCAGACATTGAACCACAATATCGATCTATCCGGACGTCGTATTCTGCTTGCTGAGGATAATGAGCTAAACTGGGAAGTTGCTAAAGAATTACTTTCCGATTTAGGCGTGGAACTGGATTGGGCAGAAGATGGCCAGATCTGTCTGGACAAGTTCCAAAGATCACCAGAGGGATATTACGATGCCATTCTTATGGATATACGGATGCCGCATATGACAGGGTATGAGGCCACAAAAGCTATCCGTGGACTGAACCATCCTAATGCTCTATCCGTTCCAATTATAGCTATGAGTGCAGATGCTTTTTCTGATGACATACAGCATTGCCTGGAGTGCGGTATGAATGCCCATATAGCAAAGCCGATCGATGTTATAGAATTGACTCGCTTATTAAAAAGATTTTTAATTTAAATCTATCCATAAAAGCGCGTGTCCGAAGGCACGCGCTTTTATATTTATCTCCAATTCCCACCTTTTCGTTTTTAGGTGTAGATCGCCTCCATTCCAATTATTTCAAAAAAATGATTGGAATGGAGGCGTAAATGGATTACGAATATTGGACTAAGACCATAAATGAAGAAGATCGTAAAATCAACAATGCAAACCGTAGATTTCGTTATCATTGTAACTCACTGGAAAGGAATAGGAAGCGAGACGCCAGGTGGCGGAGATCATTTTCCACCGGGAACATCCTACCGTAGCTGAGTATTGTGAGAAGTGGCTGCTGATGCAATCCTCAAAAGTATCACCGGCTACGCTGAAAGGCTACACTTCCAATATGAAGAATTACATCATCAAGCCTTTGGGTGATATGTATATGGAGGAGGTGACGGCGGATGATATTCGTCTGGCGCTGATTCCATTGTCCAACAAATCCGAGAGCCTGCACAATACGGTGAATATGCTCCTCAAGTGCATTTTCTACTCGGCAGAGCGGAGCCAGTTGCTGGAATACAATCCGTGTGAGGGAATTTCAGCAAGGGGCGGGAAACCGACCCAAAAGAAAGATGCGCTGACAGACCAGCAGGTGGAAGTGCTGCTGGAAACCGTCAAAGGACTTCCGCCGTATCTGTTTACCATGATCGGACTATATTCGGGTTTGCGCCGGGAAGAAGCTCTTGCTTTACAATGGGATTGTGTGTTTCTTGATGTGCCTACTCCGTATATCTCTGTGCGGCGCGCATGGCGAGCAGAGCATAACAGACCGGTTATCTCTACAACGCTTAAGACGAAAGCGGCCAGAAGGGATATTCCCATTCCCAAATGCCTTGTGAATTGTCTGCGGGAAGCCAAGGCTGCCTCCAAATCGGAATATGTGATTGCCGATAGTGAGGGACAGCCCTTGTCATATTCGCAGTTCAAACGGGTCTGGCAGTACATCGTCGTTCGATCTGCCAAAGTGCGCACCTATTATAAGTATGTGAACGGACAGAGCATCAAGTACACGGTTCAGCCGAGCCTGGGCGGGCATCAGAAAAATAACCCCAACATTGTGTATAGCCTGGACTTTGAGGTAACTCCTCACCTGTTGCGCCATACCTACATTACCAATCTCTTGTATGCAGGCGTTGACCCCAAAACAGTTCAATACCTTGCCGGACATGAAAACAGTAAGACAACTATGGACATCTATGCAAGAGTGAAGTATAATAAGCCAGAACAGCTGGTTGATGTAGTAAATTCTGCATTTCACCAAGCGGTTCCCTCTTAAAAGCGGCCTATTTCTTGGGTTAAGGAATAGGACAACCGATAAGCCGACATCGAAAAAAGGCCGGAATATCAAGGAAAATGAGCGCTTAGACGATAGAAATACGGTCTCAAAGGCGCACGTAGAGCACCACAGTTCTCTAAACGTTAATCATACGTTTTCGGAACGTACAATTTCAAAAAGATTTACAAACCTCTCAGGATTTTGGTCTTGGGAGGTTTTTTGTATGTATTTTAAACAAAGATAATGGTATAATCTATATAGGTCTAGCTTGTTATTTATTATTGCAACAGATTTTCTTGGGCGCAGGAAAATCATTAAATGAACAATATGAATTTGTATCCGCATTGCTGACACAAATTAGTTGGACGAATCATTTATAATAAGTGATTGGAGGGAAAGATATGGGCACTCAAACAAAAGGCTTTTGCAAATATTGTGGAAAAGAATATACAAGAAGTGGAATGCTTCGTCATTTGGAAGCGTGTAAAGAACGAAAAAGTAAATTAGCAATGGAAACAGGTAAGAGAAAATGTAAATATTTTCAAATTGTCATTTCTGGTAAATATGCGAAAGCGTATTGGTTAATTGTCGAAACAAGTGAGAATACTACATTAAAAGAACTAGATCGGTTTATCCGTGATATTTGGGTGGAATGCTGTGGACATCTCAGCACTTTTACGATTCATGGGACGCAATATGAGAGTTGCCCGGTTACAGACGGATTTTGGGGAAAGCCATCAAAAAATATGAATTTCCGATTAAAAGATGTTGTGGATGTTGGAGATTCTATTTCTTACGAATATGATTTTGGTTCAACAACGGAATTGATGCTGAGCATACATAGCCGTCGTGAAGGAGAAAAAAAGAATAACGAAATTATAATTTTATCACGAAATAATCCACCGAAAATTCTTTGCAGCAATTGTGAACAAAATGAGGCAAAGTGGGTTGATCCTGAAGGATATTATGAAGATCTGCCTTTTTGGTGTGATAAATGTTTAGATGAAGAAAATAGGGATGAAGAGGAAGAAGGTTACGAGCTGCAATTTTTATTGCCGATTTGTAATTCACCTAGAATGGGTATATGCGGATATGAAGGAAGTGATAGTTATCCGGAGCGGTTTGAGCCGGATAAACGGTAAATGAGCAGAAATGAGGTGGTATCATGAGAGATATTATTTGCGAATTACAAGATATGAGACATCTGGATTGGGCGGCAAGAAAAATGTCACCGGGAACTCCTGGGTGTTTCCTGAAAGCATATGAAGAAGTGAATGGTAAAAGGTTATACTATAAGCTCTCTAATTATGATAGTTATCGTGGTGTCTTTGGCCATGAATGTGTAAATGAATTGATTGTGAGTCGTGTAATGAATGTTTTGGGGATTCCACATGTGATGTACCAATTGATACATGCACAGATTATTCTAGATGGTAAGGAAGAGGAAACATGGATTTCTGTCTCTGAAAATTTTCGCAAAAACAATGAAGAAAAACTGGCATATGATTTATATTATGACTTGCAAAAAGAAGAAAATGAATCTCCGCTAGAGTTTGCAATTAGGAATGGTTGGGAATTATCTATGTACCAGATGTTCTGTATCGATTATTTGATTGCTAATAGAGACCGTCATGGAAGCAATTTGGAAGTGTTGCGAAATGATGAAGAAGACAGTGTGAGAATAGCTCCTTTATTTGATCAGGGCGTATCGTTGTTGTTTTCAACATATGGTGATGAAAAACTACTTGAAAATGTAGATGTGATGAGAGATTTTCCGGTTAATAACTACATTGGGGCAAAATCTTTGGAGTATAATTTATCATTGATACCAAGAGGATATAATCTGCAGATTCATACGTTAAAAAAAGAAGATAGGGATTACATTTTCAAAGATATAAATAATATTTTGTCAGAGAAGCATATAAACAAAATTTGGGAGATGATTTGGAAAAGGTGGTGTTATTTTGAAAAAGTATGCAATCAAGAGAAATAACAGAAATAAAATTGTCGGAATTTTAAAGTATGATGAGAGAACCAAGAAATATACAATCGATATTCCGGAAGATGTTTCATATAAGGATGCCCCATTTATGATATCGTTATTTTTAAAAAAAGGTATTCGCTCCATGAATTCTGAGTGGAGTATGCGTTGGGTGCAAAGCAGAATTATTCCGAGTAGTAGACAGAACATTGGAGAAATACTTCGTGTGAATGGAATGCGTTCATATGACGAACACAAATTGCTGTTAAAAAATGAGGGAAGAAGTTGTCAGGATGAATTCTATATTGAACAGATGTAGTCGGTGAGGTGTTCTGAGAAGTAATGAGAAGCCCTGCGTTTGTAACGTGTATGCAACACCACATTTCAAGAACCCAGTAAAATCAAGCGTTCCTGGTTACCTAAACGATAATAAAATCAAATATAAGAGAATTATTAAAACCCTTGAAAATGTTGCATTTTCAAGGGTTTTCTGTATTAAACGATTCTCTAGAACAGTGTTAAACTTTGTAAAATGGTATCGGTAACTGACACGTAACTAACGCATAACTGACAAGTTGTTTCATAGATTTGCTATAATCCTCTGATTATTATTTAAATCCAGTGTGACATAAAGTAGAAAAATGTCTTTTATTGTAATAATTAAGGATGTATAATGTCAAAAAAGAAGTAAAGAGGAAATTTTATGAAGTTGCTTAAAACGAGTGATGAATTAATAGCACATATGAAAATAAAAGGAATAAAATTTAATATAGTAAAGGAAGAAGATGCAAAAATATTTCTTTAAAATAATAATTACTATATGAAGTTGGCTTCTTATAGGGCAAATTATGAAAAACGCAAAAGTAATGGTGAGTACATAAATCTTGATTTTGCTTACTTACAGGAATTGTCAACAATCGATATGCATTTGCGGTATTCAATATTGCAAATGTGTCTTGATGTTGAACACGCTTTAAAAACTAGATTGTTAAAAGATATAGAGGATAATCCAGAAGAAGATGGTTATGATATTATAAGAAGGTTTATCACAAAGTATGAAAGAAGTTGTCAAAACATACAGAAACATAAATCCAGCGAATATTGTAGAGAATTGATTGAAAAGTATTATCCGTATTTTCCTACATGGGTGTTTGTAGAATTAATATCTTTTGGAGATATGGTAAAACTATATGAATATTATTCTGAGAGATATCCAGGACGCTTGAAAGATAGCGAATTGTTGTATTCTATTAGAGATTTAAGAAATGCAACTGCTCATAGCAACTGTTTGATAAACAAATTGCAAAAGGGAACAAACAAGCCATCTGTAAAAATTATAAAATTTGTTTCCAATATAGACGGAATAGGTACATCTATGAGAACGAATAAATTGAGTAACAAATTTTTGTATGATTTTATTTCTCTGCTTTATGTTTATAATGAATTTATCAACGTAAATATTGTAAAAGAGAAAAGATTTAAGCAAATACAGGAATTTATAGATGGTCGTGTAATAAAAAATAGCGAGTATTTTGAAAAAAATGAATGTATAAAAACGGCCTACACATTTGTGAAAAAAGTTGTGTCAATAACTTTTGAAAATGTCACTTTTTTAGAAGAACATTAACTTGAGAAAATGTCACTTCTTTATTGGCTTTTTGAACTATAATTATCACTTCATGGACATCAAGGATATATGAACAGCATGCTGTCCTTGACGCCCATGAAGATGATAATTGTTTGTTAATCAAGCCAATTAAGAAGCAGACTGCTGTTTTTCAAAGAACAGCTCATAAAGGAATTTTAACGAAAGATTGTAATCTTCAG
Organism: uncultured Lachnospiraceae bacterium; assembly: GCA_905203555.1. Taxonomy (GTDB): domain Bacteria; phylum Bacillota; class Clostridia; order Lachnospirales; family Lachnospiraceae; genus Schaedlerella. Next base: position 11,393 of record CAJKWK010000043.1, read on the forward strand.
CCCACCAGATTTTCTTCCATTCCTCGCTACTATGGATGAGATGCGGGGTTACACTTTTTACAGTTTTCTTTGATACCTTTATTGGTCTTGAGTACACCGGCGCCGGAATGTGCACAGATCATTCAGGGAACAATTGCGGCAGCAGCGGTGATTAATGAGATCATTGCGGTTATCATGGCGAAAAAAGGATTTGAGTGGGCCGGAGAATTTGAGAGTGATACGATCGCAACAGCTGTCAAAGCGGTGGAAGATACGGCGGAAGGATATTCGAAACATCCGATCATTACTATCAGCAGACAGTACGGAAGTGGCGGAAGAGAAGTTGGAAAGCAGTTGGCAGAACGTTTGGGAATTCCGTTTTATGACCACGAACTGATCGAGATGGCAGCAGAGACCTGTCCGATTGACAGGAGTTTCTTTGAAAATGCAGACACTCAGGGCGCAGGAGGATTCTGGTATGAATTGGGAGAAGGAATGCACAATGAGTTGTCAGTGAGTGACCGGGCATTTTTGCATCAGGCATCTTTGATCAGAGAAATTGCAAATAAAGGTGGATGTATCATCGTGGGACGGTGTGCAGATTATCTGCTGAAAGACCATCCGAATGTGACGAAAGTGTTTGTTTATGCAGATTTGGAAAGTCGGAAAGAGCGAATTGAACACGTTTATAAAGAGGCGGATGAAAAGGCGTTGGGAAGAATTGAGAAGACAGATAAAAAACGGGCGTCTTATTATAAATATTATACCGGACAGGATTTTGGAGAGGCGAAAAATTATGATATTTGTCTGAATAGCAGCTTTCTTGGAATTGAGCGGTGTGTAGAAATCATACAGTCAGCGGTAAGTGAAGGGTAATCTCCCCTTTTTATAGAATATTGAGCAAAAAAGTGCCACACCTTTGTGCATACAAGGGAAGTGGTATTTTTTTATTCCTATAGAGTAAGAACTATGGTAAAATTAATAAAATTGATATGTTGCAACGATCCTAAAAATTGGAAAGATTTACAGGAGGGGCTATGAAAAAGAAGTATATCATTGGCGGCGTGTTGGTAGTGATTTTGATCATCGGGTTTGTGTTTGCGAAGGATTACGTTTCTTTAAACAAGAAATCTCTAAAGCGGGATTATGATACTGAGTTTGAACAAGGATCAAATATCAAAACAGAAGAGCTGTCGGAAGGTCAAGTAGAGTCATTGTATAAACTTTGTAAAGTCTGGGGATATGCAAAATATCATCACCCGGACGTGATTTCCGGGGAAGTGAACTGGGATGCAGAGCTTTTTCGCGTAATGCCGGATGTGCTGAATGCTGCAAATGCAACGGATGTTAATCGGGTCTTGCTGGATTGGCTGAATCGTTTTCCGGTGAAACCAGAGCAGAGCGAACTGACAGAAGAGAGTGAAAAGTGGGTGCAGTTTCAGAAAGAAAGTGGCAAGAAAGTATTGGATACATCATGGATTCGGGATGTGGATTTCTTGGACGAGGGGTTAAGCGAGTATCTTGGAAGTCTGTCAGAATTATACATTTCTGATAGGGAAAATGCGTATGCGTCATTCGATAAAATAGGAACTGTTTCCTTTGAAAATGAAAAAATGTACGATGTCTCAGACGGCGATATGGGAATGTATTTGCTCGGATTATTTCGTTTTTGGAATATATACGAATATTATTCGCCCAATGTAGAAATCACGACAGAGGATTGGAATATTGTTTTGCGGAATGCGATTCCAAGTGTTGCCGGTGCAAGAGATTATCGCGGTTATGCAAAGGCGATAGCAGAAGTTGTCGCAAAAACAGGAGATGCCCACAGTCTTGTTGTGGATAAAGAACTATTTTTATACTATTACTATGGAAAGTATTTCTTGCCTTGTGACATTAGGATAATTGATGAAAAAGTTGTTGTTACACAGGCAAGAAAAAGCGAAAAACAATTGCAACCGGGGGATGTTTTATTAGAGATTGATGGAATGTCTCTCCAAGATCGAATAGAGGAGCAGCGAAAATATCATGCACTTCCGGAGCAGAATAAAATGCTGATTCAAATAAAACATTTATTACTTGAAACAAAGGAAGAAAAGGCAGAAGTTCAAATCTTGCGTGGGACAGAAATAAAAACACTGCAGGTGAATACTTTGGAGTATCAATACAGCTATCAAAATCCGATTCCGAATGGACGTATGGAATCTACGAATATTGGATATATTGATCCCTCTTCTTTGGAACAAGGCGACCTTGAGAAACTTATGAAAGAGTTGATGGATACGGATGGGATTATTGTAGATTTGAGATATTATCCGTCTACGGCAATCATGTATCTTTTGAGTGAGTACATCAATCCGACGCAGGAGGTATTTGCGTATCTAGGTTATCCAAATCAGGCGATGCCGGGAGCATTTCTGAATTTGGAAGTGGTGAGTGGGAGCGGAACTTTGAAAGAGCAGCAAAACGATATCCGTACATTTGCCCAATATTCAGGAAAGGTTATTCTTTTAATGGATGAAGGAAGTCAAAGCCAGAGTGAATTTACAATTATGTCTTTGAGACAGGCGCCGAATGCGATTGTTGTTGGAAATCCTTCGATTGGTGCGGATGGAAATGTCGCAGTGGTTCATTTGCCGGGGAATATAAGGTTTGGAATATCCGGTCTTGGTGTGTATACTCCAACAGGCGAGCAGACACAGCGGTGTGGCTTACAGCCGGATATTGAGTGCTATCAAACGATAGAGGGAATTTTGGCTGGAAAAGATGAGTTGATTGAAAAGGCGATTGAGCTGATAAAGTAAATACTGGAAAATGAAAGGTGAAGTTATGAAACGAGAAATGGATATCAATGAAGTGTCGGATGGAAAACGATATTCATCAAATGATATGGTGAAGATTGGATGCGATGACTGCAGTGGTTGTTCTGATTGCTGTACCGGAATGGGAAGTTCTATTTTATTAGATCCGTATGATGTGTATCAGCTGACCGGAAATCTGAATCGGAGCTTTGATGAATTGATGAGCTGGAATCTGGATGGAGAAGAAGGCGGTTCCGGTGTCATCGGGCTTGATGTGATGGATGGGCTGATTCTTCCGCATCTCAATATGGTGGGCGCACAGGAACGCTGTTCTTTTTTGAATGAAGAGGGGAGATGCAGTATTCACAGCTTTCGACCGGGATTCTGCAGATTGTTTCCGTTGGGGCGGATTTATGAGAATGGAAGTTTTCAGTATTTTCATCAAATACATGAGTGTAGGAAAGTGCATCGCACGAAGGTGAAAATCAATAAATGGCTGGGGATCCCGAATTTGAAAAAATACGAGCAATTTGTATTAGACTGGCATGATTTTTTGGAAAAGGTTGGAGAGGAAATTCGAGCAAGTGAGGAGGAAGGTGCAGTCAAACAGACAGGGTTGAGTCTGCTTTATGTGTTCTATCGGAAACCTTATGATTTTCAACGGGATTTCTATGAGCAGTTTTATGAGAAACTGGAACAGTTGGTTTAGAGGAAGAGTTTGATATTTATGCAAGAATAACAAGGAGACGGTTGCGCGATGGATCGGTGCTGAAACGTTCTCTTGTTATTTTTATTATAAAAGAGTTTTATAATAAAATACAAAACTGTACATATAGGATATTGACAGTATATGCAATGAAGTATATACTGTACTTGTAACTTAAGTACAGTTATGAAACCAGTGCACAGGTTTTATTGGAACAGGATGATTAGATGATGGAAATTATTTTAAGTAATGCGAGTACAAAACCGATTTATGAACAGATTACTTCTCAGATTAAAGGGATGATTATGAGTGGTGAATTAAAACCGGGAGATCCTATGCCGTCTATGCGGAAACTGGCAAAGGAACTTCATGTCAGTGTGATTACGACCCAGCGGGCGTATGATGATTTGGGAAAAGATGGATTCATCGTGACAGTTCCGGCGAAGGGGACTTTTGTTTCTGCACAAAATCAAGATTTTATTCGAGAGGAAAATCTGCGTAAGATTGAAGAGAATCTGTCAGAGGTGTGTGAACTTGCAAGGCAGAATGGGGTATCACTGGAATCTTTGAAAGAGATATTAGAAGTATTCTATTGTGAAAACGAGTAGTTGGAAAGAGAAAAAAGTAAAGGGTGAATGAAACATATGGTAGAGAATGCTATTCAAATTCAGAATTTGTCAAAGGTATATGAAGATTTCTCCTTGAAGAATATTACATTAAATATTCCAAAGGGGAGTATCTTAGGCTTGGTCGGCGCCAATGGTGCGGGCAAGTCCACGATGATTCAATCGCTGTTAGGATTGATTCGCTCAGAGTATGATGCAATCAACATTTTAGGAAAAGATTTGCGAACACAGGAAAAGGAAATCAAAGAAGATATTGCGGTTATCTATGATGTAAGTCATTATAATCTGCAATATACTCCGAAATTTATCGGTTCGATGCTGCAAAAGGTCTATCGGAACTGGGATATGGAAAGATATCATGGATATTTGAAAAGATTTGGACTTCCGGAAGATAAGAGATTAAAAACTTTTTCGAAAGGAATGAAGATGAAACTGGAGTTTGCGATTGCCTTTAGTCATGCTCCGAAAATATTGATTTTAGATGAGGCGACCAGTGGGCTGGATCCGGTTTTTCGGGATGAGATTCTGGAGTTGATCCGAGAGTTTACAGAAGAGGAAGAGCATACGGTGCTGATGTCATCTCATATTACCAGTGATTTGGATAAAGTAGCGGATTATATCGCATTGATTCACGATGGGACATTACAGTTTGTGAAGACTTATGATGAAATTCGGGGTGATTATGGAATCCTGCATTGTGGAAAGGCCTTTTTTGAAACGCTGAGAGAGGAAGATATCGTATCTTTTAAAAAAGAGCCGTATGAGTACAAGGTGCTTGTCAAAAATAAAAATGAGATTCTGCGTGTATTTCCTGAGCTGGAGATGGAAAGGGCATCAGTGGAAGATATCATGTTATTTTATGTGAAAGGAGAAATGTAGAATGTGGGGGATTGTGAAAAAAGACTTTTATGATACTTTTTGTATTCCGAAAAATTTGTTGGGAAATCTGGGTGGATATTTGGCGCTCTTTCTTTGTGCATTTATAATCGGCCCGGATAGAGTTGCGCTGCCCCTGTTTGTGGTGTTATGTATTCCAATGACCACCGTATCTGTTTTGCAGGCGGCACTGGAGCAGGATGAGATGGTGAAATTCGATGATATTATGCTGACATATCCACTTACGAAAAAAGAAATTGTGATGGCAAGGTTTATAGATAATATGATATATGTCGGCATAAATGCTGTAATTAGCGTATTGATGATGCTGATTTATGTATATGGTGGGAAGACAACGGAACTTCAGACAGGTCTGTTGTATTGTGCATTGGGAGTGGTTGTTTCCCTTGTTACAACTGCTGTATTCAGTGTGGGATTTTATATTCTGGGAAATAAAAAAGGAACCATTTTATACATAGCGTTAGTGTTGGTGGCAACAATTTCATATTGTTTTACTCAACTGAATTTTTCTTTTGCGTGGATTTTGAACATGAATCCATGGCTGCTGTTTGCAATCGGGCTTGTGATTGGGATATTGTCCATGCTGGGAAGTTACTGGGGATGTGTGAAAATATACACAAGACATCACTCCTAATCAATTTATATTAGAAAATCTACAGAATCAAAGCTCTCTTTTTAGTTGAACTTATAAAAACAGGCGATTATAATGAAGATGTAAAATTGACGAATGAGTTTATAACAAAAAGGAGAGCTATCTATGAATATGTTATCCATTGAACAGGAATTAAAGAACAATGCATATCCGGGAAGAGGAATCATCCTTGGAAAAAGCGCTGATGGGAAAAAGGCAGTTGCTGCGTATTTTATTATGGGACGCAGTGAGAACAGCCGCAATCGTGTGTTTGTAGAAGATGGAGAAGGAATCCGCACACAGGCATTTGACCCATCTAAGCTGACAGACCCAAGTTTGATTATTTATGCGCCGGTGCGTGTTCTTGGAAATAAAACAATTGTAACAAATGGGGATCAGACAGATACCATTTACGAAGGTATGGACGATCAACTGACCTTTGAACAGTCTTTGCGTTCCAGAGAGTTTGAGCCGGACGCACCGAATTATACACCACGTATTTCCGGTGTTATGCACGTGGAAAAAGGGGTTTATAATTATGCGATGTCAATCTTAAAGAGCAATAACGGCAATCCGGACAGTTGTCATCGATTTACATTTTCTTATAAGAATCCGGCGGCAGGAGAAGGACATTTTATTCATACTTATATGCATGACGGCAATCCACTTCCGAGTTTTGAAGGTGAGCCGAAACTGGTTTCCATACCGGATGATATAGAGGCATTCACAGAGTTGTTGTGGAGCAGCTTGAATGAAGAAAATAAAGTCTCTCTGTTTGTACGTTACATTGATATCGAGACAGGTGCTTATGAGACAAAGATTGTAAATAAGAATAAATAAGGAGCGCAAAATGAAAGAATTAGAATTGAAATATGGCTGTAACCCAAATCAGAAACCGTCCCGCATTTATATGCAGGATGGCAGTGACCTTCCGATCGAAGTGTTGTGTGGACGTCCGGGATATATTAACTTTTTGGATGCGTTCAACGGCTGGCTGCTTGTTTCTGAACTGAAAAAGGCAACAGGACTTCCGGCGGCTACATCTTTTAAGCATGTATCTCCGGCCGGTGCGGCGGTAGGACTTCCGTTGACAGAGACTTTGGCAAAGATTTACTGGGTAGATGATCTGGGAGAATTGTCACCGCTGGCATGTGCTTATGCAAGAGCAAGAGGCGCAGATAGAATGTCCTCTTTTGGAGATTTTATCGCATTATCTGATGTGTGTGATGTGGATACAGCCAGACTGATTAAACGTGAGGTTTCCGATGGAGTGATTGCACCGGGATTTGAACCGGAGGCTCTGGAACTTCTGAAACAGAAGAAAAAAGGGAATTACAACGTAATTCAGATTGATCCGAATTATGTGCCGGCTCCGTTGGAACATAAAGAAGTGTTTGGAATTACATTTGAACAGGGAAGAAATGAATTGAAGATTGACGAGGATTTCTTCTCAAATGTTGTGACAAAGAATAAAGAAATTCCGGAAGAGGCAAAAATCGATCTTGCAATTTCTATGATTACGCTGAAATATACACAGTCCAATTCCGTATGTTATGTCAAGGGCGGACAGGCAATCGGTATCGGTGCAGGACAGCAGTCACGCATCCACTGTACGCGTCTTGCCGGTCAGAAAGCTGATAACTGGTGGCTGCGCCAGTCTCCACAAGTATTGGGGCTGCAGTTTAAAGACGGCATCGGACGTGCAGACCGCGACAATGCAATTGATCTGTATATCGGGGAAGAATATATGGATGTTCTGGCAGATGGCGTTTGGGAAAATACATTCAAAGTAAAACCGGAAGTGTTTACAAGAGAAGACAAACGTGCATGGCTGGATAAAATGACAGATGTAGCTCTTGGCTCTGATGCGTTCTTCCCATTCGGGGATAACATCGAGCGTGCTCATAAGAGCGGCGTGAAATATGTGGCACAGCCGGGTGGTTCTGTTAGAGATGATAATGTAATTGCTGCATGTAACAAATATGATATGGCAATGGCATTTACCGGAATCCGTTTGTTCCATCACTAAAATAAATAACAAAATAGTGTTTAAATAATGCTCTGAGACAGCGCTGTTGTTTCAGGGCATTTTTCTTTTTATAGCCATGCATGCGATAAAACAGGAACGAAAAGGGTAACTCTTTTTATCCGGTTACAGAAAAGATTTGCAAAGTCGGGTGGGTTGTGAGAAAATAGAGTGATGTAAATAGTAGGAGGCTATAGAGTATGGTAATAGAAAGCAAAAGTCCTGAAGATACATTTCAATTGGGAATGGAACTTGCACGAAACGCAGTTCCGGGGCAGGTGTTTACGCTGACCGGGGATTTGGGCGTTGGGAAAACAGTATTTACACAAGGATTCGCGAAAGGGCTGGGAATTGAAGAGCCGGTCAGTAGTCCGACATTTACAATCGTACAAGTATATGAAAGCGGAAGACTTCCGTTTTATCATTTTGATGTATATCGGATTGGTGATGTGGAAGAGATGGACGAGATCGGTTTCGATGATTATGTCATGGGAGACGGGGTTTCATTGATCGAATGGGCCAATCTTATTGAAGAGATTTTGCCGGAACATCGCACGAAAGTGACGATTGAGAAAGATTTACAGCAGGGATTTGACTATCGGAAAATCACAATAGAAGAAGTAAAGTGAAATAGAAACGTAAAATAGAAAAAATTAAAATCAATAAAAATCAAATGGGAGGCGAAGTATGAGAGTACTGGCAATTGACAGTTCCGGACTGACTGCAACTGTTGCGATTGTGGAAGATGAGATTACGCTTGCGGAATATACGGTTAATTATAAAAAAACACATTCACAGACGTTGCTGCCGATGATTGATGAGATGGTGAAAATGACGGAGACGGATTTGGATACGATTGATGCAATCGCAGTGGCAGGAGGTCCGGGGTCTTTCACAGGACTGCGAATTGGTTCGGCAACTGCAAAAGGATTGGGACTTGCGTTAGATAAACCTTTGATCCATATACCGACAGTGGATGGACTGGCGTATAATGTATATGGATGTGAGGATATCATTTGTCCGATTATGGATGCAAGACGAAATCAGGTGTATACGGGCATGTATACATTTTCCTGGAAAGCCGGAGAAAAGGAAAATCAATCTCTTAGAGAACCGGTTTTTCAAGTGATGAAGATGCAGATGGCGATTTCGGTGGAAGAATTGATTCGCCGTTTGAATAATTATGGCCGCAGAGTAGTATTTGTGGGAGATGGTGTTCCGGTTTATAAAAATATTCTGGCAGAAGGATTGAAAGTTCCTTATGCTTTTGCTCCTGCCTATATGAACCGCCAGCGTGCAGCTGTTGTCGGAACGCTTGGTATTAAATATTATAAAGCGGGCAAGACGGAAACTGCAATGGAACATCAGCCGGAGTATCTGCGTGTGTCTCAGGCGGAGCGTGAACGTGCAGAGCGTGAAAAGAATTCCAGAATTACTGTGCATGAAATGAAATACAAAGAGGCGGCGGCAATTGCTGAGATGGAGCATCAGATTTTCCCGGATAAATGGAGTGAACGTGCAGTTCTGGATACTCTGGAAAATGCACAGACGATTTGTCTGACTGCAGAAAAGGCGGGCAGATTGATCGGATATTTATTTGCTTATGTTGCGGCAGATGAGGCAGATATTGCGAGAGTTGCTGTCTTGAAAGAATCGCGGAAACAAGGCGTTGGCAGTGAATTGATAAAGGAATTGAAGAAAGTCGGACAAGAGCAGGAGCTGAAAAAGCTGCTTTTGGATGTTCGCCGCAGCAATACAGCAGCCAGAGCATTTTATAAAAAACATGGATTTACAGAAGATGGGGTGCGTCCGGGATTTTATGAAAAGCCGGAAGAAGATGCGGTTCTGATGAGCTGTGAAATAAGTGAGGAAAAGTGATGCGTCAGTATCAGAAGAAAACAAAAGAAGTTTCTTGTGTTGAAAAAATAGTTTGTAATCGGTGTGGAAGAGCGATTCCGGTATCCAATGGGCATGAGACGCAAGGTGTGTTTCATGTGGAGTATCAGTGGGGATATTTTTCGGAAAAGGATGGTCAAAAGCACGTGTTTGACTTGTGTGAGACATGTTATGATGCGATGCTTGAGACGTTTCAGATACCGGTGGAAATAGAGGGATGATATGTTAGATGTTTGTTTGCTGGGATGTGGAGGAATGATGCCATTGCCGTATCGATGGCTGACGGCTCTGCTTACCAGATTTAATGGCAGCAGCCTGTTGATAGATTGTGGAGAAGGAACGCAGATTGCAATCAAAGAGAAAGGGTGGAGTTTTAAGCCGATTGATGTAATCTGCTTTACACATTATCATGGGGATCATATTAGCGGCCTTCCGGGGCTTCTTTTGACAATGGGGAATGCAGACAGGCGTGAGCCCCTTACCTTAATTGGACCAAAGGGACTGGAGCGTGTAGTCAATGCGTTGCGTGTAATCGCACCGGAATTGCCGTTCCCGATTATTTATAAGGAAATTGAAGGCGCTGAACAGGTCTTTGAGATGAATGGGTATCGGCTGAAAGCGTTTCGTGTGAATCATAATGTGCTTTGCTATGGATATACGTTGGAGATTGACCGGGCAGGAAAGTTTGATCCGGAACGTGCAAAAGCGGAGGAGATTCCTCAAATGTACTGGAAACACCTGCAGAAGGGTGAGACAGTAGAATATGAGGGTCGTCTGCTGACTTCGGATCTGGTGCTGGGACCGCCGCGAAAAGGATTGAAACTGACGTATACGACAGATACACGTCCGACAAATTCAATTCGGGAAAATGCGAAGGGCTCAGACCTGTTTATATGTGAAGGAATGTATGGTGAAAAAGAGAAAGCAGCAAAAGCGGTAGAATATAAACATATGACATTTTATGAGGCTGCACAGCTGGCAAAGGACGCAGAAGTGAAGGAGTTGTGGCTGACGCATTATAGTCCGTCGATGACTTATGCGGAAGAATATATGGAAGACGTCCGCAAGATTTTTCCGGCGGCGAAGGCCGGAAAGGATAAAATGTCCACTGAGTTAAAGTTTGAATAAAAAGAGGATAGATAGATGAGAGAAATCAAAGATATCAATATACTTGCGATTGAAAGCTCTTGTGATGAGACTGCGGCAGCAGTTGTGCATAACGGCAGAGAAGTTTTGTCAAATGTCATCTCTTCTCAGATCGATCTGCATAAATTATATGGCGGCGTTGTGCCGGAAATTGCCTCACGCAAGCATATTGAAAAAATCAATCAAGTGATAGAAGAGGCATTGAAAGAGGCACAGGTTACATTGGATGATATTGATGCGATTGGCGTGACTTATGGTCCTGGATTGGTGGGAGCGCTGTTGGTAGGTGTGGCAGAGGCGAAAGCGATTGCTTATGCAAAAAAACTGCCGCTGATCGGTGTGCACCATATTGAAGGACATATTTCTGCAAATTATATAGAACATCCGGATTTAGAACCACCGTTTTTGTGTCTGGTTGTATCCGGTGGTCATACACATCTTGTTTGCGTGCGGGATTATGGAAAATACGAAATATTGGGAAGAACGAGAGATGATGCGGCCGGAGAGGCTTATGATAAGGTTGCTCGTGCGATTGGACTGGGGTATCCGGGGGGTCCGAAGATTGACCGGATTGCAAAGGAAGGAAATCCAAACGCGATTGTATTCCCTAAGGCTCATATAGAGGATGCGCCGTATGATTTTAGTTTTAGCGGGGTGAAATCTGCTGTTTTAAATTACCTGAATGGCTGTCAGATGAAAGGTGAAACTTACAATCCGGCAGATGTTGCGGCGTCGTTTCAAAAGGCAGTTGTGGATGTGCTTGTAGAAAATGCAATGAAAGCAGTGGAAGAGTTTGGAATATGTAAATTTGCTATTGCGGGTGGAGTGGCATCGAATAGTGCACTTCGTGAAGGTATGAAGAGAGCTTGTGAAGAACGAAATATTCCATTTTATTATCCTTCTCCGATTTATTGTACAGATAATGCGGCGATGATCGGAGCGGCGGCTTATTATGAATATCTGGCGGGAACACGTCATGGATGGGATTTGAATGCGGTGCCGAATTTAAAACTAGGGGAAAGATGATTTTGCGATAAGGAGGAACGTATGATGAAGAAAAAGTGTACAGCAATTGTTTTGGCAGCAGGTCAGGGGAAGAGAATGGGAACAACAATTCAGAAACAATATCTTTTGATGGCAGGGAAACCGGTGCTGTATTATTCTTTAAAGGCGTTCCAGAGTTCTGAAGTAATAGATGAGATTTATCTTGTGACCGGAGAGGGAGACGAGGTGTATTGCCAAGAGCAGGTTGTGGATAAATACGGATTTCATAAGGTGAGCCATATTGTGTGCGGCGGGAAGGAACGATATCATTCGGTTTGGAATGCCCTAAAGCATTTGACAGAGGATGGATATGTATTTATTCACGATGGCGCGCGCCCATTTGTGGATCAGGAAATGATACTGCGTGCTTATAAAGAAGTGCAGAGCAGTGGCGCTTGCGTGGTCGGAATGCCGGTAAAAGATACGATCAAGATTGCAGATGAGAATGGAAATGTGGCAGATACACCGGATCGCAGCAAGGTCTGGATGGTGCAGACTCCACAGGTGTTTGAGACAAGACTTGTTAGAAATGCGTATGCAAAACTAATGGAGTGTGGAAACACCGGCGTAACAGATGATGCGATGGTTGTGGAAATGATGAACGGATGTGAAATAAAATTAGTAGAGGGATCTTATAGAAATATTAAGATTACTACACCGGAGGATTTGGAGATAGGCGAGACGTTTGTAAGAATCGGGAATCTATAAGAGGGGCCTGGGAAAAGCAAGGAGGAAGTACCGGTAATTTATAAAGGATGGCATACAAAACGGTACTGTGAGAATAGAAAAAGATGAAAAAAGGCAGATGATGCAAAAAATATAAAAAAGTGGTTGACGTTGTAGAATAACTGTGGTAGAATATCTCTTGCGTTGAGCATTGGGCAACGCGATAATTTCATAAATGGAGAGGTATCGAAGTGGTCATAACGAGGCGGTCTTGAAAACCGTTTGTCCGCAAGGGCGCGTGGGTTCGAATCCCACCCTCTCCGCTAAAAAGGTCTTTTTCTAAATCGGAGAAAGACCTTTTCATTTTTTAAAAATGTATGTTTTGAAACTATCTATACTCGGAAGTTATTTTTCTGGGATCTGAGGTAAATATGCGAAAACGGTGGGAGCGGTATTTACAGTATCTATATATAGTAGAAATGCAGAGGAAAAGATATAAAGTGTGCTAATTATTGTTAGAAAAGGAAGTGTCAGAAAAAACAATAAAAATGTCGAAGAATAACAAAAATAAAAAAATGTAAAAAAGTACTGGACAAGGTCGGAATAATCGTGTATATTAGATAGCGACCCATTTGGAGAAGTACCCAAGCTGGCCGAAGGGGCTCCCCTGGAAAGGGAGTAGGTCGTTAGTAGCGGCGCGAGGGTTCAAA
>CAJKWK010000044.1 GCA_905203555.1 uncultured Lachnospiraceae bacterium
ACCGGTAAGCGATATTTTTTAGCCACAAGTGTTACAAAAATGCTTGACCACAACAGAACTTGTAAAGCTTAGGGCTGAAGATATATACATGAGCAGGATGCAGGTCTATGTTCCAAAAAGTAAAAATCATCGTGACCGTTGGACAATACTCTCAAACCGGGCACTTGAACTCTTAAAGGAGTATTGGAGAAGTTATCCTGTTAAAAGAGACTATCTTTTTGTTTCTTTGGATAAACCTCATGAACCGCTAAAAGTAAGTGGTGTCGAGATTATGCTTCGAGCTGTTGGAAAAGATGCAGGATTAAGCGTGCATCCTCACACTCTCCGTCATTCCTTTGCCAGTCACATGATTGAACAGGGTGTTCCCATTAATTATGTCCAGTCTATGCTTGGACATCGCTGTCTGGAATCGACACAGGTTTATATTCACATTTCCAATAAAACAGTAATGGGAATTAAAAGCCCGTTAGATCATCCACAAAAGAAAAAACGCGGTCGCAAACCTAAGAAAAAGGATGGTGATTCTAATGAGTAATGAAATCACCATTCAGGATGTTTTTCATCAGTTCCTTCCAGAATACAGTGAAACACATCTTTTCTCTTCCGAACAGCATATGGCAGCACTATGTATCTCTAAATGCAAAACTGCCGAAATGGGAACCAATATCAGTGAATGTGAATCCTGCCACAAGCAGTACATTCATTATAATTCCTGCAAAAACAGACACTGCCCGATGTGTCAGGGAATGGAAGTCGATGAATGGATTGATAAACAGCAGGAAAATGTACTTGATGTTCCGTACTTTCATACCGTATTTACAATCCCGGAAGAACTGTATTCTTTAGTGTATTCCAATCAGAAACTTTTATATGATGCACTGTATCATGCTGCACATCTGACCATGACAGAATTGTCTTCTGACCCAAAACATCTCGGAGCAAGAATCGGATACATTTGTGTACTTCACACCTGGGGTTCAAGAATGAATTATCATCCACATCTTCATACCATAGTTCTTGGCGGTGGTCTGGATTCCACCAATCATTGGAAAGATAAAGGAAAAAAGTTTTTCTTTCCAGTAAAAGTGATGTCAGCTGTATTTAAGAAACATTACCTGAAAGAACTCAAACTGCTTCGTGAGTCAGGAAAGCTGCAATACGCTGGAACATCACAAAAACTTCAAAATCATTATACCTTCAAGGAACTATTAGATACGCTTTATGCAAAAGAATGGGTTGTATATACCAAAGAAGCCTTTAATGGAGCTAATTCGGTGATTAAATATCTGGGCAGATACACCCATCGAATTGCTATCAGCAATCGCAGGATCATCAGCATGACATCCGAAACAGTCACTTATCTTGCCAAAGACTACAAAAATGGTGGGAAAATGATTCCTTACACTGTGAAAGGGACAGAATTCCTGCGTATGTTTCTTATGCATGTGCTCCCTAAAGGGTTTGTACGTATTCGGTACTATGGTATTCTTTCCTGTAGAAACAAAAAAGAAAAAATGGATTTATGCAGAAAACTTTTAAACAGTATACAATATCTTTCGCAGTTAAGAAATAAGTCAGTTGCCGAAAAGCTTCTGATTCTGTATCAAAAAGATATCTGCAAATGTGAAGCATGTGGTGGAAAACTCTCATCATTCAGACTCCGTGGTTCCTATTCCCTTACGGGGTAGCAAATACAATTAAATATGTCTGGAAAGCCTTCTGATTAAGGAGGTCTATTTGTCGTGCCATCAAGTCAAAAAAGTGTCAGTAAGAGAATTTACAGATTTGCAAAACCGACTATTTTTGATAAAATCAAGGATGAGAAAACACATTGAAATTCCATAGTGTCTTGGATAACCGGACGCGATTTGGTTCAATTGGTGAAAATCGGTGTGCAGTCCAGAGGAATGGGCAGATACAATAAAAGTGTAGTCTGCTTTTTCCTCTGCCCTGACGCCGATTGTTCACGAAATAATTATCATTACTTCTTAAATATATACTTTCCTTTTCCGTAACCGGAGACTGGTTCAATAATATCCGCCTGCACCAGATTGGAAAGAAGTTTGGAAGCGCCTGAACCTTTCAATTCAAGCAATTCCATAACTGCACTCCTGCCGAATACTCCATCAAAGCCAAATCTCTCAAAGAGCCTATGGATGTGAATTACTGTTTTAGCAGAGAAATCCCGTCCTTTTTCGGCAAACATACCTTCAATGTCCACTTTTTCGGTTTCAATATCCACTTTTTCCTCATTCCAAAGTCCACTTATATGCAAACTGCGGTTATGCAACTCATTTTTCCCATTCAAAAGCAAGTTTCTTAAAAATACTTCCAAATACTCGGTTGTTTCATAAATGCCTTTTTGCAGGTTTGTATAATTTGCTCTGACGAGCGCATTTCTAAAATACCACGCATTTTCTGCAAATATATCATTTGTAACCGAAAAACCAAGTGTTCTCAAATATTTAATAAAAAATACCGCCGTCGTTCTTGTGTTTTCTTCTCCAAAAATATGAATCTGCCATAATCGTGAAATAAATACCGCTAAATGATGAATGATTTCGTCCATTGAAAGCCCTTTATAGCTGAAATTCTTTTCTTGAGAAAAATCATATTCCAACGTAGCATTCAATTCTGAAGCACTTCCATACAGAACTGTTTCCCCATATCATACTTATAAATTTATATTCTACCAAGAATGATACAAGTATATCATATACAGAAAATTTGTGCTTAGTAAATTTAATTCTGCTCATATTATCACATATCACTTCATTTCTGATCTATAAACATATTCTCCTGTATCAAAACAATATACATCAAGCCGATGACCGAAAACACAGCCAATGCTGATTCCATGATCTTATTACCTGAAAGATTCGAATATGAGTAGACTGTTTAATACCTTATTCTGTCAATGATTGATTCTTTCTTCACATTTTTACTTAATACAAAGGACAAGACAATCTGCATAATGAGTAGCACTGAAACCATAATCAGAACTTCTGCTACCGGAAAATGATATGTGCTGATTCCAAAAAAACCTTCCTTCTTTGAGTATAAGAATGCTAAATATCCTGCCGGAAGTCCGATAATCAAAGAGATTAAAATTGAACCTACTGTAAAGAATATACCCTCCAGCTGTAGCATTTTTCCCAGCTGTCCGTTACTCATTCCAACAGCCTGAAGTATACCAAACTCCCGTTTTCGTGTAATGACATTCATAATCATTGTATTTGCCATATTCAAAAAACATATCGTACCAATCAATCCAAGGAATGTATATGCCATCACCTTAACAAGAAGCATTTGTTTTTCTGCAAGATTGTAAACTTCATCATAACTCTCCCAATAAACATGCTCATCATTTTCGTAAAGCTGTTGTAAACTTCATTTTTGCTGTTGCAGTAGACAAATTAATGTACGGAATCAATTCAGGTAAACTTGCACTAATAGTGACAGACCATGGTTCCGAAATTTGCGAAGTAATCGACAACTGTTGTCAACGCGGGACTACAATTTTAAACGCTCTGGGAGGATATAACAAAGACGAAAAACAAGTCGTTATGTGTGCTTGTAGTAACAAAGAAATGTTCCAGGTACAGCAAGCTGTAAAAGAAGCTGATCCCGCATCCTTCTTGATCGTACTTGAATCCAACGAAGTTCATGGAGAAGGATTTAAAATGGTGCAAATCGGAGAACAGGCCGCCGATTAAAAATAAAGTCGATACAGGCCTTCAAAAATCTTGTATCGGCTTTCCTTATATCAGATTGCAGTGAAAAGAATCTTCTGTATTTAAAAGAACAGAAAATTTCCAGTTACATCAAACTGCAGGATCATGAAAAACGAAAAATGCGTGCTTATCAAGAAGATATTGGAAAGTATTACAACATGAAAACACAGATGTTCGAGGATGAACTTTATTATGTCTGCCATGACGGAAGAGAACTTCATCATATCAGAACAGAGACAAAAGAACGGCTGGTTACACTCAAACATTTGAGGTGTATGGGTGTTCTGATTGCAGCGGCTGCGAACATAAAGCAAAATGTCTCTATAAATATGATGCTGAAAAAGATATAGAGAATTCATGCTGTATGTGATTGGAAGAAATATAAATAAATACCATCGTTTTCTTCATGATAAGATCAAGAAATTTGAAGGAAAAACTGAAGAAAAGACTGCTTAGAAAAAGGGTGCTTTCAAAAATACAGCCAAGGGTTTTTTTGCGCCCTAAAATATAGGCAGAAACTAAAAAATACGAATCTCCCAAAGAAGTTCAAGTATTAAAAATACTGATTTCTACGGGAGATTCGTATTTTAAGATTTAGAGCCTAAAAATCGGTATTAACCGATAGCCCCTTTTACCCTGTCCCTAAACAGGCAACTCTACAATATTATTTTTTTCTTTTTGCCCGCACTGCCATTCCAGCTCCGAACATCGCCAGAATTAACAGCACACCCCAGGAAACAACATTAGCCGAATCTCCGGTTTTCACCGTACCATTTCCACTTCCGCCATCTCCCTGGCTATTACCGCTGCCGCCTTGATTACCTCCATTATTTTGACCACCTCCAGCATCCGGTACTACAACCGTTAGTTTTGCACAAGCCTCTCCGCCGTCGCTATAAACAAATGCAACCGTATAAACACCTTCCGCGAGGCTGTCTAAATACTCCGGTCGAACTAGGATTGTCATATTTTCTGCATCAAAGGTATATTGAGATGGGTCAACTACGACACCGCTTATCTCTAAATGATCAAACTTACCTTTACTGATTTTAAATGTAAGACCTTCTTTCGAGCCTCGTGTCCACTTGCTGTCGCTTCCTTCCAGCACCTTATAACCTTCATTCTCCTTTAATTTCAGATTCTCCAGTGCATCTTCCAGCATTTTTACGGCTTTTGCAATCTCGCGCTCTGTTGCCTCCTGATCATCATAGACTTTCTGTGCTTCAGAGAATGCTTCCTGCATCTTTTCTACTGTTTCTTCTGTATACTTAGAAACATCTACCTTAGACGCCCGCTCAATTACTTTTGCCAGCTTGCTCTTATCTGGAGCCGTTGCTTTCTTTTCTTTAAACTGCCATTCATCGATGCTCATCAGATTATCTTCCTTGGAATCTCCGTTAAACACAAAGAAAACATTATGTGTTCCTGTCAGGCCTTTTACTTCGCAGCTTAACTCCTTCCAGGATCCATCTCCTGCTGGAATGTCAAGTGTTCCCACCACTTCTCCATCCGGTGAATCAACTCTAAGCTCTATCGTTCCTCCTGCCTCAGATGCAACTTTCGCTGTGAAGGATGCTGCTCCCTCCATTCCAAAATCTGCACCGGCCACTGCTGCCCAGTCTCCAGGGTTAATACCGGTTACTTTTCTATTGTTTACCGCTGAAAGTCCATTTCCTTTTTCTTCACAGTCTTCCACCTGTATTCCAGACTGCCATGCAATGGTTTCTCCTGCAGTCTTGGCATATGGATCTATTGTGTGAAGCTGGCTGATTCCTTCGCGATCGGCAATAATCTCCTTAATGCCTCCGTCTGCATAATAGAATACCTCATTAATATGTGTGGATCGATATCCTTTCTCAATACCCATTGCCTGACCCAGCGTCTGTGCATGATAGGTGATATAGGATTTTCCGTCAAAGTTAAAAATAGCATGATGATTGTTGCCGCCTACACCAAAGTATGTATGCGGATTCTGCAGAATTTCTCCCTTGTACTCATATGGTCCCATCGGATTATCACTTACCATATAGCAAATGTTTCCATATCCCGGATATCCTGCTATCGCTGAATGATCACCCGAAAAATTAGAACAATAGGTATAATAATACTGGTCATTAACCTTGTGTATGCCACCATCCTCAAACATACACGGTGCATCGATCATCACAGCTTCGCCTTCAACGCTGGTCATATCATCTCCCAGCTTCATCACTCTTGCCGTCTTTGGATTCAGGCAGCTTGCATTATCCTGGTCGTTTGGAATTCCTCCGCCGAACACTAAATATCCAGTTCCATCATCATCCACCATAACAGCCGGATCAAAAATCCAGGTAACTCCCTGTGCTCCTGGTGTGCTGGCATCTACAAGTGCTTTTCCATTTGGATCTCTAAATGGTCCCACCGGAGAGTCTCCCTCGAGCACTCCGATGCCGCCTCCGCCATTACAGAAATACAGGAAGAATTTATCTTCTCCATTAATTTTCTTATAAGCTGCTGCCGGAGCCCAGGAATTATTTGCCCATTTAGCCGCTCCATTTTCTCCCGCCACCTGAACAAATCCATGATCTGTCCAGTTCACCATATCTGCGGAAGAAACCACATGCAACTTATTAATCTTACTGTATGTATTATCAATCAAATTTCCTTCGGCATCATACTCGAACTGGTCGGCTGTCATATATAAGTAAACCCGGCCATCATAAGTAAGCGCAAATGGATCCGCTCCAAAATCATAATCAATAACTGGATTTGAGTAGCCTGGGATTTTTGCCAATGCACTCGTTTTCAGCTTTGTCATAGAGATATTGGACACTGCCTGGTCTACATTGTAGCTTACATTTCCTCCTGCCACTTTTACATAGTCTGTACGCACTGTTACCGTCTTATCTTCGGTAAGATAATCCGCTAATCGCAATGTTACCGTTGCAAATTCCTGTCCTTCTGTATTGTTGTAATCAACTTTATCCCCTGTAACTGAAAGAACCAGTCGTCCATTCAAGTAAGAATAAGAAGTATTTCCTGATACATTTTTGTCCTGGAAAGCAACATCTGCCACTCGGAATTCTTCTGGAATATTCATAGACATCTCAATTCCGGAATACTCTCCATCCGGAAGTGCGTCCATTTGAATCGGGAGCTTCACCTCTGCATTTGCAATTCCTGATCCCCCTTCGATATCCTCTAACGATACATTCAATCCTGTCGGCGCACTTTCTGCTCCCTTATCTCCCACGTGGAAATAATCAAAATCTGCATATCCACCGGCTTCTATAGTCGCATAATTAAATAATCCGAAGCGATATCCCATGAAATGCGGAAGCGTATATGCCATCTGCAGAGTATCGCCAATCTGAGACCACTCTTTTCCGTCCAGGCTATAAAAGAATACCGCTTTATCCGTCTTCTGTTTAAAGTCCATATCTGCACGCAGATAAACTCTCTCTACAGAAGGATCAAGTTCTACCCGTTCGATCTCATTTCCATTTGGGTTATCATCACTTTCCGTCTTCACCATAACCAAATATTTGGTTCCGCCTTCCATCTTGACTCCGACGTATCCATAATGCTTTTGGAATGCAGCAAGACCTGCTACATCGCCATTTTTCATGCCTGAAACCTCCAAAGCCACATCGCCGGAACAAGCTGGTCCATATGTTCGCTGTGTCAAAGTATTTCGAGCTTCAAGAATATTCGTCACAACATTTCCCGTTGTCAGACGCAGATAACCATTTCTCTCTGTCAATGACCAGTTATTATTATTTGGATTGTGATTCCACTGCCATTCCAGCTTCAAATTTGATCCATTATAATCGTTCTCGCCATTTTCAATCTGCTCATCTTTTGGTTCTTCGACAATTGAGACATCATCTACATAGAAATCCATTAAATCCTTCTGCTTATTCTGTTCTACTGTCCATGTCGTCTCAAGAAATGCATAGACATCTGACATATCTGCATCTGCCGGAATCTTGTAGCTTCCTTCTATCAGTGTCCATTCATTTTTCTTTACCGTTGCAATTTTGGCATTTTTAAACGTTCCATCTCCGTAACGGAAGGTAAATGCAAAATCTCTGCTGTCTGGTCCTGATGTATATTTTACTTTCGCAGCAACCTTATACTTTCTGCCTGCATTCACCTTACCTGTCAAGTTCTGCATCGGACCATTTCCTGTTGCCACTCTGTCTTTTGCCAATACACTGTATGTTCCTGATGCTGCATCTGTATCTGTAACTTCTAAGTTCCCTTTGCCATCCTGCATCTGCCATGGGGCTAAACCAGATTCAAATCCACCGTTTTCAATAATACCGTAATTCGCTTCATAACTGCAGGATACGTCATCCACATAAAAATCCATCAGATCCTTGTCCTTGGAAGGCTCTGGTACCCATCCTGTCTCAACAAAAAGTCCACTATAAGACATATCTGCATTGGCCGGAATCGTACAGCTTCCCTGAATTGTCGTCCACTCTCCTTTTTTCACTTCGGCTGTAGCCGCAATTTCAATTCCATCCCATACATTTCCATCTTTATTATTCTGAATGCAAATATTAAAAGTCCTAACGTCTGGCCCTTCATCATACTTTACTTTGGCGCTGACATTGACTTTCTGTCCAGCCTTTATTTTGCCGGTAATCACCTGCTTTGGACCTGATGCGGTCAACGTTCTATCCGTCACTTTTACAGCCTTTTCTCCACTTACAATCACATCTGTCACTTCCGTAAGTGTTCCCGGCTGCTGTGTTGTCCAGCCTGTCGTTCCTTCTTCAAATCCGCTGTTTTCCAGCACTTCGATTATTTCTTTCTCTGCCTTATTTTCTTTATTCTTCACTGCCTTTTTTGGCTCTTCAGAAAATTGAACAACCGCATCTTTATCCGAATAAACTTTTCTGGTTTCTCCATTATAGAATTCATCGGATACTACAATATTCTTCTCCTCACTTGAGACTCCCGGAATCTTCATAACTGATTCTGCTTTGCCATTCTCATCACCAAACACCGGCCAGCCATCTTTCCATTCCACCGGAACCAGCACCGGAATTCTTCCGACTGATCCATGATCCTGGAATAAATATGAATACCACTTTCCGTCTTTCGTCTCTACAACTCCGCCCTGGGCAACTCCGGCTTCATCCATCTTGCCATCGAACTCCAAGCCTGAATCAAAAATCTTTCTGCTCTCCCAGCCTTTTGAATCAAGCGTTTTCGATCTCCAGCAGATCTCCTGGCGGCGTTCGCCGCTTGGCCATTGAATCATAAACAGATAGTAATACTCTCCGATCTGATATGCGTGAATTCCTTCTGAAACATAATTTACTGCACCGTTCACCGGATTCCCATCCTTGTCAAGTGCTGTATGTTTAATTAATGTAGATTCTTCTCCAAAAGAAATATCTCCATTTTCATCTTCTGACAATTCCCGGCAAAGAGCGGTACCGCTTCCATACACTACATACATCTTGTCTTTTGTTGTAAGAAGAGAAATGTCATGAAGATATCCCTTAAACTCTGACTTATGCCATGGTCCATTTTCAATATCCGCTGTAGAGTAGATATACGTCTTTCCCGTAGTTAAGCTTGCAAAAGTCACATAGTATTTTTCTTTAAAATACCGAAGACTTGCTGCCCATGAACCATTTCCGTAATCGCTTTCTCCATTTCTCAATGCCAGCTTGTCTTCATCTCCCAAGGTATCATAGACATAATTGACAATTTCCCAATTAACCATGTCCGTAGATTTCATAACTGGGCATCCTGGAGACAAATGCATGGTTGTGCTTACCATATAATAAGCGTCTCCCACACGGATTACATCCAAATCCGGAACATCTGCATAAATAACCGGATTTGTAAACGTTCCATCTCCATTATCCGAAGACGAAGACGCTTCCAAATAATTTACGGGGAGTAAACTACATATCATGGTTAGAATAAGCAGAATACTCGCTACCCCCCTGTATTTTCTCTTTCTTTTCATCCTTTTTCCTCCTTTTTATTTATAAATTTCATTTTGTATCTACAATAGCACCGGGCTACTTTATTTTAAATAGATTTTTTTTAGAAATTTTTTCATTTTTTTGTGATTCAAAGAATTAAAAATTTCCGTTAGATTTAGTTAGATTCTTTCCTTAAATATATAAAAAGAGACCAAAATCTCCTAGTGTTCCAGTCCTTCATCTGACAATGTGGAAAAGAACGTCCTTACGTGAGATGTCTTAAAATCCACAACATGAATGTTTCCCAAAGTATTTCGTATCCGGTAGCCCCACATACGGATATATAACAACTAAATTGACACAATCAGCTTAATCTTCGAATCAGTTTCAGGATTCTGTTTGCACAAAGACGGATTTCTTTTTCTGTAAGTTTTCCTTCTTTATACGCTTCACGAATATTTTTATCATCATCCGGATTTCCCGGCATAATAATATCATTTCCTGCTGCCACACAAACCCACGGAATGCTTCCATCCTCCGGTACTGTTGTATTCCAGTCAGACATGATAACTCCGTCAAACCCCCACTCTTCACGTGCAATCCTTGTACAAAGGTCCTTGCTGTTTGCTGCATGCACACCATTGATCAGATTATAGGAAGACATGATCGCAGTTGGTGCACCCTCTTTCACGGCAATTTCAAAACCTCTGAGATATATTTCTCTCAATGTCCTTTCTGATACGTGTGCATCAACCCCCATTCTGTTATCTTCCTGATTATTGCATGCAAAATGCTTGATTGTAACACCACATCCCGGTCTGCTCTGAACTCCTCTGGTCACTGCTGCTGCCAGTGTGCCTGCAAGGAATGGATCTTCTGAATAATATTCAAAGTTTCTTCCACACAGCGGATTTCTGTGAATATTTAATCCTGGTGCAAGCCAGAGATTAATATGAAATTCTTCCATCTCTGCCGCAACCTTCCGTCCAAACTGTTCCATCAGTTTTTTGTTCCAGGACTGTGCAAGTGCTGTTCCTACCGGAAATGCAGTACAATACTGATAGTAACGTTCTGCGCCCTCATGGTCTTTTCTTCCAACAAGATAACCATTTTCAAGTGAACCAAGCACACCTGTTCCATAAACTGTATCTTTCTCACGGTCTACTTCATAAGTTTGCTGCAGGCGGATTCCGGCCGGTCCGTCTGCCATGATCAAAGATGGGATTCCGTATTGATCAAACAGTGCTTCACTCGTCTCTCCTGCTGTTCCCGGCACTTTAATTCCAGATGCTCCAAGTGTACTTCTGATTTCAGACATATTTCCATACATAAGTGGGATCAAATCTTCTACAGGAATCTCCGTTTCTTCTGGAAATCTGCATACTTTCTTTTCTTCTGCCTCTGGTTCAAATGATACGTTCGGAAGTTCCTCAAGCAGTGCTGTCCATTCTTCTGCGCGTCTGCATAATTCTTCTGCACAGTCTTTGATTTCAACAACTTCACTATGATCTTCCAGTTTCTTTGTTTTCTCCATCATTACATCAGCAGATACCTTTACCCCCGCTGAAAGTTTTGCCTCTGACAAGCTGTTTCCAATCCATATTCCATAAGCACCAGCCTGGATTCTCCACTCCTGCTGCTCTTCCAAAAAGCTTGCGAACGCCTTTGCAGGAAGAACAATATTCAGCATCTCTTTCTCTCCCGGTTTCAGTTCTTCTGTCTTTTCATATCCGACCAGACGACGGAATTCTTTTCTGCTTCCATCCTGAGGAAGAGAAGCATAAATCTGCACAACTTCTTTTCCGCTGTATGTTGCTCCTGTGTTTTCTACCTCAACAGTTACTGTCACACCTTTCGAAGCAGTATTTATACCGCAAAGTCGAATGTCAAATTCTGTATAAGACAGACCATAACCAAATGAAAATAATGGTTCAATTCCAAAGCTGTCAAAATAGCGGTATCCAACATAGATTCCTTCCGCATATTCTTCCGTCTCAAGATTTCCGTTCAAATAACTGAACTCCTCTGCTGCCGGACAATCATCGTAGCGTTTTGTCCATGTTGTTGTCAGCTTTCCACTCGGTGTAAATTCTCCAAACAATATATCAGCAACTGCATTTCCACCTTCCTGTCCAAGCTGGGAAATATTCAGGATCGCACATATATTTTCTGTTCCAGCCAGCAGGTCTGTAAGTTCTACCGGTCCACCTGCATTAATGATCAATACAGTTGGGATTTTCTGCTCATTCAGGAAATACAGATCTTTTTCTTCCTGGTCACTCAGATAATAATCCCCTTTTCTTTTTCTTCTGTCCTTTCCTTCGCCGGAAATACGGCTTATAACATAAATCGCTGCTTCTGCAGCCTTGATGTCTTCATTTGTCACCGCACGGCCATCCGGCATGGCAAATGGATTGGCAGCATAGGCATCAAATGGATTGTCTACATGTTTTGCAGCTTCTAAGATCTGCTCCTTCCACTCTGTTCTCGCCTGCTCATAACGGTTGTGATAATCTTTCAGCCACTCCTCGCTTACAATATCAGCGTTTTTTTCTTTTATTCCGGCATATATAGATACACTTTCTCTGCTATTTACATCTCCGGAACCAGTACCACCTTTGATCGTCTTCTCTGCCCCAATTCCCAAAAGTGCAATCTTTGTATCTTTTTTTAATGGAAGAAGTCCTTCATTTTTCAACAGGACAATTCCTTCTTCTGCTGCCTCACGCGCAAACACTGCATGATCTATTTCACGCTGGCAAACTTCTGTACTTCTTGTTCCACTATGTTTCAAATTCTTTTCCATTTACACATCTCCTTAATTCAAGTCGAACATCCGTGAGACTTGGCGCGTGATTCTGGTCAGCGAAGCTGACATATTCCTATCAGAATCACTGCGCATCCTCGCGGAGCGTTTATCTCAGTCGGAGATTGGACTCCCACTGAGACAAATTTGCTATTACTCACCACCTGAAGAGGTGGGAGTCTTCTCGACTAAGATAAACCAACTGTAAGAAAAAAGCTGCCCACTAAATGACAGCCTTCCTCCAACAACTTAATTCTTATTATTCTTTTACTCCACCAAGAGTAACTCCTGCAATAATATATTTAGACAACAGCAGGTATATAATAATGATCGGCACGATTGCTACTGTGATCATCATATAGATTTTACCCATATCAAAGTTCATATAGTCTGCTCCACGAAGTGTTGCGATCAGGATCGGGACTGTCATCTTATTCTTTGACTGAATGATCAAAGCCGGAACAAAGTAATTGTTCCAGGAACCAACGAAAGTAAAGATTGCCTGAACTGCAATTGCCGGCTTCATGATTGGAAGAACAATGTGGTTAAATGTCTTAAATTCTCCAGATCCATCTATTCTTGCCGCTTCTACAAGAGAAATCGGAAGGGAAGACTGCAGATAACTGTACATGAAATAAAATACAGCCGGTGATGCAATTGATGGAATGATCAATGGAAGCAGAGAATCATACATTCCCATGTTCGTAACCAATTTCAGGAATCCCATTGCTGTAACCTGTGTAGGCATAACAAGGATTGCCATAATAAATGTAAATGCTACTTTTTTCCCTTTAAAATCATAAGCATAAAGTCCATATGCTGTCAGAGCTGAAAAATAGGTACATAATGCTGCTGAACACCCTGATACGATCAAACTGTTCAAAATACCACGGAACATCGGGAAGCTTCCGTCATTCGCTACATTTTTTAGATTTGTAAAGAAATATTTTCCCGGCAGTGCTGAGAATCCCTTCTGCAGATCTGCATGAGAACGTGTTGCATTTATAATCAACACATAGAAGAAAAACAGACACATAAAAGATAACAGAATCAATACGGTATGTGCCAGTATGCTACGTCCACGACTTGACTTTGTTTTTGATTTCATTATCTCTTTCTCCTTTCTGCTTTTGCTCTTTTCTTAGCTGCTTTCTTAGAACCATCCGGATCGTTATCATTTGTCATACGATATACAAAGAAACAGAGGATTGCACTTACGACAAACAGATATACAGAAAGTGCACCGGCCATTCCATAGTTTTTGCTCTTCAGATGACTGTTCAGGAACATGATCAGAGTCATGGATGTTCTGTTCGGGTTACCCTGTCCATTTGTCAGGATCTGAGGAACATCAAACATCTGAAGTCCGCCAATAATGGATGTGATCAATGTATATGCCAGAATTGGACGGATCATAGGCAGTGTAATATAGAAGAATCTCTGGATACTGTTACATCCATCCAGGTCAGATGCCTCGAAGACGTCCTGACTGATTCCCATGATTGCTGCCATCAACATAATAGTTGTATTTCCAAACCACATCAGGAAGTTCATAAATCCGATCAACGATCTTGTTCCAAATACAGATCCAAGGAAATCGATCGGTTTTTTCAGGATTCCGATTGACATCAGAATTGAGTTAATCGGTCCATTTGTTGAGAACATTGTAAAGAATAACAATGCAAATGCAGATGCCATAATCAGGTTTGGAAGATAAATGACAACTTTGAAAAACTGCTGCCCTCTAATCTTTAATCGGACATCAGTGAACCACGCTGCAAGTACCAGCGCGATTACAATCTGAGGTATAAATCCGATCACCCACAGAATTAAAGTATTCGCTCCATATTTCAGCATATCTGAATGAAGAAGACTCACATAGTTTGCCATTCCTATAAAATTCGGTCCAATCTCTTTAATTCCTGATCGGTAATATTCAAAGAAACTATACCTTACTGTATCGATCAACGGTATCAATGAGAAAATAATGTATGTTACGAAAAAAGGAAGAATAAATATATATCCCCATTTTCCATAATCAATACTTTTTTTCTTTTTCTTCATAATGGTTCTTCCTTTCCACAATATCTTCTAACAGAACAGAGGCTCTGCTGTCACAGAGCTCCCTGCGTTAGTAGCTGTTCATTCCAGACATTATTCTGGCCAAACAACCTCTGTAATGTCAGGATAACGTTCTTTAATTGCTGTTTCAAAGTTTGATTTTGCTTTCTCAAAGTCAACTTTGCCCTGGAAGTAATCGCTGAATGAGTTCTGGAGCAACTCTACACATCCCTGATCGTAAGCGGAAAGTGGTGCGATCTTGATGTTTTCAGCAACTGGTGCAAAATACTGGAATGGGTTCTGTCCGCCAAGGAATTCTGAACCATATGTAGCATCATCGTTTGCTGCTTCCTGCATACCGGATTTTGTATTTGTAAAGTCTGAGTAATCCTGGGAGATCTTTAACAGATTATCTTTTTTTGCTGTCATAGCAAGGATAATGTCTTTTGCATGTTCCGAATTATCTGTACCTGTTGCAACATGGATGTAAGATCCTCCCCAGTTGTATTCCTGCGGTGGGTTTGTTACTGCCCATACGCCGTCTTCTCCATCCCAGTTCGGTTTCAGTGTGAAATCAATACCCCATGCCGGGAAGAGGAATGCAAATACTTTGGACTGACTTCCCATTGCTTTGTTCCAGTCATCATTCCACTGACCTTTTACTGTCGGGTTTAAGTAACCTGCATCCAGCCATTCTTTTGAATCATTAATCCACTGCATGATCATTGGATCAACTGTAACCTTTGTGTCTCCATCTTTTACCCATGAATCAGAAATGTTGTTTCCATAGAGACGGAATGTATCAGCATAAGAAGCAAATGCATAATATCCTTTCTGCTTCAGTTCTTCTGCTGTCTGTTTCATAGTAGCCCAATCTTTTACTTTTTCACCTACAGCAGTCGGATCGTCTGTTCCGAATACCTCTTTTGCAACATCACGACGGTAAACCATTGTTCCCGGACAGCACTGCCATGTAGATCCTCTCTGAACTCCGTCCGCATCAGATGCTGTTGTTCTTGTGAAGTCGTACTGATCTGCAAGATCTTTATCTGGATCAATTCCAAGATCCTTCAGTGGCATTGCAGCGTCTGCTTCAGCATCTGTATATTTGTATACATAGTCTGTCTCTGACAGGAAGATATCTACTTTATCATCTGTTTCAGCATCTGCCTGTTTCATAAGTGCCTCATCAAGTTTCTGCTGATAAACACCATCCTGATTTGGATTGATGATCCAGTGGATCTCTGTTCCATCTTTCAATGTTGTAACAGTTCCATCCTTGGATGTTGACTCAACTTCAGGATATACAGCTTCCAGTCTCTCACGGAACTCATCATTCCAAGAATAAATGTTAATTACCTTTCCTTCTTCTGTACTGGCCTCTCCGCCATTTCCCCCTTTACTTCCACATCCGGCAAGTAATCCAACAGCAACTACTGTTGTCATAAGAATCGCAACAACTCTCTTTTTCATTTATAAATCCTCCTTTATCTAAGCACTCTGCTATGCTTTTCTTGTTGTTGAACTAAATATACCATCTTTTTTCCTCCGATTATATTATTTATCTTAACAAAATGTCAAATTCGTGTCATAATATAAAAAAGGAGGTTTTTTATGGCTTTATCTAATGAATGGTACAATGCAGAACTCGAAAATAGCGAATTAGAAACGCTTCACAGATCACCAACTGTAGAATATTCTTTCTATAATGCTGTACGCTCCGGCGACATGGAAGCAGTCATTAAAAACTGTTCCGAAGATGAATTTATTCGTCTGGAAGGAACGGGCGTTCTGTCCCGTAATGCGCTTACTAATATAAAATACCACTTTGTTGTCACTGCTGCAATGTTGACCCGTTATTGTATCGACGGTGGGCTCGAACCAGAGCAGGCTTACAGGCTCAGCGACTTCTATATTCTGAAGATGGATTCCTGCACAACGATCCGTCAGGTTGCCGATCTTCACCATGAGATGGCAAAGGATTTTACAGGTAAGATGATTCTTCAGAAAAAGAGTTCCATTTTATCAAAACCCGTTATGCAATGTGTTGATTATATTTACAGTCACATCAAAGAAAGAATCACGATTCAGGTTCTTGCTGACCACACCGAACTTTCCACGAATTATCTTTCACGCATTTTCAAGCAGAATCTGGGAGTCTCTGTCAGCGATTATATCCGTGAGAAGAAGATAGAAAAAGCAACTCATCTGCTGCGATACTCAGATAAATCAATTGTAGATATCGCAAATTATCTTGCTTTTTCTTCACAGAGTCACTTCATCCAGATATTCGAGAGCTTTACCGGGCTCACCCCAAAGAAGTACCGGGACAAATACTATAAAAACATGTGGTAACATCAGATTTCTTCTCCGAAGAATTCTCAGATTTTCCCACAAAAAATACTGTCAGAAAGCAATTTGATATGCTACCCTCATATAGGACAATGAAATATAAAAGTCCTATATGGGGGTATTTTCATGTCTAGAAAAAGTAAGATAGACCCTGTAGAAAAAGTAAAAATAGTTGAACGATATCTTGATGGAAAAATCGGTATACGACAAGCAGGAAAAGAATTAGGAATTGCCTATCAATGTATTCAACGTTGGGTATCCATTTATAAATCCGAAGGACCTACTGGATTACTCAACCAACCGAAAAACAAATCTTATTCAAAAAAATTAAAAATCTGTGCTGTAAATGACTATCTCAATGGAGAGGGAGCTCTTCGGGATATTTGCATAAAGTATAGAATTCGTTCGTGTGAACAGCTCAGGGATTGGATTAAGGTGTATAATTCTGGTGGAATATTAAAAACATCCACCGGAGGTGCTTACATGAAAAAAGCAAGGAAAACTACACTTGATGAGAGATTAAAAATAGTAACAGATTGTCTAGCAAACGATAAGAATTACGGCGCAATGGCGCTTAAGTATAATTGTTCCTATCAACAAGTTCGCAACTGGGTAAAACATTATGAAAAGATGGGACAAGCAGGTCTGGAAGATCGACGTGGTCGACGTACAGGCTCATTGCCAAGTAGAACACCAGAAGAAGAGTTCCGCGATAAAATAGCTGAACTGGAAAGGAGGGATCGTTATCTTTAATCCATCGGTTAGCCGAATATGAAGCCATCCAAGAATTATCGTTAACTAAACATTATCCAGTAGATAAACTTTGTAAATATCTTAATGTTACACGTTCTGCTTATTACCGCTGGATAAAATATCCGAAAAGTAATAGTGAACTTCAAAATGAAAGACTATTCACTGAAATCCAAAGAATCCATGATCAACATCCGGATATGGGGTATCGAAGGATTCGTGATGAATTAGATGGACATAAAGGAATTCATGTAAATGATAAACGAGTACTTCGTATTTGCAGGAAATACGATATAAAATCAAATATCAAATGGAAACCTAAGAGTTGTACCAGAGGAGACAGAAATCCTGATCACATAGCCAAAAACTATTTACACCGTGAATTTCAAGCTGAAAAACCGAATGAAAAGTGGCTTACAGATGTTTCTGAATTTAAATACTATAATGGAATAGAAGTTCACAAGGTTTATCTGAGTGCTATTTTAGATTTATATGACAGAAGGATTGTTGCCTTTAAAATCAGCGATCATAATGACAATCCATTAGTCATGGACACGTTTGATGAGGCTGTTCGTCTAGAGCCAGATGCACATCCATTAGTTCATTCTGATCGTGGATTTCAATATACAAGTGCACAATTCTATACCAGATTAAAAAATCATCATATGAAACAGAGTATGTCTAGAGTTGCTCACTGTATTGATAATGGACCAATGGAAGGATTTTGGGGCATTCTAAAGAGAGAAATGTATTATAAACAACGTTTTAACGACAGAAGTTCTTTGATTACTGCGATAGCTAATTACATCGATTACTACAACAATCAACGACTTCAAAGAAAACTGCATGTAATGACACCAATGGAATATCATAAAAAATACACAAAAGTAGCATAAAATATCGCCAGCCATAACATGGCTGACGATACAAAAATTTATTATTTTTTATTGTCCTCTTGACAGGGAGCACACCAATTCTCTTTCTGACAGTATTTTTATCTTTTTTTAATCTGTCGATTATACTAATTCAATTTCAATCTTATGTGTCTCTTTCACTGAAAGCATCTGAATCTCTCTCTTTGAAAGTATTGTACACCTTTCAGCTGTTATTTCTAATGCTTTTCCATCGCAGGCTGCTTTCCGGATCTTCAACTGATTAAATTCTTTCTTTTCTTTATTATAGAATATAATCTCAAAGTTCCTTCCGGCAAATGTCATCTTAAGTACTGCTTTTCCATCCTGATTATACTGTTCCGGCATAAGTGCAGGTGCGATCTTCAAGTCACCGCAATCTCCTTTCACCCCAAACACTTCTGTGATCATGGTAAGCATATACCAGCTTGCAGCGCCTGTCAGATATGCATAGAGGCCTCTTCCCTGATTATCAAAATATTCCGGAAGTCCAGGATACATCTTACTGTTATCAAATTCCATTGCTGCATCTAAAAGTGCCTGAAGTACTTTATTGCCTTCTTTTGCAAATCCTCTCTGGTACAATGCATTTGAGTACATAACAGCCATGTGTGAGAACACTGCTCCATTCTCTTTCTCGCCATAAGCAAATCCAAACATTCTTCCAAGATCAAATTTTTCCTCATGGAAGTTTGTGTTCAAACGGTATCCGCCGGCTTTCTGATCATAAAGATACTTGTCTGCACTCCTGCAGATAGATTCCACCTGATCTTCTGTTGCCGTTCCACTCATAATGGCAAATACTTGTCCGGTCAGCATCATTCTCACGCTTTCATCCATAACGCCTTCTACTTTTCTGCCATGGTTATCATAATAGCCATTGAACCAGCCATCTTCTCCATCCTTCACCCATTCGTTGGCACGGATGTTTTTCATCATCCAGTCTGCTTTTCCCTCAAGATTAGCAGCAAGTTGATCCAGCCTTACAACAATTGTGTCTCCACTGATATTATGTTCACATTTCTTTGCGTATCCTGCAAGGAGTGCCTGCTTACGTGCTGCATCTTCATACAGTTCCACGCTTCCTGCAAGAAGATCTTCCATCTCATGTGCAATTTCAATCTTGCTGCTTCCACTGATTTCTTCCAACTGACGGAGTGTTTTTGCAATATTTCTCAAATTTCCGGCATAAGCACAGGTAAATGCAACACTTTCACCCTTCTCCCATGCCATGTCCAGTGCATCATTCCAGTCGGCACCATGAAGACGCATTTCATTATGCTCTCCTACATCATAGAACGCACACAGATTCTGTAAAAGAATATGTTCCAAAACTGTTCCGAAATAAATGTGGTCTCTTTCTGTTTTCTGCTTCTGTCCATATTCGCTGTTCCAAAACTTATCATGTGCAGTACCTCTCATAGACTGCAAATCTTTAAAATACGGAACCTTTTCAAACAGAATCTCCATATCTCCTGTCTGATCCAGATACAGACGAGTCGTTACAAACGGCCAGAATGCATGATCCATCCAGACACGTGTAATATTGTTTCTGTCTGCAATAAACTCACCCTGCTTATTTCCGATGATTGTCGCATTTGTTCCATCAATTCTTACTCCGCCATAATTATCCACGATCATCTGACGGACGTTTGAGGGATCCATAATCAGAAGTGCAAGGCAATCCTGCCATAGATCTCTCCAGCCTCTTCCTCCTTTTCCATAATCGTGATATGGAAGGAAGGAACATCCATAAATTCTTCTTAAAATTGGCTGGAAGCAAATCCACTTCAGATAATTGTCTGTAGCTTCATCACCGGTTTCAAACTCTACATTTACTTTTTCTGTCCAATACTTTTTCACTTTGGCAAGCTCGTTTTCCGCTTGCTCCTTCGTACCAAATAAAGTACAGATTTTTGAAATGGAAGCCTTTTCTCCCGTTGCTCCGGCAAGAACAACATACTCTATTGATTCATTTGCTTTTAAATTTCTGCGTTCAAACCTGAATGCCCCAACAGCCTCTTTCCCCTCCAGATGGCAGCCTGCGGTACATCCCGTTTTTTCTACACGTACTGCTTCCGGAATCAAGAAAGAACCTCCCTCTCCAATAAAGCTTTCAACAGTCGGATAAAACTCCTTCGGGGCATTTCCTTCTGCTGTAAAACCATATACAAAATAAGTCGTATCATTTTTCTGATGTCCACGCTCATCAAAGGATAATACTGGTGTAACTTCTACGCCACATTCTTTCGTGTCGATTCTGTGAAGAAGTGATGTGACATGTCTGTGGTCGCGGATATTATCTGCGCTTCTTCCATAAACCGGAATGGCAACGATCGGTGTTACTTCCTGTTCTTCTTCCGAAAGATTTGTAATCTTGATCAACTGGATCTCTGTTGTGCCATCAATAGAAACAAAGGATGTGATTTCTGACTGAAGATCATATTTTTTTGAAGTTCTTGTCAACTTCTGCCACATCATTCCTGCTTCCAGAGTGCTTTCATCCTGTCTGTCTGTATATTTATCAAACTCCTGCTCCGCTGAAACTCCACATGCTGACCAGTAGCCTTTTCCTTCTACCCGACACCAGAAATTTCTGGTGCCACGGTTATTGTGAAGGTTTTCAATGCTGACAGGTTCGAGAAGGAAATGATTCTGGTCCGTTTTACTATCTCCCCCCAAAGTTGGTGTAATACTGGATTTCAGACCTTCTTCTCCTGCCAGTGGTAAGTAAAGTCCACTATAATTTTCCGGATTTGTAATCGTAAATGTTCCGTTTTTATCTGTAAAATTGATTTTTCTCATGTCCAATCCCTCGTCATTTCATTTAAGAAAGGAATAATTCTACCTCTGTTGTCTTTGTTAACTTCTCCTGTGGAATATAATTATCTTTCATTTGTTCTCCATTTACGAAAAGTTTTTCACATCCTGACTCTGCATGCCCCGGATTTTTCACAACGATATGTAAATGTGAACCTCTGAAATCTTTTTCGATTTCAAATTCCTCCCACTCTTTCGGTACTGACGGAGCAATCTTCAGTCCATAGAAGTCTGGCCGCATTCCGAGAATTCCTTCTACACATCCCACCATAACCGTAGATGCTGTTCCTGTCAGCCAGTGTACATGAGAACGGCCAAAGTTCGGGCTGTGTTTTCCTTCTGTAAACTGTCCATAGCAGTATGGTTCAAGTCTTCTGATCTCTGCACGATTATTCTGTGCAGCCGGTGCATTTTCAATAAAATAGTTAAATGCTCTCTCTCCGTGTCCACGAAGCGCCTCTGCAAGAATGATCCATCCCTGAGACTGTGAGAAAATTCCTGCATTTTCCTTTGTTCCGGCATTGTAGATCACAGCCAGTGCACCTTCAAATGCATGTGCATGATACGGAGGATCCATCAGGATTGCACCATATTCTGTATTCAGTTTGTCATATACATTCTGAAGTGCAAGATCTGCCTGCGCTTCATTTGCAAGTCCACTGATCACAGACCAGCTCTGTGGGTTCAGCCACATATTTGCCTCCGGATCTGTGCGCTGTCCGATCACTTCACCATCCTCTGTGAAACCACGGATAAAGCGGTCTTCGTTCCAACAGAGATCCTGGATCAGTTTTTCCAGCTTCTTCTGACTTTCCTCCAGATAATTCAGATATTCTGTGTCTTTCTTATACTCAGCAAATTCCTTCAAAATTGTCATTGCATAGTAGAACTGTAATGCAACGAAGGTTGACTCTCCATCTTTTCCGAGTCTTAAGCAGTCATTCCAGTCAGCATAAAGGCCTGCCGGCATACCATGCTTTCCAAGATGATTCATGGAGAAATCTACTGCACGTTTCAAATGCTCGTACACGGTACCTTCTTCTTTATTTGCAAATGGAATCACTTCATCGATAAATTCCAGATTTCCCGTCTCGGAAATGTATTTGTATACTGTTGGGAACAACCACAACGCATCATCTGCACGATAAGCCGGGTGTCCTGTCTCCTGCACATAAGAAGCATCATCCGGTGTATCCTCATGCCCCGGATTGTGTGTGAATTTTACAAGTGGAAGCCCTCCACCATTATTTACTTGTGCAGAAAGCATGAAGCGGATCTTCTCTACTGCCATCTCCGGTGCCAGATGGATCACACCCTGGATATCCTGTACTGTGTCACGATAACCGTATCCATTTCTCAGTCCACAATATGTAAAGGATGCAGCACGTGACCAGATAAATGTCATAAAGCAGTTATATGCATTCCATGTATTGATCATTGTATTAAATTCTTCGCTTGGTGTCTTCACCTGGAAATGGGACAGATGTCCATGCCAGTACTGGATCAGTTCTTCCAGTTCATTTCTGCAGATTGTTTCACAATCCTCATAACGAGACATGATTGTTTCTGCATCAGCATCTTCTTTCATACCAACAAGAAATGCTATTTCTTTTGTCTCTCCCGGATATAAAGTCAGGATTGTAGCTAATGCTCCACATCCATTTTCATTATAATTTCCTTCACAATTTAAAATACCATCTTCCACTCCGACCGGATTGTTGTATCCATGATATCTTCCAAGGAAACCTTCCCTGCTTCCACACCAGGAATCAACCTTTGCACCTGCAAGTCCGAAGAAACGGTCAACAACGATCTTGTCATCCACATCTTTTCCATCTTCCAGCTGATCCAGATTGGCATGGATCAGCTGCCGCACACGGTTTCCACGGAACACTGTTCTTGTAATGAACTGAGAGTACTGAAGATTTACCTGATCCTGCTCGTAATTGCTGTTGTTTGTAAATTCTGCATAGCCTATTACATTGATCTTGCGCATGCGATCCGAGGTATTTGTCACTGCAAGATTCCACACTTCATAAGACTGATCCAGCGGAACATAGTATCTTACTTCTGAATGGATCTCGCTATAATCAGCCATCATCTTTGTGTATGCTGTACCATGATGACATTCGCTCTTATAAGAATTCAGATCTTTTCCTACCGGCTGCCAGGAAGCTGACCAATAATCTTCACTCTCCTGATCTCTTAAGTAGATATATCTTCCCGGCTGGTCAAACTGATTGAAGATATATCTTAAAATTCTTCCGTTCGCTCCTGATTTTGCAAAGCTATATCCACCTGCATTATTAGAAATAATTGCTCCATATTCTGGAGATCCAAGATAGTTCACCCAAGGTGCCGGTGTATCCGGTCTTGTGATCACATATTCTTTTTTCGATTCGTCAAAAAAACCATATTTCATACTTCACATTCTCCTATCACACTTATTATAAACAAATTGCAGCCATTCCTACTATCTGCAATTCTATCTTTACTGTAATAAAAGAATATCAAATCAGAACACATTAATATACAAAATAAGAACTTAAAATATCAAATTCGTGACATGACAAAAAGGAATTTACCATATCTGGTTTTCCTATTTTCTGATGTCCGGAGATAGACCTTTCGCTTTCAATGTCAGATTCTTATTCTTGAAATGGTGATTACTCATTACCGTAAAATTCTTAGTTCTCTCTACACGAAAAATCTGTGCCATGCTCCATCCTCCTTTTCAGTTCAAAAGAAAAAGCGTAAGTAATATCTCTATCACTCACGCCTTCTCTAAACATTTTATTCTTTTTTCAATAAATTTTTAATCTGTCCAATTGTTATTCCGCATTTTATCTGGTCCTAAACCATGCCACATTCAAGCAAATTAAAA
>CAJKWK010000045.1 GCA_905203555.1 uncultured Lachnospiraceae bacterium
TAACCGAGGCGGTTGGTTTGAAGCTCTGTGGATAAAACTGCGGAAACTCAAGAATAACCTCTCTTTACTTTCATCTGAAATCATTATAAACTCTAGTATAATACCAGAATCAACAGAAGCTATAGCAATCCGAAAAAGATTTCACAGGAAAGGATTTTTACGATGAAAAAATATTTTAAAATCGGTGAAATTTCAAAACTATATAACATCGGTGTCGATTCGATCCGTTATTATGAAGAAATCGGAATCATTCACCCGGAACGATCCGAATCCGGATATCGCCATTATAGTATTCACGACATCTGGAGGCTCAATGTCATTCGAGACCTCCGCTCTATTGGTTTTTCCATGGAGCAGATTCGAGAATATCTGGACAACCACAACACTGCCTCTTCGCTGAAACTTTTAGAAGAAGAACAGAACGCAATACATAACCAAATGATATCGCTTCAAAAACTTTTAAATAATGTCGAACACCGCTTAGAAACCATCCGTTCAGCCCAAACACTCCCCTTGCATGAAATCACTTTGATGACTTTGCCGGAACGCAGATGTCACCACTTACCCAAAGGCTACAGTGATGCAGGAGAAATGGATCTGCTTATGAAACACCTCATAAACCTAAATCAAGAGCGGCTCTACATTATAGGCAGCAACCAGATCGGAACCGTCATCTCACATTCTGCCTTATTAAATCAAAAAGCCCTGTCCTATCAATCAGTCTTTCTAATTGACGAACAAGGCTTAGAAGTCATTCCCGGAGGCGACTATCTCTGCGTGACTTATCGCGGAAACTACTCCCAGAGTATTGACTGGGGATTAAAGTTGAACGATTATGCAAAAAAACATCAGCTTACTCCGGCCGGAGATTTGTTAGAACTGCTCTGGGTAGATATCCACACGACTTCCGACGAAACTGAATACATTACACAATTGCAGTTTCCGGTAAAATATTAACTTTATATTTATTCGTTTGATCTCTTTGTTTTTTTGCAGTTGCAATTTCCATACGTCTTTCTTTTGTTTTTCCCATCCAAAGAAGTGTTGCTATCAACCCTATCACTGCCAACGCAGTAAGAATAGCAAAAAATACTTTATACCCCATTGCACCTTGCCAACGATCTAAACACAAACCTGCTACCATAGGTGCAAACAACTCAACACTGTATCCAAGTGGTGTCAAAATAGAATTGGCCGTACCTGTAATCTCCATTGGATAATCCCCTTCTTCCATGATAGCAAAATGCATAGATTGGCATCCATACATAGCTGCATATACACCTGCGCAAAATACAAGAAGAATCCAAATCATGGATGGTTTTCCAGGAGTGAAAATTACACCAACAAGCCCCACTACTAAAATTGCATAAGAGATTGCACAAACTTTGGAAGAGCCAATTTTATCTGCTGCAAAACCTGAAACGAAACAACCAACCGGACGGCAGTACTGTGAAAAATATCCCATTGCCGCTCCAATTACTGCTGTTGCTCCAAAAACTGCTGTTGCATAAGGGGTAATATAAAAGTAGCTACAACAAATTGCATAAGAACAAAAAATAATCAATACATGTAGCCATGTTGTTGGCATTTTCAATAATTTTTTCATTGCTGGAACATTAATCAACGCTGTTGTCTGACGTTCAAATTTTTCTTCTTTATAAAAAATAATCACTAAAATACCAAGAGCAATATTTATAGCTGAATAAACAACAATAACTGTCATAAGTGCAAAGTTTGTAGAAATTTTGGAAGATAATACTCCAAACATCGCCAATACAAGTGCTGACTGCACCATATTAGTAATTCCACGACCCCCTTCAAACAACGTTGTAGTGACTTTTCCCACAAGAAATGGAACAAGCACCATAAACGCGGTACTGATCACCGCTGCCGCCAAAACCAAAACCAGACGGAGCCGATATGCTTTTAAATACCCTAATAACCGTTTCAATATCTCTGTATTTTTCATATCAAAGTGCCTCCTTCCCTAATTGAATCTCTGCAATTTCCTGATAAAGTGGGCAAGTTTCCAACAATTCCTGATGCGTTCCATTTCCGACAATCTGTCTCCACAACCAAAATCTGGTCTGCCTCCAAAATAGTACTGATGCGCTGTGCAACCATGATCACCGTCGCATCCTCAATATGTTCTTTTAAATTTTGACGGAACTGCCTGTCTGTTTTCATATCCAACGCAGAAAAGCTGTCATCAAACAAATAAATCTCTGGCTTTTTCATCATCACTCTTGCAATCGCCATTCTCTGACGCTGACCACCGGAAAGATTCGTACCGCCCTGTGCGATTGCATCATGGTATCCATACTCCTTCTTACAGATAAATTCATCCGCACATGCAATTTGTGCCGCCAGTTTCCAATCTTCTTCTGTTCCATTTTCCTTTCCGAAATTCAAGTTCTCTGCGATATCACCGGAAAACAATACATTTTTCTGAGGCACATATCCGATCAGCGAACGCAGATCTTCTGTGCGGTACTCTTTTGCATTTACACCATCGATCAATACCTCTCCAAACATCGGATCATATAGTCTCGAAATCAGTTTCAAGATACTGGACTTTCCTCGTCCTGTTCCTCCGATGATTGCCGTCACATCTCCCGGATTTGATACAAAACTCACATCTTTCAAAATCGGCTCATCTGCTCCCGGATAAGCAAATGTCACATGACGAAATTCTACCGTTCCATGCATCGGACGATTTTCCATTGAAAAATCTCCATCACAAATGGAGCTTTCTGTTTCCAAAACTTCCGCAATTCGCTTTGCACAGGCATAACTGGTCGGAAACATCATAATAACCAAAGAAAGCATCATAACAGAAGTCAATACCATACTGATATACTGGCTGTTTGCCACCAAAGAGCCCACTTCCATAGCACCTGTATCTACAAAATACGCACCCATTCCCAAAACTGCCGCTGTTGTAACACCAAAAATTACGCTGATCACCGGCATCAGAAGACTGGTGACACGCCCTGCTGCCATCGCTGTCATTGCATAATCCTTATTCGCCTCTTCAAACCGATCCGTTTCCGTTTTTTGTTTATCAAATGCCCGGATAACACGAACACCTTCCAAAGACTCTAAAAACAATCGGTTAATCTGATCCAGTTTTTTTCTAAGCCGGATGGAATATCGGGATGCCAACACCATGATGATCATCAATGCAATCAGCAATACTGGAATAGCAACCAAAAGGACAGAACTCACTTTCCCGCCCGTAGCTGCTGAAAATACAAGCTCGGCAACTGCCATCATCGGCGCCAGAAGTCCCACTCACAGCAACAAAGTCAAAAAGTTCTGCACATTGGTAATATCCGAAGTACTTCTTGTCACAAGACTTGCAGTCCCGAATTTGTCCATTTCTGCCGCTGAAAAATCCTGCACTTTCTAAAACACTTGACTTCTCAACTGTGCAGCAAAATCCGTAGAAATATACGATGCAATTTTCACCGACAGAAAACTAATCACGCAGGATAATACTGTGACTCCTTCCATAATCATCGCATACATCCAGATGACGCGATTTTCTCCTTCCGCTACTCCATGACTGATCATCTGTGCCAGAAATGACGGCAACAGCATCTGTCCGACTGCCGATAACAAAACCAGTGCAAATAATTTTACAATCTGGCTCGTCTTTAACTTTACTTTTGAAAATATGATTTTCATACCCTCTCATTCTCCTTCCCTTATACTGTTGTTTTCTTTATAAGTCGAATCTTAGACAATTTAAAAAACAACTTTCCAAGCGCATATTCCTGCAGAGCAAGATATTCCTCGGTAGAAACAGTTCCGCCATAATTCAGAATCTCCATTTCGCCGCTCGCCCCCTCTATAAAAATATCAGAAGACGTAAATCCATTTTTCAGATAAAATCTTCGGCGTGCCGCACGCTGCTCCTTATTTTCTGCCGCATCATCCAAAGACTCGATCAGAAGAACTATTTTTTTATCCGCATATTGTCTACATACATTCTGCATAATAAAACTTCCCGTTCCCGCTTTGGAAATGCCTCCATATAAATGTCTTTTATTTCCTTCCACTGTTGTGCATTGACTACTGTAAAATTCATCACTACCTCCATGCTTTCATTCTCTGTTTTATAAATCTCTCTTTCTTCATGGATCATCATATGATGTACAGTAACTGTACAGTCAAGCGTTTTTTTATAAAAAATAAAAGAAGGGGCTGTCGCTTTAACGATTAGTAAATCGTGAAGCGGCAGCCCCTTCTCTCTCAGCACGTTTTTTATTTAAATATACTATAGCACAGAGTCATCTTTTTCGCAATCAAAATTTCTATATTAGAAAATTTCTTGATTAAACATTTTTTATATATTCTTTTGGACTGACTCCTGTTTCTTTTTTAAAGACTTTCGAAAAATACAAAGAATCTTGATAGCCTAGATAATTAGCCACATCCTTTACTTTCATTCTAGAATGCGCCAAAAGATGTTTTGCCTCTTCCATCTTTTTATAATTTACATAATCCATCGGGGTCAAATCATAATAAGATTTAAAAATAGTACTCAAATAAGAAGGGACAAAGCCATATCGTTCTGCCAATTTTTGATTTGTAATATTGGTACGAAAATTTTTATCCAGAAACTCTTTCATGCTTTTCGCAATTTGTTGTTTATCTCCACTTCCATTCTTTTCAGAAAAGAAATGTTCTCTAATCAAAAATTCCAGTTCGTCTTTCATTTCCCCCACTGAACTGCTGTTTTCAAGAACGAACTGCAATTCGTCTTCAATCTCAAAATACTCTTGATTTCCCGGATATTCTTGACATAATTTTGTTATAAAATATCGAAGATTATATACTGCTTCTTTATGTCCGACAGGACGGATCGTCAGCATATCCAATAACTCTTTCATCCCATCGATTACCGGATTAATCCCTTCAGCAATACATTTCTCTAAAATTCTATCTACCCGATTCTTAATTTTCTTTCCCTTTTCTTCGGGTCTAATCTCTTCTTCACAATACGCAAACACTGCACTTTTCATAAAAATCACATTCTTTTTCGTATAATTGCGAAGTTTTTCATAAGTTCCATACACATATTTAAGATTTACTGCTTCCCTACTGTAAACGATTGTCAGTGGACATGGCATTTCTCCTCGCCGATCGACCAAACGATTCAGACTGCTCAATTCCGGATCACACCCTTTTCTAATAAAAATAATTTTCTCATTGATTTGTTTACCATCTACAATCCAGAAGCTTTCTACAGGAATAATCGTGCTGATTTTATTTGAAATATCCAACTGTTGAAATAGCATCCCATAATCTTTATCATTTCCTGCTAAATATCCATTATATCCCAAGGTCAGAAGCGCCATACAATATGCCCTTGTCCTATCCTCTCCCCCCACAAAGCCAGTCAATGCCTTTTCCAAATCCTGTGCTTTTTCTTCAAAATCCCGTTTTTTGCATATCTGCATAATTCGATCTAACAGTATTTTTAAATCATTATCCTTCAGAGGCTTCAACAGATAATCATAGACATTATTTGAAAATGCAGCCTTAACATATTCAAAGTCTTTATACCCGCTAAGTACAACCGGAATTACATCGATCTGTTTTTCATTCATGTATTCCAGCACTTCTATTCCACTCAGAACAGGAAGATTAATATCCACAAACATTACATCTATATCTTGCTTTTCTAATATCTCTATGGCTGTATATCCATTATCAGCAACAGCAGTTACTTTAAACGCCGGATTGATTTTTTCTATCTTTCTGCAGATACTTCTTTGAACCGGAGGTTCATCTTCAACTACCATTACCTGTATCATCATACTTTCCTCCTATCACTATTCCAGCTCCATGCTCACTGTTCTCTATGTCAAAAATCAAATCCTCCCCATAAGCGATATAAAGCCGAACAAATACATTTTTCAAGGAAAGTCCTCCTATTCGGAGTTCTTTAATCAGTTCTGTCAATTCCTTATTACGAATTTCGTTGAGCTGTTCCTGAATTTGTTTCTGTTTTTCTGCTTCGATTCCACTTCCGTTATCCCGTATTCGTATTTCCCATACATTCTCCATGAAAAGAACCTGTATATCTATGATCCATGGAAATGTTTTCTTCTTAAATCCATGTGCAAAACAGTTCTCAAGCAACGGCTGTATAATAAATCTCGGTATTCTAAAGGAACGTATTTCTCCTACATAAACCATAGAATATCGAAATTTATCTTCATAACGTATCTTCATTAATTCAAGATAATTTTCAGCATATTTTATTTCTTCTTCAAATTCCGTATAATTTGCATTAAACCGCGTATTATAATGAATCATATCAGATAATTTCTCACATATTTCTGGTATCTTTTCACTTTCCCCATCTGTTGACATGGCAGAAACAACTGAAAGAATATTATGGATAAAATGAGGATTCATCTGTGCTTGAAGTGCAAACATCTGGCTCTGTATTTCATTTACCCTGCTGGTCATAACTCTTTCCATCGAATCCTGCAGTTTTTTTATCAAGCTGTCAAAAGCAAGATTGAGTTTCAAAAGTTCATTATCATTTTCCGAAGTGATCAAAGGTATTTCTTTCAAATTTTCATCTGCATGCAGACTTCCAACTACATCACACAATCTGGCAATGGGCTCTGTTGTCTTTTTAATTACCTGAACCTGCCCCATCCATATAATAAAAATAATGCATATAATTAAAAGAAACATCCAGACAAATGTTGAAAACATACTGACGACCAATGCCGTATTTTTGGAAACAAGCACTATCGATATATGATATTCCTCAAATTCATTCCAGATACTATAAACACCTTTCGAGATATATCCTGATTTCAGACTATTTGATGTTTTATATTTCCATGGCTCTCCATAAGTAAAAATGGGTTCATCCCTATTTTCTTCAAAAATATAACATTCCGTTCCATCTGCAAGTACCTTTGAAAATGCATTTTGAAAAATTTCCATAGGTACCTGCACTTGTACATATCCCAATCTTTCAGATGGAATAATTTGATAATCTTTGATTTCTCTAATTGCAGAAATAACAGAAACTTCATCATTTACATACGGATCCTGAACGTCTACTTTGAACATTTTCGCCTGCTTATTCTCCGTAAAAGCAACCTGTGCATTATCATAAAATTCTTGATTCTGACAATCTTTTTTCAGATATCCGTAATCTACTGCTCTCCCCGAAAATATAAAATTCTCTTGATCATCTAAAAGGCATATTCTTCCTATT
Organism: uncultured Lachnospiraceae bacterium; assembly: GCA_905203555.1. Taxonomy (GTDB): domain Bacteria; phylum Bacillota; class Clostridia; order Lachnospirales; family Lachnospiraceae; genus Schaedlerella. The sequence goes on from CAJKWK010000045.1 coordinate 7,256, forward strand.
GAATTTTGTTTCAGCATATAGGACATCATATACTGTTTCAATTCAGCATCTTGATCTGTATATTCATTAAAATAATTATTGCTTCCTGTATAATTTTGCACATCTCGAAACGTGTTGATAATAAAATTATTTGCGGCCAGCTGCAAGGCTACTTCATCTGCCAACTGCAGCGCGGTATCAACTTGCGAAACTGCTCCTTTCATCTGGACATTCATTTGTTCTTCAAAAGAACTGCGAACTTTTGCAAATGTATATCCGGCTGCCACAGCCGTCAATGCAACGATCACAGCCGCCACTATAATAATATTTTTTAGTATAATCTGTCTTTGAAATTTATATTTCTGCAAACTCTTTCCTCTCTCCCATGAGTCAATAAGCCCATGGCTGTGTTTGAGTAACAACTTCTTCCCCTGTTTCAATTGCCTTTTCAATCATAAATGACAGATACGTATCCTGCGCTGCCTCTCTAAGAGGATAAAAATCTTCTCCTGTTTCCACATATGTTTTCATCTTCTCAAGGCAGGATGCCACAGCTATTTCATCATCATTCATTCTTGCCGGATAAAATGGATTTTTATAAACGCATTGATCTAAAAACATCATATCCTTATGCGCCCATTCTGTGTTGTTGTTTACCCCTACATCAAATCTTGAGATTTCTTGTGTCACCGGAACATTTTCCTCGGTCAAATATCTGACCGTCATGTCATTAATTTCTCCCTTTACCCCTTGAATATTCCAGCGTCTTGTACGAATCATAGAAAAATACTGTTCACCGGCAAAGTCCAAAAATGCTGTCTTTCCATTTTCAAAAGCAAGAGAAGCCCAATCTCTTTCAAATTGAACTGTTTTCCCGCTTTGGTCAAAACCGCCTCTTCCATTGGTTGCTATGATATCGGATATAAATTTCTGTCCGCGAATCCTGCAGTTTTCAAATTGAATGCCTAAATATTTCCGAAACATACTTACTGCATGATATCCATGAAGAGCAGAAAGCATTGCGCCTGTAATTTCACCGAGAAATCCCTGTCGGATAATCTCCAGGCTTGCCGCATAATACGGTTGAAGGAAATATTGTTCGACGATCTGTACTTTTCCATTTAGTTTTTGAGTCATCTCCCACAAGTCACAAAGTTCTTTTACATTCTGTGCCGGCGGCGTTTCGCAAAGGACCGGAACCTCTGCTTCCATCAATTTGACAAGATATTCTTTTACAATCGTACGCGGCACACATAACACTGCAAAATCCGGGTTTGTTTTCAATGCTTCATCCAGATTCTCTGTAGCATATACCCCTTCTCTTTCTGCCACTTCTTCCGCACGCTGTTTTGTTCTCAATACTCCCGCACAGATTTCAAATCGTTCCGGCACCATTTTAGCTATACGATAGAAAAAATCCGCCCTCCATCCAAATCCAATTACAATAAATTTTGCTTTCATCTTTTTTTCTCCTACTATTTGTATTATCCTAAACTATACGTTTTAAAATACTGCAAGTTCTGCTCTGCCTCATCATATCATACTGAAGAGTCAAAGTCACTCACCCTTTCACAGCTCCCGAAGTCATACCTGCCACAATCTGTTTCTGCAAAATAATAAACAGGATCAACATCGGCAAAACAGCCAATGTCAAAGCTCCGAACACATACTGCCAATCGCGGTTATATCTGCCGAAAAAACTATAAATAGACATTGCCACAGTCGCCTTTTTTGAAGATCCAAGATAAAACAATGGTATCATAAAATTATTCCATACATCAATGGCTGTAATAACGATATTCGTAACCATAATTGGTTTAAGTACCGGGAACAGAACCCGAAATGTCATCTGCCAAAAATTACATCCGTCTATAATTGCTGCTTCGTCAATATCTCTTGGCACCCCTTTTACAAAACTACAAAATGTCATTACAGTAAACGGAATCCTAAGCGAAATAAAAATACATATTACAGAGAAAAAAGTTCCGTATATATTCAATGCTTTTAACAAGAAGAAAATAGAAGCAATCTGAAGAGTAAGCGTAAGCCCAAAAATAAAATAATAATACAATGATCTTGTCACTCTGTCATTTCTTCTTGATATCACAATACCGGCAACTGCACCAAAAAGTACCGATAACACTGTTACAGGAATTGTAATAATCGCACTATTCACATATCCCAGAAGAATCTTCCCCGATTCTAATACATGCGTATAGTTCGAAATAAGCCATTGTTTTGGCAATTTCAAATTAAACATTGCCGCTTCTGACTGTGATTTAAATGAACCTAAAATCATCATAAGAAACGGAACAACATAAATAAGCGCAAGCATAATCAGAAGGATTGATAATATAATTTCACCTTTTGTTCTTTTTTTCATTACATTTCAACCTCCTTCTTCGTAAAATATCTGTTCATAGTAAACGATATCAACACCACAATTACCGCAAGTATAATGGATCCTGCAGTTGATTCTCCTAAGAACCCAAGACTAAACGATTGATATGTATACGTAGACAACACCTGTGTATCAAAGCCCGGTCCGCCATTTGTAATAACATATATAATATCAAATACCTTCAATCCGCCTGCAATACTAAGTGTAACTACAACAGTAAGAGACGGAACGATCAACGGCAAGGTAATATGGCGAAATTTTTCAAAAGCTGACGCTCCATCCAATGTCGCACTTTCATAATAATCCATAGGAATCGCCTGAAGTCCCGATATAAAAATAAACATATTAAACCCTGCCCACATCCATGTTTCCACAAGTATTACACTTCCGAGCGCAGTCCCATAACTGCCCAGCCAATCTGTTGCAAATCTTTCCAAACCAACAAGCATCAAAGCATTGTTAAGAAGTCCTCGATTTGCAAGAATAGATTTAAATAAAACTCCCACAACTGTAATACTGATCACGCATGGTGCATAATAAATCGTCCTCAAAATCCCCCTTGCGGCCACCTTTTTTACAAGAGCAAGTGCGAGCAGAAATCCCAAAGTAGTTTTTAAGATTGTTGTCAGTGCTGCAAAAATAAAAGTATTTGCAATCGACCGAATAAATACCGGATCTTTCAACAATTCCCCATAATTTGCCAATCCAATAACCGCCGGTTCATACAATCGTTCTATATTCCAGTTGGTAAACGAAAATACAAAACTGATCAAAATCGGAATGACCGAAAATACAGTATAAATAACCAGCGCCGGAATAAGCGCCCATAATGGATACAACGACTTTTTCCCTTTCATAATCTGTCAAATCCTTTCCGAAAACGAAATTTCACATACATGTCCTAACCATTTATTCCAACATCTTTATTGCAGAAAAAAGGAGGTCCGGGCATTCTGTCCGAACCTCGCATACTAACGGCTATTCCCAGCCCTCTGCTCCTTTTTCTGTCATAAACTTATTGACATCCTGCTGGAAACGGTCAAGAACAGCTTTACCATCCATATTTCCTTTTGACGGTGCTTCCAGGAAATATACCCAAAGCGTATTTCCAAACAACGGCTGAAGTGTATCAATATATTGATTCATCTGCGCAACTACTCTTCCGCTTTCCATATATTCATTGTAAATCTTCGGAATATCTGGGTTCATAGCCTCTTCATTTCCATCAACACCTTCTATATTAGGAAATCCCGGTCGTGACTCAAAGTAAATGTTGCCATATTCAGGAGTACTCCATAATTCAAACACTTCTTTAATCGTATCAAGCTTCTCTGTATCTTTATTTACAGCAATTCCCATCGCTGTTGGAAGATATGCAAGAACATCATTGTTGTCATATCCAACCGGCGGATTAAAAATAGAAAAATCTGCATCCGGATAGGATTCCTCAATTGAGGTAAGAATCTCTGTTGCTCCGTAAATCATCGCAATTTCACCGCTTGCCAATCTTCCCAAAATCTCATCATAACTAACCGTCATATAATCTTCATTAACATATCCTTTTTTAAACAAATCCAGATACTCGTCTATAACGGCTGCCATTTCCGGATAATCATTAAATTCTGCTTGGTTTGTAAGAATCTTTTCTGCAAAATCTTCACATACTTCTCCTGTTCCAAGAGCTCTTGACATACCAGAAGTCATCCAGATTTGCGGAACCCATGTATCTGATGGCACTGCAATTGGTGTAATTCCATCTGCTTTCAACTGGTCGCAGATTGCATAAAATTCATCCAATGTTTTCGGAAGTTCTGAAATTCCCTGTTCCTCAAATACTGTCTTATTGTAAATCAATCCCTGGAAACCATTTGATGCTTCAAAGCAATAGCCATAATGTTTTCCGTTATATTCTGTAAGTTCCGGAGCAATCACTTTTGACATCCATGCTTCGTCATCCAACGGTACAAAAAACTCTTCCGGATTTACAGCCGCAAACAAATCTGCAAACTGATATACGACAAGATCCGGAGCTTCATGAGAATTTAATCTCATTTTCATAAGATTGTCATACTGATCATCCGGGATAACCTCGAATTCGATAGAAATATTTTCCTCTTCGTTCAGTTTTTCTACCATATTCTGAAGTCCTGAATACCATCTGGATTGCTGAACCATACCTGTCAATTCAACTTTCTCTTTTTTGTCCCCATCAGTATCGTTTCCAGATGTACTTCCGCAGGCTGCCAATGATATCGTCATTGCTGCTGCAAGTGCTGATGCAAGTATTTTTTTATATCTGTTCTTCACTATCTTTTTCCTCCATTTTTTATTGAGCGCTCATCTGTTATCACTAGTATAACTGAAAAAAACACTCTTATAAAATGGCATTTTTTAAACAAAAATATGGAAAATATAAAAATGCGGAAAATTCTCACTCTACCGCATTTCTTAACTAAGTATTTTTAGATATAAAAGCACTTTTGGATATCCCGACTAGATCCCAGCACCAACATCGTACTGCCTTCCGGAATCTTTGTGTCTGATCTGATGCTCAGATCCAGTGCTCCATTCTGTTTAAACGCCATAATATTGATATGATGATTGTTTCGAATATCCAGTTCTCCAACTGTTTTTCCTACCCATGCCTCAGGAATCATGATTTCAAAAATTGCATGTTCCTCATCCAGCTCAATATAATCTAAAATATGATCTGCACTGTATCGGATTGCCGTCCAGATTGCCAATTGTTTTTCCGGATATACTACATCATCAGCGCCATTTCTCAGCAAAAACTTTGCATGCACATCCCTTGCGGCCCTGGATACAACAAATTTAGCTCCCAATTCTTTTAAACGTGAAGTTGTTTCCAAAGAACTCTGGAAATTATCTCCGATTGCAACAATACACACATCAAAATTGCGAACTCCCAAGGATTCCATGGAGCATTTTTAATTTCATGGTACAGTTATCAGTTCAGATATTGTTCCATGAATAATTCAGGAAAAAATATTGACACAGACTTTAAGAAATCTGTGTCAACATTTTTTCCGGATCTTCCGCCGCTTTTACTTTGTCGTTTGCCTGAATGATGATTCCTTCTTCATCAATCAAATATGTGGTTCTCACCACGCCCATGGAAACTTTTCCGTAATTTTTCTTTTCTTTCCACACATCATACGCTTTGATGACTTCTAACTCCGTATCAGAAAGCAGGGTAAAAGTTAATCCCTGTTTTTCCTCAAACCGCTTATGGGATGCTACGCTGTCCTTGCTGATTCCCAGAACTACCACACCCTTTTCTTCAAACTGCGGATAACGCTCACTATATCCACATGCCTGCTTGGTACATCCGGGAGTATTATCTCTTGGATAAAAGTAAAGAATCACTTTCTTTCCTCTGTAATCTTTTAAACTATGCATTTCACCATTCTGATCCGGCAATGTAAAATCCGGCGCTAAAATTCCTGTTTCTAACATCGAATCACTCCTTTCGATTCATTTCCTATTTGCTCTTTATTATATCTGTATTACATGTCTGTCTGCAACAATTATCTTGTTGCTTTGCCACTTCTTTTTTTACTTTTCATATTTTATTTCAAACTGATAGTCTTCCATATTTGCCGACAATATTGCTTTTTCTCCAGCATTTTCCCATGTGATTTTCAACCAATTCTCCTCTGCTTTTATTTCCATGGCTGCCCCGATCCCAAATGCTTTGCAGGAATTTCGAAATTTGAGTAACATCAGTTGATTTTTTACAACATCCTTTTGTAATAACTCCTGAATTTCCTGTTTCTTCAAATTTGTGCGATTGATTTCTTTATGTCCTCCTGCTCCAGCTTTCTTTACTGCATCATAATCATTCTTTCCTGCAAACAGATCCAAATACCATATTTGTGGTTTCCCAGGCATAAACAATTGAATTGCGCGAGCAAGCAAAAACTTACTCTCATTTTCTCCTAACGCACTAAAATACGTTGTATTCACCTGATAATATATGTTCTTTTGTCCATGAAGATTTTTTACATACCCACCTCTGGCTATCAGTATTTCAATCAGCTTTTGAATATCTTCTTCCGGCAGCAAACCTTTCAGATCCAAAAGCGGAATCCCGTCATGACATCCCAGCATATTTACTGTTTGAATTTTTTCACGATATACTTCTTTCGCCCACATCTCCAGGTACTTAGTCCTATGATTTTCGAGTGCATCTATAATCAATCCTGGAAGGAAAAAATCATAAGTCATATAACCTTTTTCAGCTAATTTTTTATAGATTCCTTCCGAATAAGATGCATGTATCTCAGGTAAAAGTGTCAAACCGTATAAATCTGCCAATTCTTTTATCCGACTTAATAAATCCCATGTCCCCGGTTCATTTAAAAAGTTCTTTTCCCCCGGTTCTTTCGGTGCATAGGCAAACGCATCCAATCGAACAATACCAGCACCATATCCTGCCAGCTTTTCTAACGTCTCATTATAGAACTTCCACACAAGGGGCGATTTAATATTCAGATCCATTTGTCCATAGTATTGCGGGTATCGTTCTTCCTGATAAAACGTATTCCAATAAGGCACTTTTTTTCCATCTGGAAATTGAACCATAAGGATCGGTAACTCTGGTTTTCGTAAAAACATCTTTTGCAAATATTTGTCTTCCGGTTTAATAAAACCTTCTTCCGTCATATCTCCATAACCCTTCCAAAATTCATTCCAATTGATAAAAAAATCTTTATACTCTGATTGTTCCCCATATTTCACAAGATTTTGAAACTGTGGCGATTGTGCCGATGCATGATTCAATATAAAATCCAATTTCAAATCTATATCCAGTGCTTTTAACTCCTCTAAATCTTTTTGCGTCGCAACCGCCTCATCAATATCATAATCAATCACAGAAAATCCACGATCTAAATCGGAATGATAAAGACTCGGAAGAATATAGAAAGATTGAAAGGCTCCTTTGACTTCTTTTTCATTCAGGAAAGTAACAATATCAGAAAGTTTTCCTCCCAGACTATCTGGATAAGCATTTAGCATCGGTCCGTTTTTATCTTGATATGCCTGATTTTCTTTTATAGGAATTGATAGTTTTCCGGAAAGGTTCATAATAATTTTTGCTCTTGGAGCTTGTCGTTCCAGAAGTTCTTGTTCTATTTTTAAAACAAGTGCTGTAAATGGGCTATCTATATCCGCATCTCTGTTCCGTTCCATACGATACCGCAGTGTTTCCTCCGGAGTACTTCGTAAATAAATTGGAATATCTATCTTTTTCAATCTTTCATTATTTCCATGAGTCCACTCTAAGAGAAGAATATCTATTTCTGAAAAATCCTCATTTTTTTCATAGATTTTTTCTTTCTCAGAGTCTATATATCTAATAGTAATCTGTGATTTTTTTTCTCTAAACGATGTAATTACTTGATTGACTGCATCATAATCAATTTCTTTGTCTGTTCCCAAATATTTTTCCAGACCTTTGCGCCCATCGCATTCATAAACGCGTCGGCGTTCTGTATCATTTTGTCTGGGAACGCGATGAGGATAATGATCTCCCGCTAAAATAAATACATGAAACCCTTCTGCTTCCAGATATTCCGCTAACTCTTTTGATATCCAGGTCTTTCCTGCACCTGACCCTCCATACAAAGATAGGATTGCGCGACCTTGATTTTTCTCCAATACATCTGGTAATAATTTTTTTATTTCTCCCCATAATACCTGTGAATTCTTTTTCCTTCTTACTTCCATACAAATTCCACCTGATATGCTTCATATTCTCCAAGGGTGCTTGGCAGCGGAAGTCCCGCCTCCATCAATCCATCTGCTGCATATACTCTGTTATCTTCCAATGAGATATATGCCCCCCCCTTCAACAAACCTTTTAATTTGATATAAGTAACTCCCGCATTAGCCTTCTTATCCAACATCACAACATTAAACAATGCACGTTTTTTATTTTCGGCCACAAACAGCCACGCTGCAATTGTATCTTCCATTGGGTTTGTCAGCCTATAATATGTTCCTTGTTGAATCAGTTCATTCTGTCTTTTAAATCCAGCAACTTGTTCTTTTATTTCTTCTTTTTCTTCTGCAGTTAACGTCTGTAAATCTAATTCATATCCAAAGGTTCCTGCCATCGCAACAACCCCTCGTGTCTTTAAGCTGGTAACACGTCCGGTCTGATGATTCGGAACTGCTGACACGTGGGCACCTACTACTGATGTCGGATAAAAGAATGATGTTCCATATTGTATTTTCGTTCGATCAATCGCATCTGTATTATCACTGCACCAGATTTGCGGAGTGTAGTACAACATTCCGATATCAAATCTTCCGCCGCCACCGCTGCATCCTTCAATCAAAAGTTCCGGATATCTTTGAATCATTTGTTCTAAGAAATCATAGACTCCTACTACATAATCATGTAATACTGTTCCTCTTAAATTCACCTGCGAATATACATCCGCAATACTTCTATTCATATCCCATTTTACATATGTAATATTTCCCTGATCCAAAACCTTGCATATCGAATCAAATATATAATCTCTTACGTCTTTTCTTGAAAAATCTAATACAAGCTGGTTTCTCGATCTAACCGGACTTCTTCCCGGAATCTGCAGCACCCAGTCCGAATGTTCCCTGTACAACGTACTATCTTCCGAAATCATTTCCGGTTCGATCCAAATTCCAAAGTCAACACCCAACTCATTTACTTTTTGTATTAAAGTTCCAAGAGAACACCCCAGTTTCGTTTCATTGACTTCCCAATCTCCCAATCCGCTATTATCATCATCTCTTTTTCCAAACCATCCGTCATCCATAACAACTAGGTCGATTCCCACATTCACCGCCTCTCTTGCCAGTTCCAGCATGGTTTCTCCTGTAAAATCAAAATATGCCGCCTCCCAGCTATTAATCAAAATCGGACGTATTTTTTTCTGAAATTTTCTACGAATCACATGATGATTTATGCAGTTATGATAGTTATGACTCAGTTCACTAAATCCATTTTTTGAAAAAGAGAAAATCGTTTCTGGTACAATAAATTGTTCTCCGGACTTTAATGGATAAGCAAATTGTTCTGATTGAATACTCATAACTGCTCTTACTTGATCGTATGGATCTTTTTCTGTCTCAAACCGAAATCCACCGCTATATACAAATGCGATTCCATAACAATTTCCGCTGTCTTCTGTAGTATCAGTATCAGCTAAAATAAAAGCCGGATTATATTGATGACTGGACGTCCCCCGTCTGCTCTCAAATACACTACTTCCATGAGCAATTGTTGTTCTTTGCACATTTCTCTCCATAGTATGACGTCCGCAAAAACTAATCAGATCATATTGCCCCGGTAACAATTCTAAACATGCAGATCCTGCTTTTTCTATTATGATATTTTCAGTTCCATAATTTTCAATGATCACACTTCTTGTTATGATATCAAGCTGTTCAATCACCCCATATAATAATGTTACTTTTATATTGCTGACGCGATCTTCCATGTATATTTTCAAAGTTTCAGCTTCTTTTTCTTCTGCATATACTGCCGGTAAGCCATGTAATCTATATTTTCCTTTTTCAATCTTATGTCCTGCATATTGAAGTTTACAGCTTTCCGAATCATCTGCATTTTGAATGATCAAAGCAGCATTTCTGTAGTCTCCGGTTCCCCAAGTCGGATACTCTTGTGGAAGAACATCCAGAGAATACATTCTGTCCGTCCCCGCTTCATCCGGATTCCCGGAAAAGCCTCGATCTGCATATGTCAAAAGATAATCCATCGCTCCGCTTACTTTTGCCCCATAATACAAATGTAGCAAAAATCCATAGGAATCTACCTTCATCTGATAGGTTGTGTTTTTAGTATCTATTGAAAAAATCTGATTTTCTTCCCAATAACGAATTGCCATATATTATTTCTCCTCTTCCTCTATTTTACTGCACCATTTACTACGCCGTCTAAAATCTGTTTCTGACAGATTAAATAGAAAATCAATATTGGAATCAATGATAATAAATAAGACGCAAATGCCAAATTATAATTTGTTCCAAATTGTGATTGAAAGTTCAACTGAGCAAGTGGCAATGTATTCCAATCTTTTCCCGCCATAATTACCAACGGTGTCATAACATCATTCCACACAGATAATGCTGTAAGAACCGCAACTGTTGCATGCATTGGTTTCATAACCGGAAAAATAACTGACCAATACGTCTTCCAGGTGGATGCTCCGTCTACTTTTGCTGCTTCTTCCAAGGCTAACGGAATATTCACCAGGTACCCTGAATACAGAAGAATATTCATCGGCATATAAAAAACAACATATAATATAACAACACCAAACCAATTTGCTAATCCCATTTCCGCTGTCTGTTTTGCCAATGGCATCATCAAGATTGCAAATGGCACAAACATTCCGCTCACAATAAATAAGTATACAAAATTATAAAACTTACTTTCTTTTCTGTTTCTGGCAAGCGCATACCCCATTAGAGAATGAACCACCAATGATAAACCAACGGTCACGATTGTAATCAACAAACTATTTCCTAAAGAATGCCAAAAATCCGTAATCCTCATTGCCTCTTTAAAATTATTCAGGCTCCACGTCTGAGGCAGGGACAGGATTCCCGCAATACTGTTTGTCATCTCTGTTGGTTGTTTAAAAGCAATAATAATCGTCATATACAGCGGAAGGACAATTACAGACAACCCCAATATAAGCAAAATCATTGCCGATAAATTTTTCTTTTTACTTATCATAATTGCTCCTCCTTTTTACTGGATATCTTCATCTGCGTAACTGAAATTATAACAATCACAATGAAGAATACAACTGCATTTGCACTTTGAAAACCAAATTGTCCACCAGACATTCCATTATTATAAATTAAATAAGAAATAGATTCTGTACTTTGTGCCGGGCCACCTTTTGTTAACGCCATGATTTGATCAAATACCATAAGGAAATTTTTGATACAAAGCACCATATTAATAGTAAAAAATGGAACAATCAACGGGAATGTAAGTTTCCTGAATTTCATAATTCCAGTTGCTCCATCTAATTCTCCAGCCTCATAGACATCAACAGGAACCGTCTGCAAACCAGAAATATAGATAATCGTATTCATTGCAATCGCCTGCCATGCACAGACAATCATAATTCCTATCCACGCTGTATTCGGATTAGATAAAATACTAGATTTTAGTGTTTCAGCTCCAATCAAATTTGCAACTGCAGGAACAATATATGTAAAGAAATAATTAAAAATATACCCCACTACCAATGAGCCTAAAATATTCGGCAGGAAATACGCGCCTCTAAAAAAACTTTTTGCACGAATTTTACTATTTAAGGCTAACGCCAGCAATAAACTGATCACATTTACTACAATCGTTGTAACAATTGCTAACTTAAAGGTAAACCAATATGATTTCAACACTCTAGCATCTGTAAACAGGTCCATGTAATTTCGGAAACCTATATAATCATAACTGCCAAATCCTCTTGAATTTGTGAAACTATATATAATTCCTCTTATCAATGGAATTGTATTAAAACAAATAAATAATGCCAAAATCGGTATCGTAATCATCAGAAAAGTTTTCTTTCTCTCATTCTTCATCACTTTTGTCTCCTTTATTTTGCTGATTTGTCCCGACTATCTTCATATTCTTCTACCATACGAATAATATCTCTGTTATACCGCTGCCAATCCGTATCAAATTTTTTTAAAAACGCATCCACATCTTTTCGAATCAAAAACGTCTGAATTTGTGCATCTACTGCCATTTCTGACGGATAATAATGATCCTGAAAATCATACATTTTTCCTACTTCAATGTACTCTGTCATACCGTTCAGCATTGGCGACAATTCAAAATCTCCTTCTTTACATGGTATGGCATTTTGTAAATCGGCATATACCTGCATATTTTCATCTGAATACAGAAAATCAAGCACTTCATATGCTGCTTCTTTATTCTCACATGTCTCCGCTATACAGAACTGTAAATCAATTCCAGAATTTAATGCATTTTTCTCTGTCTGATCGTTTGCAGGCATTACAAATGAATCGATATTTAATTGCGGATTCACAGATAAAATTTGCGGCACTGCATAACTGCCAATTGGATACATTGCCGACTCCCCTTTTGCAAAAGCGGTACATGCATCATTATATCCGTATGCAAATGGATCTTTTGGTCCATATTCTATAAGTTTCAAATACTTTTCTGCCAGTTCCCGATACTCTTTCGAAAATGTGGTCTTGCTGCGATTCACCTGTTGTGCAACATCGGCCGGCGCTAAATCTACGGCCATGGAATTCCATGGAGCAAGGCATGTCCATGTATCTTTAAATCCAAAATAGAATGGTAATACGCCTTCTCGTTCTATTTCCTCGCAAAGTGCCATCAGTTCCTCCCAATTTCTTGGTATCTCCCAACCATATTTTTGAAATAGGTCTTTATTATATAAAATTCCTGCTGCATTTGCTGCATAGGGAACCGCATAAACGCCTTCCATTGGCACCAATTCTAACGCTTCATCAATATCAAGATAGGCTTGTTTAATTTCTTTCAGCCCCTCATAATCCGAAAGATCCGCAAAAATCTCCGCATCCATATAATACGAATAATTAATATCTCCCCCGACACCGATAATATCCGGATAATCTTCTCGAATAAATCGTGTTCGTAAAATCGTATTTGCATCATTCGGAGAATTAATCGTCAAATGTATATCATCATGCAAAGCATTAAATTCATTTTCCAATTCTTCAAAATAGGATGCTGCTTCCGGTTTATACTGAACAATTTCTATTTCCGTTACATCACTGTTTTTTGATTTTTCACACCCTTGAAAAATAAAAGATACAGCAATACAGCAGCTTGCAATTATAATTCTTTTCGCCCATTTTCTTTTCATGTTTTTCCCTCCTAATAATTTCTACGCATATAATATCATACCATTATGCGTCTTAAAATAGCTGTACGATTCAGCTTTTATATCTTTATGCTATTTTTAGCATAGATATTGTAAATCACCTAGCATTTTGATATATTTATGTATAAGAATAAAGAGATAAAAGCAGGTATTATATATGAGTGATGTTGTTTTTTCAGTTTTTCCCAGTAAAAATTTCATAGATTTAGGATTATACCAATTTGGTTGGGAGCATTGTGAGCCTTCCCATTCATTTGGTCCTGCAGTGCGCAATCATTTCCTTTTTCACTATGTACTTTCTGGAACCGGTACTCTAATTGCCGAAAATTCAAAAAAAGAATCGATTACCTATTCTATCAAAAGCGGGCAAGGATTCATGATTTTTCCAAATCAAATCTGCACATACATTGCAGATGTTCAACAACCCTGGGAATATGTTTGGATTGAATTTGATGGCCTTCGAGCCAAAGAAACTGTAGAATTGTCTGGTTTATGCGTCAATACCCCGGTTTATAAAGCTAAGTACAAGGATATCGCTCAGACAATGAAAAATGAAATGCTATATATCGTAAATCATAAAGATGACTCCCCATTTCATCTGATTGGTCATTTATATCTTTTTATTGATAGTTTTATAAAATCTTCCGCAATTACTCAACTAAAAAGCAGTAATAATTTACGTGATTTTTATATCAAAGAATCACTTTCTTTTATTGAACAAAATTTTCAAAATGACATTACTATCGAAGATATCGCCGCTTGCTGTGGTCTTAACCGCAGTTATTTCGGTAAAATCTTCCATGAAGTTTTGGGAAAATCCCCTCAAGAGTTTCTAATCTCCTATCGAATGACTAAAGCAACAGAATTATTAAAACTGACTTCTTTATCCATTGCTGAGATCAGCTCTGCAGTCGGTTATTCCAACCAACTGCACTTTTCCAGAGCCTTCAAAAAAATTTATGGAATTTCACCCAGACAATGGCGATATGAAAATCCATTTAAACGTACATAAGGCAACTGTATCGTCAGACATTCTATACAAATATTCTTTTCCTATTCTGCCAATTGATGGTCCCTCCATCCTCTGGTATAGTTATATAGAGTTCAATTAGGAGGAACATCTATCATGAAACAATTTAAAAAACTTGTGGCTATCCAGCCTGTTTCTTTTTTAGAAGAAGGAAAACAACAATTACATCAGTACTGTGAAGAAGTAATTTTTTATGACACACAGCCGGAAAGCGCTGAAGAAATCGTCTCCCGTATCGGAGATGCAGACGCTATTTTCGTAAGTTATACCCACATCATCGGAAGTGACATCCTGTCCAAATGTCCGAACCTCAAGTATATCGGCATGTGCTGCAGCCTTTACTCTGAGGCCAGCTCGAATGTAGATATCGCCTACGCCAGAGAACATGGCATTACCGTCACCGGGATTCGTGATTACGGAGACGAAGGAGTTGCTGAATATGTGTTGATGAACGTCATCCGCCGCCTTCATGGGGAAGACGGATCCGCTCCACTTCTTGGGGAAATTTCTGAAATATCCGGCGCAAAAGTCGGACTGCTTGGACTGGGTGCCAGCGCACAGGCAGTTGCCCGCGCATTAAAGATGATGGGAGCAGATGTCCGCTATTACAGCAGAACCAGAAAACCGGAAATTGAAACAGCTATGGGGTACCATTATCAAGAACTACATCCGCTGTTACAAGAATGTGATATCATCTGCAGTTGTCTGAGCAAGAACGTAACATTGTTGTATGACGAAGAATTTGCCTTGATGGGAGAAAATAAAATCTTATTTAACACTGCCTTGAGTCCATGTTTCGAGCAGAGCGCTCTGGAGAACTGGCTGGAGCAAAAGAATACATGGTATTTCTGCGACACCTTGATGGGCCTGGGCGAAGAATCCTTGTTGGAACGAGAAAATGTATTTTGTCAAAAACGCTCATCCGGCATGACAAAGCAAGCCGTTGAGCGTCTGAATCAAAAAGTATTAGATAATGTAGCTGCTTTTCTGCGCTGAACCCATGCATATATGCGAGCGGATACGGTATCAAACACATACCCATATACTGAGCCAAATGCATTATTAAAAATTCGTAAAAATATCGCATTTCCGAGTCCGAAGATTGGAGCTGCGATTGCCAGTGCGCCAAAGGAATTGAATACTGCCTGCCAGCCATAAGTTGCAGACAAACCAACGCCGATTCCGCCGATCATTCCGATATAGCCGTAACAGCTTTCCGGCAATACCGTATATAAGATCAGGAACAGTCCCGCCCCGAGAATATTTCCGGGCGCGCGGAATTTCACACGCTGTACCATATCGCTGTGAAACGGCAGCAGCACTGACATAGCCGCAATTCCAATCCACATGACACGAGGGATTTCCAAAAAAGAGGCAATTGCCATTACACTGGACACCCCAAGCGTCAAACGGATCTGCCATCTGGTCCGGGCAGAAGTCAGATCAAATTCTTCAAATAAATGCCGGAAACTTCTTTTGTACGTCATTTTTCTATGATTGCGATACAGCACTGCAGCGGTTGCCACTGCGCCAACTGTAAGCGCGATCAGACGCATTCTATAATCATGTCCACTCACATCATAGCCCTGCAAAAGCAAATATGCCAGCACAAAAGTCGAATGATTTGACATGATTACATTGTGACATCCCAGCAGCATCAATAAAAAAATGCACACAATATTGATAAAAAATGCAATCCCCGGATTTACCATATTGGTTACTCTGGAACCAAATGCAAGAATCGCAAAAATCAATAAAATACTGACTACACCATGCTGATTTCGGATTCCCATATCCGCATACCGAAACACCATAACTGACAGCAGTACAACGACACCTACAATACTGTTATTGTCTCCAAACAATTTTGTAAAAAGAGTGACAAATACAACACAGAATGCAACGGTCAACAAAATTTTAAACAAATATATAAGACAATGCTTTCTCTTCTCCTTTGGTTCTTTCAAACTTTTGATGTACGCCTTTGAACCTATCTGATCCAATTGTAATTCCTGATAAAATGTCATCTTTCTCCTCCTGTTATTCTATTTATTTCAAACGTCATCTCCTATCAGACTTTCTTTTCTATCTGCGACAATTGATTCGCCTTTTTTATCTGATTCATTAATAGCGCAAATTCCTCTTCTTTCATCACACTCTTCAAATGATAAATCGGTTCCAGATAATATCGATACGTACTGTCCAACTCCTGATTTCCTTTTTCTGTAATCAAAAGGACGTAGCTGCGTTTATCCTTTTCACTCTGTTGTTTAATCAAAAAATCCTTTTTCTCTAAATGCTCAATCAATCGACTGATTGCAGATTTACTAATTCCCATCTGCGCTGCTATTTCATGTGGCGTTAACGGTGTCTCCGCAAATACAATTCTAGAAAGTAAGTCCATTTCCTGGGCAGTTGTGATTCCTTCTTTTTTTGAATGTCTGATATGCAGCGAAGAAAACAGGCGAATATCCTGCATCATTTCCATCATATCAACCCACGTATATTCTTTCATTTTTCTACCCTTCCTTTTAGTTTGGTAGTGTCAAAAACTACCTCTTTTTTATTGTTTAAATTATTTAAAAACCTTGAT
>CAJKWK010000046.1 GCA_905203555.1 uncultured Lachnospiraceae bacterium
AGACTCAAAATCTTGCGTAGGTGACTACGTATGGGTTCAAGTCCCATCATCCGCATTGAAAAGAACTGATTATTACAGTAGTTGTAATTCAGTTCTTTTTTTCGATACATACAATTTAACGCATTAAAGGAGAAAAGAGAGTTGAAAGATATGATTACAGGACATACGAAACTGACAGGACTGCTTGGAAGTCCTGTGGAACACAGCATTTCACCAATGATGCACAATGAATCTTTTCGGGTTCTGGGACTGGATTATGCGTATCTGGCATTCGATGTGGGAGAGCAGGAATTGGAAACAGCAGTGGAAGGATTGAAAGCGCTGAAGGTCAAAGGGTTTAATCTGACTATGCCAAATAAGAACCGTATGTGTCATTTGTGTGATCGGTTATCACCGGCGGCAGAGATTATCGGAGCGGTGAATACGGTAGAAAATCGAAATGGAGAACTGGTCGGCCATAGCACGGACGGCAGCGGATATATGCTGGCAGTAAAAAATGCCGGATATGATATTATTGGAAAGAAGATGACATTGTTCGGGGCAGGCGGAGCCGGAACTTCTATTTTCGTGCAGGCGGCTTTGGATGGTGTGGCTGAGATCAGTGTTTTTAATCGGAGAACTCCTTTTTTTGAACGGGCGGAGCAGATTATCAGAAAATTAAATGAGCGGACCTCTTGTAAGATCCGCTTGTATGATTATGAAGATGTATCTGTTTTGCGAAGAGAAATCGGTGATAGTGCAATTCTTACAAATGCAACATCTGTTGGAATGGCCCCGAATCTTGAAGACTGCATATTAAAAGATTCATCCATGCTGCACCCGGATTTGATTGTTTCGGATGTGATTTATAATCCAAAAGAAACAAAATTGTTGAAGATGGCAAAAGAAGCGGGGTGCCGTACTTTTAATGGAATGTATATGCTGTTGTATCAAGGGGCAGAGGCTTTTCGAATCTGGACAGGACAGGAAATGCCTGTGGAGCATATCAAACAGATGTTTTTTGCATCGTAAAAGTTATATTTCAGGAAAAGAATATTTCATCTGCAAGGGGTTCCAATGTCAAAAGTTCCGGGAGGGAGTTAATTCTGTGGGCAGCATCTGGAACCTCACCAAATCCATAGGTAGCAAAGATGAAGGGGATTCCTGCTGCTTTGCAGGCATCGGCATCTCCCTGAGTATCGCCCACATATACGACCTTCTGCAGGCGGTTGCGTTCCATCAGAGTGCGGATTGTCTGTCCTTTGGAAGTATGGGTCTGGCCGTAACATAAAGTATCCTGAAAATAAGGCTCTAAATGGCAGGAACGGAGCAGAACTTCAATATAACCGCATTGACAGTTGCTGACAATGTAGAGCTTTGTTTTATGCGAAAGCTCCTGAAGTGTTTGTAATACACCTTCGTATAAAGTGCCTGGTTTGGTTTCTAAAAGTGTATTTTCATATTTAAAACAGAGATCGCCGATACGGTTTTTCTCTTCTTCTGCGAGTTGAGGGAAGAGTGCGTTGTAGATCTCTTCCATTGTTTTGCCGAACAATCCTTTCAATATATCACCATTGATGTGCAGATCTAAATCAGAAGCATCGCGAATCGCCTGATTCCAAGCTTCGGCAACAGTTTCTGTAGAATCCCAGAGTGTTCCGTCTACATCAAATATTATTCCATCCATAATTTCATCCTCCTTTCACTTCACTATAGCACAAAAAGATACTTTTAAAAAGAATCTTTTTAGTGTATACTAAACTAGGATTAAAAGCGTAAAAAGAAGTGTAAAATCGAGAAACATAAAAGAGGAATCGTGCGATGAGTGATAAAATTGTTTTGATAGACGGACATAGTATTTTAAATCGAGCATTTTACGGAGTGCCGGATCTGACAAACGCAGAGGGACTGCACACCAATGCGATCTATGGTTTTTTGAATATTATGTTTAAGATTTTAGATGAGGAAAAGCCGGAATATTTGACTGTTACATTTGATGTACATGCGCCTACGTTTCGGCATCAGATGTTTGCGGATTATAAAGGAACCCGAAAACCTATGGCAGAAGAACTCCGGCAGCAGGTTCCGGTGATGAAGGAAGTTCTTAAGGCAATGGGAATTGCAACTATTGAAAAAGCCGGTCTGGAGGCGGATGATCTGCTGGGAACAATTTCCCGGATGTGTGAAGAGAAAGGACTGGAAGTTTCTATTATTTCCGGAGACCGGGATACGCTTCAGCTTGCGACAGAGAAGGTGAAGATCCGGATTCCGAAAACCAAACAGGGGCGTACCGAAGTAGAGGATTATTATGCGTCTGATGTGGAAAGCGTGATGGGGGTAACTCCTCAAGAGTTTATCGATGTAAAGGCTTTGATGGGAGATGCTTCGGATAATATTCCGGGAGTGCCGGGAATCGGAGAAAAAACGGCTACTAAGATCATTGCACTATATGGAACCATTGAAAATGCTTATGCTCATGTATCTGAATTGAAACCGCCGAGGGCAAGTAAAAATCTTCAGGAATTTTGGGAACAGGCCTGCATGAGTAAGGCATTGGCAACAATTGACGTACATGCAGATCTTGTTTTTGAACTGGAAGAAGCCCGCTATGGGAATCCATATACAAAAGAAGCGCATGATTATTTTCAAAGACTTCAGTTTAAAAATCTGTTGGGTAGATTTGATGTGGAGGCAACTTCCAATCAGATTGAGAAAGCGTTCCGTGAGGTGACAGGCAAAGCGGAGATAGAGCAAGTATTTGCCAGGGCAAAAGAGGCGGAAACGGTTGGAGTTTCGATTTCAGAAGACGATGGAAATGTATTGCCGTTGTTTGCACATGCATCCGGATATGGACGAATTGCAGTTGCTTTTGGAGCAGCAGACATTTATTCTATCCCATGCGATATGGATGTGACGATGGAGGAACTGTTTGGGCATTTACAGGAAGTGGCGGCATCGGTCAAAAGGTTTGTGATGTTTGATCTGAAAAAGTATCTTCCGGTGATTACCATTCAAAATCCGGAACGATGTTTTGATGCAACGGTGGCGGCGTATCTGCTCAATCCTTTGAAAAATGATTATACGTATGAAGATGTTGCGCGGGAACAGCTGCATTTGCTGATTGATGAGAATGCAGATAAAGTTCTGACTTCCTGTTACGAAGCATACACTGCGTTTGCCGCAGCAGATCCTTTAACGGAAAAGTTAAAAGAAACAGAAATGTACGGATTGTTTACTGAGATAGAGATGCCGCTTGTTTTCACACTGTATGATATGGAACAGGCAGGAATCCAGGTGGGGGCAGAAGAACTGAAGGATTACGGAGACCGACTTGGCAGTCAGATTGCAGCCTTAGAACAAGAAATCTATGCTTTGGCGGGAGAAGAATTTAATATCAATTCGCCGAAACAACTGGGGGTCATTCTGTTTGAAAAAATGGGACTTCCGGGTGGAAAGAAGACGAAGACGGGATATTCAACGGCAGCAGATGTATTGGAGAAACTGGCGCCGGAGGCTCCGGTTGTGGATAAGATTTTGGAGTATCGTCAGTTGAGTAAATTAAAATCCACTTATGCAGATGGATTGGCGAATTATATCCGTACAGATGGCAGGATACATGGCAAGTTTAACCAGACAATTACGGCAACCGGGCGAATCAGCAGTACTGAGCCGAATTTACAGAACATTCCGGTGCGGATGGAATTGGGACGACTGATTCGAAAAGTGTTTGTTCCAAAGGAAGGATATGTATTTCTGGATGCAGACTACTCTCAGATTGAGCTGCGGATTTTGGCACATTGCTCAGGTGATGAACAATTGATCCGAGCGTATCGTGAGGCACAGGACATACATCGAATGACAGCATCACAGGTATTTCATATTCCATTTGATGAAGTGACAGAGCTGCAGAGACGGAATGCAAAGGCTGTTAATTTCGGAATTGTATATGGTATCAGTTCTTTTGGGTTGAGTCAGGATCTGAGTATAACCAGAAAAGAGGCTGCTCAGTATATCGATCGTTATTTTGAAACTTATCCGGGAATCAAACAGTTTTTGGACGAACAGGTGGAACATGCGAAGGAAAACGGGTATGTAGTTACATTGTTTGGCCGCCGCAGACCGGTTCCGGAGTTAAAGTCCAGCAATTTTATGCAGAGGAGTTTTGGAGAACGGGTTGCAATGAATGCACCGATTCAGGGAACAGCTGCTGATATCATTAAAATTGCAATGATCGGTGTCAATCGGCAATTGCATGCACGAGGACTGAAATCCCGGCTGCTCCTGCAGGTTCATGATGAACTGCTGATTGAGACGCATCTGGAAGAAGTTGCGGAAGTGACAGAGATATTAAAAACACAGATGGAGCAGGCTACAGAGTTGAAAGTACCTTTGATTGCAGAGGTTCATTCCGGACAGAGCTGGTATGAGGCAAAATAAAGATGAAAGTGATTGGAATTACCGGGGGCGTCGGCTCCGGAAAAAGCGCAGTTTTAACATATTTAAATACAAAGTATGGAGCAGTGATCTGTCAGTTGGATGATGTGGCAAAAAAACTGCAAAAAAAAGGAACTCGTTGTTATCAGAACATCATAGAGGTATTTGGTGAACAGATTTTGGAACCATCCGGGGAATTGGATCGAAAAGCGTTGGGAAAGCTTGTTTTTCAAAATGAGGAACAACTGCAGAAACTGAATGCAATTGTACATCCGGAAGTGAAAAGGGCTGTACAGCAGGAAATCGCAGAACGGGAAGAAGAGTCGATTCCGTTGTTTGTGATTGAAGCGGCATTGCTGCCGACAGCAGGATATGAAACAATCTGTGATGAGATGTGGTATGTTTACACAGAAGAATCTGTGCGCAGAGAACGTTTGAAATGTTCGCGTGGTTATACTGAGGAAGAGATTACAGATATGATGCGATCCCAACCCGAGGAAACAGTGTTTCGTCAGTTCTGTGATGTGGTGCTGGATAACAGTGGATCTTTTGAAGATACAAAGAAACAGATAGGAGAGTTATTGATATGAGAATGTGCAGTATTGCCAGTGGAAGCAGCGGCAACTGTATTTATGTGGGAAGTGATAATACCCATCTATTGGTCGACACAGGAATCAGCAAGAAACGAATAGAAGAAGGTTTGAAAGAACTGGATGTAAAAGGAGAAGAGTTGAATGGGATTCTTGTGACCCATGAACATTCGGATCACATTCAGGGGCTGGGGGTGTTCAGCCGAAAGTACGGTGTGCCCATCTATGCTACAAAAGGAACCTTAGAAGGAATACAGGCAAGCTCTTCACTGGGGAAGATGCCGGAAGGCTTGTATCATCCGATTGTCATTGATGAAAAATTTAACATTGGCGACATTACGGTGGATCCTTTTCGGATTTCACATGATGCCAGACAGCCCTCGGGCTATCGCATGGAATGTGGAGGAAAGGCGGCAGCTGTTGCGACGGACCTGGGGATGTACGATGATTACATAGTAAATAAACTGACCGGACTGGATGCTATTTTGCTGGAGGCCAATCATGATGTGCATATGCTGGAAGTAGGTGGTTATCCTTATCCGCTGAAAAGAAGAATTTTGGGTAAAAAAGGGCATTTATCAAATGAATTGTCCGGAATGCTGCTTTGTGATATACTACATGATAATTTGAAACATATTGTATTAGGACATTTGAGCAAGGAAAATAATTACGCAAGACTTGCGTATGAAACTGTGAAACTGGAAGTTACACTGGGAGATAATCCGTATAAAGGAGAAGAACTGAATATGCGGGTTGCAAATCGCGACAGTGTTTCTGATATATTATTTTTTTAAAAACAATGAAAACACAGCAGATGAAGAACAAGGAGGGAATTCATCATGAAAAAATGTATCGTAACTGTATTGGGAAAAGATACTGTAGGTATTATTGCAAAGGTGTGCACGTATCTTGCTGATAATAAAATTAATATTCTGGATATTTCTCAGACGATCATTCAGGGGTATTTTAATATGATGATGATTGTGGATGTCTCTGAAATAAAAAAAGATTTTACGGCAATCTGTGATGACCTGGATGCACTGGGAGAAGAAATCGGCGTTACGATTCACTGTCAGAGAGAAGAAATCTTTGAAAAAATGCACCGTCTGTAGGGGGTATGAATGATGATAAACATGTATGAAGTTACAGAAACAAATAAAATGATCGAGCATGAGAATCTGGATGTGCGTACGATCACACTGGGAATCAGCCTTCTGGACTGCATAGATTCTGATCTTCAGGAGTTGAATCGAAAGATTTATGAAAAGATTACAACTGTTGCGAAAAATCTGGTCAGCACCGGAGAAGAAATCGAAAAAGAGTTTGGGATTCCGATTGTAAATAAGAGAATCTCAATTACTCCGATTGCGCTGGTGGGCGCGGCAGCCTGCAAGAGCCCGGAAGATTATGTGAGTATTGCCCGTACGCTGGATAAGGCAGCAAAAGAAGTTGGCGTGAATTTTATCGGGGGATATTCTGCGTTGGTTTCCAAAGCAATGACGCCTTCTGATGAAAATCTGATTCGCTCCATTCCACAGGCGTTGGCTGAGACAGAGAGAATCTGCAGTTCGGTGAATGTGGGATCCACAAAAACCGGTATCAATATGGATGCGGTCAGACTTTGCGGAGAAATGGTGAAGGCGGCAGCAGAGGCAACTGCGGATCAGGATTCTCTTGGCTGTGCAAAACTGGTTGTATTCTGTAACGCACCGGATGATAATCCGTTCATGGCGGGTGCTTTCCTGGGAGTAACAGAAGGTGATTCTGTAATCAATGTCGGTGTCAGTGGACCGGGTGTTGTGAAAAAAGCGCTGGAAAAGGTGCGTGGAAAAGGTTTTGAAGAGCTTTGCGAGATGATCAAGAAGACAGCGTTTAAGGTGACACGAGTGGGACAGCTTGTAGCAGGAGAAGCATCCAAGCGTCTGGGAGTTCCTTTTGGAATCGTAGACTTATCACTTGCGCCGACTCCGGCAATCGGAGACAGTGTGGCAGAGATTTTGGAAGAAATCGGTCTGGAGCGCGTGGGGGCTCCGGGAACTACAGCGGCATTGGCAATGCTGAATGATCAGGTGAAGAAAGGCGGCGTGATGGCATCTTCTTATGTAGGTGGATTGAGCGGTGCATTTATTCCGGTAAGTGAGGATCAGGGAATGATCGATGCAGTGAATGCGGGGTCACTGACATTGGAAAAGCTGGAGGCAATGACCTGCGTCTGCTCGGTAGGACTGGATATGATTGCGATTCCGGGAAAAACCAGTGCGGCTACCATCTCCGGAATCATTGCTGATGAAATGGCAATCGGTATGGTGAATCAGAAGACAACAGCAGTGCGTTTGATTCCTGTAATCGGAAAAGATGTGGGAGATGTGGCTGAATTTGGTGGATTGTTGGGATATGCACCGATTATGCCGGTGAATTCATTTAGCTGTGAAGCATTTGTCAGCCGAAAAGGAAGAATTCCGGCGCCGATTCATAGCTTTAAAAATTAAGATACAGATGAACAAAAAGATTGAGAGTAGAATATGAAAAAAATAGCAATTTTAACAGATAGTAACAGTGGAATTACTCAGGAACAGGCAAAAGAGCTGGGGATTTTTGTTTTGCCGATGCCGTTTTATATCAACGGAGAACTTTTCTTTGAAGATATCTCATTGATACAGGATGCTTTTTATCAGAAGTTAGAAGAGGATGCAGAAATTTCTACATCCCAACCGTCACCTGGAGATGTGATGGATCTTTGGGACAAGATTTTGGAAGAGTATGATGAAATCGTACATATACCAATGTCCAGCGGATTGAGCAGTACTTGTGAGACGGCCATTGCTCTGTCAGGAGAATATGACGGAAGGGTGCAGGTGGTAGATAACCAGAGAATCTCGGTCACACAGTGGGAGTCGGTGCTGGACGCAATGAAACTGCGGGATGCGGGAAAAACAGCTGTTGAAATAAAAGAAATCCTGGAGCGTGAAAAGAAGGAATCTACGATTTATATTACAGTGGATACGTTAAAATATCTGAAAAAAGGCGGGCGGATTACACCGGCAGCTGCAGCGCTTGGAACGGTTTTGAACCTGAAACCGGTTCTTACCATACAAGGTGAAAAACTGGACGCCTACAGCAAAGTACGTGGTTGGAAAGCAGCAAAACGTACGATGTTAAGGGCTATTGAAAAAGATATACAGAACAGATTTGAATGTAAAGAAAAAAATCTGGTCATCGGAGTTGTGTATGGCGGTAATCCGGAAGAAGCACAGGAATGGAAAACAGAAGTTGAAAATGTATTTTCCGGTTATGAGATAAAGTATGCACCTCTGTCTTTGAGTGTTGCGTGTCATATTGGAAAGGGTGCGCTTGCAATTACCTGTACAAAAAAAGTAGAGTTGTAATCAAATTGAAAAAAGAACAACAGATACAAAGACCGCCCGCCGAGGATGTTCGGCAGACGGTCTTTTCCTGTTATGGGGATTAGATTTTTAGAAGAGGCTGGTAGTATTCGTTTTCATAAGCAGTTTTGTATTTATCTGTAATCACAGAGGTGTATAAGTTGGATGCAAGGATATCTTGCGTTAACATTTTCTGACCGGTTTCATTTAGAAAATCAGCAGCATAAAGTTTGGTCAGAAGAGGAATCCGGCTGGTTTTGGAGATTGCAGATATCACTTTTTCGGAATCTTTGCGGAAACCGAGCAAGTGCGCATATGAATGAAAACCTTGCCGGGTGTATTGTTCAACGGATTTTTTCTTGATGCCCAACATAATGTGCAGTAATGCACGATTGATTCGGGTTTGGGTTAATTCTCTTGTTTTTAATAATTCACAAAATTGTTTGTAGTTAAAATAATGATTTAGCTGTCCGGAAATCCGATTGGCAAGTTCAGGGGATACATCCATATAATGAGTCAGGGTTTCCGGTGTTTTATTCAATAATTTATATTTGAGCAACAAAGAAAAATCGTTTTGGTAAATCGGATATTTTATCCGGTGATAATCTCTGAGAAGTTCCAGGCAGTACGTAGGCACCTGATCTTCCAATTCGCCGAGGATGTTGTTGAAAGAAGAATTTTCAAAAGTGCTTGGCCGATCTGTATGCAGCATGGAACCGGAATATGCAAGCAGAGAGCGGATAGCAGAGGCAGAACTGTTGACAGGATGCAGGGTTTCATCGTGATAGTGAGCGCCATGCCGTTTTATTGTATAAGGAATGATGTGACTGTTCTGCTTTTTGAGCGCTTTTAAGTATTCAATGCCTAAAATGTTATTTGGTTCACTGAGTAAAAAACCGTAGTTTTCAATTCCTGTATAAGAAAGCAGTGCCTCTTGTCTTGCCAGCGGATAGGATATTCCGGATTTTAAATTTTTCTGCAGTTCTGCACGGTAAGCATCTGGTTCGGAAAGGAGTATGTCAGTGATTTGCTGCAGACCGTCCAGGTCATTGCATTCACTGCCAAAACAGAGAAAATCGACTACGCCAAGAGATTCTAAAAAGGAAACGGCTCCTTCTGCAAATAATTCTGCACTGCCTGTGGCATAGCAGACCGGAAGTTCAAAAACGGCAGCAGCTCCACATTTGAGCGCCATCTCTGCACGAAGACGTTTGGGCATGATGGCAGGAACGCCGCGCTGAACATAATCGCCGCTCATGATTACAATTGCCGCATCGGCGCCTGTGATTTCTTTTGCTTTTTGGATATGATACTTGTGTCCGTTGTGAAAAGGGTTATATTCTGCAATTAATCCGACAATTTTCATTATTTACTCCTTGTATATATTTTTGTAAACCATTATACTATAAAAGGATAAGGAAGAAAAGAGGTGGATGGCATGGACAGAGAGCAGATAGTAGCTCTTTTGAATGAGCGGCGTTTTAAGGAATTAAAAGAAGAATTGGGAACCATGCATCCTGTTGATATTGTAGAAGTCCTGGATGAACTGGAAGAACGGCAGATGATCTTAGTGTTTCGGCTACTTGCGAAAGAAGAGGCGGCGGAAGTATTTACGGATATGGACAGCGACATGCGAGAGTATCTGATCAATACCTTGACGGATTCTGAGCTGGAAGAAATCATGGACGAGATGTATGTGGATGATACAGTAGATGTGCTGGAGGAGATGCCTGCAAATGTAGTAGACCGACTTCTGATGGCAACAGATGAGGAAATGCGTCGAAAAATCAATATTCTTTTGAAATATCCGGAAGATAGTGCAGGCAGTATCATGAATGTGGAGTATATCAGCCTGCGTAAGGAAATGACGGTGGAAGATGCAATCTTGAAAATCCGTCAGGTCGGAATTAATCGAGAGACCATTTATACCTGTTATGTAACGGAAAAGAAAAAGCTGATCGGAGCTGTTGATATCAAAGATCTTTTGACGGCGGGAGAGTCGCGAAAGATTGAAGAGATTATGGATGAAAATGTCCTCTATGCAAAGACTTTAGATGATCAGGAAGAAGTTGCAAAGACGATTCGGAAATATGGTCTTGTTGCAATTCCGATCATAGACCATGAAAACTGTCTGGTCGGAATTGTAACTGTAGATGATGCTATGCTTGTTATGCAGGATGAGACAACGGAAGATATCAGTATCATGGCCGGTGTCAGCCCGAATGAAGACTCTTATTTTGGAACTTCTGTATTTCAACATGCCAAGAACCGTAGTTTGTGGCTCATGTTACTGATGCTTTCTGCAACGATAAGCGGAGAAATACTGGCATATTATGAAGAAGCGATGGCGGCTATGCCGATTTTGATTACTTTTATTCCGATGCTGATGGGAACCAGTGGTAACAGTGGTTCTCAGAGTTCAACAATGGTGATCCGGGGGCTGGCTGTGGGAGAAATCCAGTTTAAGGACTTTTTCCGGGTTGTGTTTAAGGAATTAAGGGTTGCGTTATGCGTTGGAGTCTTGTTGGCAATTGTTAATGGTCTGCGTGTTTATATTATGTATGATCAAGACATTATGCTCGCTGTTTCTATAGGAATCACGATGATAGGTATCGTATGTATGGCAAAATGCATTGGCTGTACACTTCCGCTGCTGGCGAAGAAAATCGGACTGGATCCGGCGTTGATGGCGGCACCGTTGATTTCTACGATTATGGATACTTGTACGATTTTGTTGTATTTTGCAATCATTACTTCTATATATAAGATGTGAGGAAGAATGCGTATCTTCAGATTGTATTAAAAAATGCACATGGAAATGGCTTGTATACAAAAAACCTTTGCGTTATAATAAAAGTAGTGAGAAAAAATGAAAGGTGGCTTTAAATCATGGGATTTATTGATGAGATCAAGGCGAGAGCAAAACAGGATATTAAGACTATTGTTCTCCCGGAGACAGAAGATGAAAGAACTTACAAAGCAGCAGAGGCGGTTTTAAAAGAGGGAACTGCAAAACTGATCCTTGTAGGAAGCAAGGAAGAAATTGAAAAAAACGGAGCCGGATATGACATTTCAGGAGCAGAGATTGTTGACCCTGCAACCAGTGATAAGACAGAGGCGTATATTGCAAAACTTGTTGAATTGAGACAGAAAAAGGGAATGACAGAAGATCAGGCAAGAGAACTCCTTTTGAATAATTATTTATATTATGGTGTTATGATGGTGAAGATGGGGGATGCAGATGGAATGGTATCCGGAGCATGTCATTCAACAGCAGATACACTTCGTCCATGTCTCCAGATTCTAAAGACAAAACCGGGAACAAAACTGGTTTCAGCATTTTTCGTAATTGTTGTGCCTAACTGCGATATGGGAGCAGACGGTACATTTATCTTTGGTGATTCAGGTCTGGAACAGAATCCGGATCCGGAAAAACTTGCAAATATTGCAATTTCTTCTGCAGATTCATTTAAGACATTGACCGGAAAAGAGCCAATCGTTGCTATGCTGTCACATTCTACAAAGGGAAGTGCAAAACATGCTGATGTAGATAAAGTTGTAGAGGCAACCAGAATTGCTAAAGAACTGGCACCGGAGTTAAAACTGGATGGAGAACTGCAGCTGGATGCAGCAATCGTACCGGAAGTCGGACAGTCTAAGGCACCGGGCAGCCCGGTTGCAGGTTATGCAAATGTATTGATCTTCCCAGACCTGGATGCTGGAAATATCGGATACAAGCTGGCACAGAGACTTGCAAAAGCAGAGGCTTACGGACCGCTTACACAGGGAATTGCAGCACCTGTAAATGACTTGTCACGTGGATGCAGCGCAGAGGATATTGAAGGTGTTGTTGCAATCACAGCGGTACAGGCTCAGGCACAAAACTAAGAGATACCGCAGAAGTTAGGAAATTATTTTTCTTATAAAACAATGATGTGGAGGATAAGATTGTGAATGTATTAGTAATCAATTGTGGAAGTTCATCTTTGAAGTTTCAGTTAATCAATTCTGAAACAGAGGCAGTTCTTGCAAAAGGACTTTGTGAAAGAATTGGAATTGA
Source organism: uncultured Lachnospiraceae bacterium (assembly GCA_905203555.1). GTDB lineage: Bacteria > Bacillota > Clostridia > Lachnospirales > Lachnospiraceae > Schaedlerella. Next base: position 12,447 of record CAJKWK010000046.1, read on the forward strand.
CGGAAGACTGACTTATCAGCCGACCGGTGGAGAAAAAGAAGTGAATAATCTGGCAATGCCAACTCACACAGAGGCGATTCAGTTTGTGATCGATGCTCTGACAAATGAAAAGACAGGTGTTGTTAAGAGTTTGGATGAGATTGGGGCAGTGGGACATCGTCTTGTGCATGGAGGAGAAAAATTTGCATCTTCTGTTGTGATTACAGAAGAAGTAAAGAAAGCAGTGGAAGAGTGTAATGATCTTGCTCCTCTGCATAATCCGGCCAATCTGATCGGTGTGGATGCATGTGAAAAATTGATGCCGAATACTCCGATGGTTGCTGTATTTGATACGGCGTTCCATCAGACAATGCCGGAAAAAGCCTATATGTATGGACTTCCGTATGAGTATTACGAAAAATATAAAGTAAGACGTTATGGTTTCCATGGTACAAGCCATAGTTTTGTATCGAAACGAGTAGCAGAGATCGTAGGTGTTCCATACGATCAGACAAAGACAATTGTCTGCCATCTTGGAAACGGAGCCAGTGTATCAGCAGTACTCAATGGAAAATCAGTAGATACATCTATGGGATTGACTCCATTGGAAGGTTTGGTAATGGGAACTCGTTCCGGTGATATTGATCCGGCAATTCTTGAGTTTATTGCGAAAAAAGAAAATCTTGATATCGCAGGACTGATGAATATGCTCAATAAAAAATCAGGTGTATTTGGTTTATCCAATGGCGTATCCAGTGATTTCCGTGATCTGACAGCAGCGGCAGAAGAAGGACAGAAACCGGCTCAGATCGCTTTGGAAGTTTTCGCTTACAGAGTAGCAAAATATATCGGTGCGTATACAGCAGCAATGAACGGTGTTGACAACATTGTGTTTACTGCAGGTATCGGAGAAAATGTTGTGAAGGTTCGTGAAGAAGTATGCTCTTATCTTGGATTCCTTGGAATTGAACTCGATAAAGAGGCAAACAATAAACGTGGAGAAGAAGTTATCATCTCTACACCGGAATCAAAAGTCAAGGTGCTTGTTGTACCGACAAATGAGGAACTTGCAATCGCAAGAGAAACTGTAGCGTTGATTTAATCATAAACGGATCGCAGGGAATGTATACTAACGGAAGAATCACTGGTGGGACATAGGTTTTCCATCTTTGGTTCTTCTGTTTTCTCTGGAATTTTACAAGATATAGTATATTTAAGTAAAAAAATAGCAAAATCAGAGAAAATCTATAACTTTTCGGTTGACAAACCAGATTCCCATGATATAATAGTTTAGGTATGAATAGGAGTAATAGATATGTTGATTAACCTATCAGACGTATTATCAGAACAGCATAAGCCGATTGATGTGACGGTTGATTTTGAGATGGATGAGTTTCAGATGAAACATGGTACTTTTCCAATCATAAAAAAAGCGCCGGTACATGTATCAGTTTCACATATTAAGGCAAAAGAACTGAGGATCCAGGCTGAGACAAGTTTCGCTGCGGTGATTCCATGTGATCGTTGTCTGACAGATGTGGAATATGAGATGCCTTTAGAGTTTACAAAGTTTGTAGATTTGGCGGTTGCAGATGCTGAACTGAAAGAAGGATTCGATGAATCCAATTTTATTAACGGATATCATCTTGACGTGGACAAAATGCTCTATAATGAGATATTGGTAGGATGGCCGACGAAAATTCTTTGCAGTGAAGACTGCAAGGGCATTTGCAATGTTTGTGGTCAGAACCTAAATGAGGGTGCCTGTGACTGTGAAGATACAGGTCTTGACCCAAGAATGTCAGTTGTCCGTGATCTGTTTAAGAATTTTAAGGAGGTGTAACCTATGTCTATCTGTCCAAAGAATAAATCTTCAAAAGCTAGAAGAGATAAGAGAAGAGCTAACTGGAAGATGAGCGCTCCGAATCTGGTAAAGTGCCCGAAATGTGGAGAGCTTATGATGCCTCACAGAGTATGTAAGGCTTGCGGCAGCTACAACAAAAAAGAAATTGTATCTGTTGACTAATGAAAATGATTATGAAAAAGACAGGCTTTCACAGATTTGTGGAAGCCTGTTTCCTTTTCTTTTCTACATTTTTATTGATTTTTATATCGATGTTTAGTAAAATTAATAGCAGTAACGTAAGGAGGCGAAGTGATGTCTGAGATTACAATAGTCGCACTGGATGCCATGGGTGGAGATCATGCTCCTGACGAGATTGTCAAGGGTGCAGTAGAGGCAGTTCAGAGGCAGAAAGACATAAAGGTCCTGCTGACAGGAAAAAAGGAGTTACTAGAAAAGGCACTTTCGGGATATTCTTACCCAAAAGAGCAGATAGAGATTGTTCATGCATCAGAAGTTATTGAAACAGCAGAACCCCCGGTTCTTGCAATACGGCGGAAGAAGGATTCTTCTCTCGTTGTCGCAATGAATCTTGTAAAACGTGGAGAGGCGGATGCGTTTGTTTCAGCAGGAAGTTCAGGAGCGATCCTTGTAGGAGGACAGGTGTTGGTGGGACGGATCAAAGGAGTGGACCGGGCACCTCTGGCGCCATTGATTCCAACGGCAAAAGGAGTCTCCCTGCTGATTGACTGTGGTGCGAATGTAGACGCAAGACCGGCGCATTTGGTGCAGTTTGCAAAGATGGGATCTATTTATATGGAACATGTTGTGGGCAAGAAGAATCCGACAGTCGGTATTGTAAATATTGGCGCAGAAGAAGAAAAAGGAAATGCGCTGGTAAAAGAAACTTTTCCATTATTAAAGGCTTGTAAAGAGATTCATTTTGTGGGAAGTGTTGAGGCACGTGATATCCCTTCCGGGGCTGTTGACGTAATTGTCTGCGAGGCGTTTGCCGGTAATATTATTCTGAAGTTATATGAGGGACTTGCAAGCACATTGATGAAGAAGATCAAAGGTGGAATGATGTCTACATTCCGAAGCAAGATCGGTGCGCTGTTGGTTAAGCCCGCCTTAAAAAAGACATTGAAAGAGTTCGATGCCAGTGAGTATGGCGGAGCACCGCTTTTAGGTCTGAACGGTTTGGTTGTTAAGACGCATGGAAGTGCTACTTCAAAAGAAGTATGCAATTCTATTATTCAGTGCGTGACTTTTAAACAGCAGAACATCAGTGAGAAGATTCGAGAAGCGATTACAGAGATGCAGGAAGAAAAAGAAGAATAAAAGAGAGAAAGGAAGTTTGTTATGGAATTTGAAAAATTACAGAAAATTATTTCAGAAGTTTTGAATATGGAGGAAGAGGAAATTCGTCCGGATATGACATTTGTTGAAGATCTTGGAGCTGATTCTCTGGATGTATTCCAGATCATCATGGGAATCGAAGAAGAGTTTGATATTGAAATCGATAATGATGAGGCAGAGAAAATTTCTACAGTGCAGGATGCAGCAGATCAGATTAAAAAGGCAGTGGAGCAATAAGTCTTAAGTAGCAGCGAAAAACGTCCTTTGGGCGTTTTTTCGTTTAAATAGGAGTGAATTATGAAGAATAAATTAGAAGAACTGGAAAGCCGGATTGGGTATCATTTTCAGAATACAGAACTTTTAAGAACAGCGATGATGCATAGTTCCTATATTAACGAACACCATTTGGAAAAGTATCAGAGCAATGAGAGGCTTGAGTTTTTGGGCGATGCGGTTCTGGAATTGGTATCCAGTGAGTTTTTGTATAAAGAGCATCCAAAGGTATCTGAAGGAGAGTTGACAAGAACTCGTGCAAGTATGGTGTGTGAACCATCGCTGGCTTTTTGTGCAAGAGATCTGGAACTCGGCAGTTATCTGCTGCTTGGAAAAGGGGAAGAGGCAACCGGTGGAAGAGAGCGGGAATCAGTAACATCGGATGCGATGGAAGCATTGATCGGAGCTATTTATCTGGACAGTGGTTTTACTAGCGCAAAAGAGTTTATTCATAAGTATGTATTGTCAGATCTGGAGAATAAAAAACTCTTTTTTGATAGCAAGAGCATTTTGCAGGAAATTGTACAGGCACAAGAGGGGAAGAACGTAGTTTATCAATTGCTTGGAGAAGAAGGTCCCGATCATAATAAAAGATTTTTTGTAGAGGTTTATATCGCAGACGTTCGTTACGGAACCGGAAAAGGTCGGACAAAGAAGGCGGCTGAACAGGAAGCGGCGTATCAGGCAATATTAAGGCTCAAAAATGAAGAATAAAGCAGGTGTTTTATGTATTTAAAGAGTATTGAGGTGCAGGGGTTTAAGTCCTTTGCAAATAAGATTAAGTTCGATTTTCATCAGGGAATTACAGGAATCGTAGGTCCGAACGGGAGTGGAAAAAGTAATGTTGCGGATGCAGTAAGATGGGTTCTGGGAGAGCAGCGTGTCAAGCAGCTCCGGGGCGGTACTATGCAGGATGTTATTTTTTCCGGAACGGAGAATAGAAAACCGTTGAGTTATGCTTCTGTAGCAATTACATTGAACAATGCCGATCATCGTCTTCCGGTAGACTATGAAGAGGTAACGGTAACCAGAAAGTTATATCGTTCCGGGGAAAGTGAATATCTGATCAATGGAGCTGCGTGCCGGTTAAAGGATATCAATGAGATGTTTTATGATACCGGAATCGGAAAAGAAGGATATTCCATCATCGGTCAGGGACAGATTGACAAAATATTAAGCGGAAAACCGGAAGAACGGCGGGAATTATTTGATGAGGCCGCCGGGATTGTAAAGTTTAAGCGTAGAAAAAATACCTCTTTAAAAAAGTTGGATGAAGAACGTCAGAATCTGACGCGTGTCAATGACATTCTGGCTGAATTGGAAAAGCAGATCGGACCGCTTCAAAAACAGTCAGAAGTTGCAAGAGAGTATTTGAAAAAGAAAGAGGAATTAAAAACCTATGATATCAATATGTTTCTTTTGGAAACAGAACGTATCAAAGAACAGATTCGGATAATTGATGAAAAGCTGGGAAATGCATCTGAGGAGCTGGAAGATGCGAATCGTCGGTACGAAGAGATGAAAACGGAGTACGAAACGATTGAAGAGGAAGTGGATGAGATTGATCTTTCTATTGAAACTGCGAAAAATCAACTGAATAAGACGACTTTGTTAAAACAGCAGTTAGAAGGACAGATCAATGTCCTGAAAGAGCAGATTAATACGGTTCGGATGAACGATGAACATTATGGCAATCGTCAACAGACAATACGGATCGAGCTTGATACAAGAGAATCTCAGAAACAGGAACTCAGTAAAGAACAGACCGAAGTGCAGAAAATGCTTACTGTTGTTACACAGGAAGATGAGGCGGCGAAGAAAAGTCTGATTGAAGTACAAAGTCGAATTGCTGCTCATACAGCAGAGATTGAACAAAGCAAACAGGAAATCATGGAACTCCTGAACAGCCGGGCATCTACACGTGCGAAAATCCAGCATTTTGATACAACACAGGAACAGATTACGACAAGAAAAGCGGAATTAAACAAGCTGTTGATCGAAGTTTCGGAAAAAGGAGAACGGCTGACAGATACATTAAAAGAATACGATCAGACACGTTCTCAAGTGCAGGAAGAAATACATGGGTATGAGGCACAATTACGTGAAAATGAAGAAAAAATCCGACAGTATCAGCAGGAACTTTCAAAAGGGCAGGAAAAGCTGAGGATTGGTCAAACGGCATATCACAGAGAGTCTTCTCGTCTGGAGTCCTTAAAAAATATTACAGAGCGTTACGATGGATATGGAAACAGTATTCGTAAGGTCATGAGTAATAAAGAGAAAGTACCGGGGCTGCTGGGTGTCGTAGCTGATATTATTAAAGTTGAAAAAGAGTATGAAATTGCAGTAGAAACTGCACTTGGCGGAAATATTCAGAACATTGTGACAGATACTGAGGATACAGCAAAACGTATGATCCAGTATTTGAAACAGAACAAATTCGGACGCGCCACGTTTCTTCCGCTTACCAGCATGCATGGAGGCGGTGGGATTCGAAATGAAGAGGCTCTGAGAGAACCGGGAGTGATCGGTCTGGCGAATACTCTTGTATCAGTAGAAACGAAGTTCAAAGGTCTGGCAGATCAGCTTTTGGGAAGAACCATTGTAGTAGATCATATTGACCATGGTATTGCAATTGCAAGAAAATACAGACAGTCTCTCAGACTAGTAACATTGGAAGGAGATCTGATCAATCCAGGCGGATCTATGACGGGAGGAGCGTTTAAAAACTCCAGTAATCTTTTGAGCAGGCGCCGGGAGATTGAAGAATTTGAACAGACGGTTTCCATGCTGAAAAAGGAAATGGATGCAATGGAACAGACGGTTTCGGAGTTGAAGGAAAAGAGAGCAGCCTGCTATAACAATAATGATGAATTGCAGCAGAATCTGAGCCGGGCTTCCATTACAGAAAATACTTTAAAAATGAACATGGAACAAGTGCAGGGTCAGATGAGAGACCTGGCTGTTCAGCATAAAACCTATAAAAAGGAACAGGAAGAGCTGGCGGGACGCCTGAGAGAAATTCTGGAAAATGAAGATTCTATCCAAATGGAACTGGAAACATCAGAGCGTTTGGAAAAAGAGTTAAATGAAAAAATCGAGGCACTGACAGGACAAGTTAGTAAAGAACGAGAAGAGGAAACAATCCAGTTAAAACATTCGGAAGAAGTGCATCTATCTTTTGCAGGACTGGAGCAGCAGAATGCGTTTATTTTAGAAAATATTGCACGTGTCAAGGAAGAAATGGATCGGTTCTGGTCTGAGCTGAAAGAACTGGATCAGCAAAAAGGAAACGCTTCCGGGGAAATTGAGGAAAAAGAACAGCAGATAGAAGAACTTCGGAATACAATTTCGGATTCGACGGAGTTATTTGCTGAGATTCAGGAAGAAATAAAGAATCAGACTGCAAAGCGAGAAGAACTGAACCGTCAGCACAAGGCTTTTCTGGGAAAACGAGAAGATCTTGCAAAGCATATGGCCGATCTGGATAAGGAGTGTTTCCGCTTAAATAGTCAGAAAGAGTCTTATGAAGAATCATCGGACAAACAGATCAATTATATGTGGGATGAGTATGAATTGACATACGGAAGAGCGATGGAGCTGCGAGATGCGAATCTGACTGACCTTGCATATATGAAACGACAGATCCAGACTTTGAAAAATGAGATTCGTAAACTGGGAAATGTCAATGTTAATGCAATAGAAGATTACAAAAATGTATCTGAGCGATATGAATTCTTGAAAGTTCAGCATGACGATCTGGTAGAGGCTGAGGCTACCTTGGTCAAGATCATTGAGGAACTGGATGCAGCTATGCGTAAGCAGTTCCAGGAGCAGTTTTCCAGAATCTGTACAGAGTTTGACAAGGTGTTTAAACAGTTGTTCGGTGGTGGAAAGGGAACGCTGGAACTAATGGAAGATGAGGATATCTTAGAGGCAGGAATTAAGATTATTGCACAGCCGCCTGGAAAGAAACTGCAGAATATGATGCAGCTTTCCGGTGGGGAAAAGGCGTTGACGGCAATTTCTCTTTTATTTGCAATCCAGAATCTGAAACCGTCTCCATTCTGTTTGCTGGATGAGATCGAAGCGGCGCTGGACGACAGTAACGTAGGTCGTTTTGCTCAGTATCTGCATAAGCTGACAAAGAATACACAGTTTATTGTGATTACGCATCGACGCGGAACGATGACAGCGGCTGATCGTTTATATGGAATTACAATGCAGGAAAAAGGTGTTTCCACATTGGTATCAGTGGATTTATTAGAAGATGAATTGACGAAATAAGACGGAAAATAGAGGAAAGGGGCGAAAGGAAAGCCGATGGAAGAAAAAAAGGGATTTTTTAAACGACTTGTTTCCGGATTGACAAAAACAAGAGATAATATTGTCTCTGGAATGGATAGTATTTTTTATGGTTTTTCTCATATTGATGAGGATTTTTATGAGGAATTAGAAGAAACACTGATTATGGGAGATTTGGGTGTTCATACGACGATGAATATTTTAGAAGATCTTCGTGCGAAAGTGAAAGAACAACATATTAAGGAACCTGCAGACTGCCGTCAGCTTCTGATTGACAGTATCAAAGAACAGATGGATGTCGGAGAGACTGCGTATGAGTTTGAGGATAGACAGTCCGTTGTTTTTGTAATTGGTGTCAATGGGGTAGGTAAGACAACCACCATTGGAAAATTAGCAGGAAAATTTCATGCACAGCATAAAAAAGTCATTCTTGCAGCGGCAGATACATTTCGTGCGGCTGCGGGAGAACAGTTAAAAGAATGGGCAAATCGTGCACAGGTGGAGATGATTGGCGGCCAGGAAGGAGCTGATCCGGCAGCAGTTGTGTTTGATGCAGTTGCATCAGCGAAAGCAAGAAAGGCGGATATTCTGCTTTGCGATACAGCGGGACGACTGCATAATAAGAAAAATCTGATGGAAGAATTGAAAAAAATCAATCGGGTAATCGACCGGGAATATGCGGAAGCATATCGTGAAACTTTGGTGGTGTTGGATGCTACAACCGGACAGAATGCATTGAATCAGGCAAAGGAGTTTAATGAAGTTGCAGATATTACCGGCGTGATCCTGACCAAAATGGATGGAACTGCAAAAGGCGGAATAGCGGTTGCAATTCAGGCGGAACTTGGAATTCCGGTAAAATATATCGGAGTTGGAGAAGGAATGGATGATTTGCAGAAATTTGATGCAGATGAGTTTGTAAATGCATTATTCTACCGGGATGCAGAGAAAGAGCGGGAAACAGAATAGAAGGGTGGCAGAGAAAAGATGGATATGTTGACATTAGAAAAGTTTGAAGAGGCCAGTGAGATTGTAAAACGTGTGACCAATCAGACAAAATTGGTATATAGCGAATATTTAAGTGAGCAGACCGGAGGAAAAGTATATTTGAAACCGGAAAATATGCAGCGTACCGGAGCATATAAGCTGCGAGGAGCATATTACAAGATCAGTACGATGACTGAGGCGGAAAGAGAGAGAGGACTGATTACGGCTTCAGCAGGAAATCATGCACAGGGAGTTGCTTATGCGGCAAAATCTTTTGGATGTAAGGCCGTTATTGTTATGCCGACAGTGACTCCGTTGATTAAGGTAAATCGTACAAAGAGTTATGGGGCAGAGGTTGTTCTTTACGGAGATGATTACGATGCAGCAAGTGCATATGCAAAGGAATTAGCCGAAAAAGAAGGCTACACGTTTGTACATCCGTTTAATGATCTGGATGTAGCAACCGGACAGGGAACAATTGCGATGGAGATTGTTCAGGAAATGCCTACTGTAGACTATATTATTGCACCGGTTGGCGGCGGCGGATTGTTAACAGGAGTGTCTACACTTGCCAAAATGCTGAATCCAAAGATTCAGGTGATTGGAGTAGAGCCTCTGGAGGCAGCAAGCATGACCGCAGCGCTTGCGGCAGGAGAAGTTGTAGAACTGGAGAGTGCCAATACAATTGCAGATGGTACAGCTGTGCGTGCAGTGGGAGATAAGCTCCTTCCATATGTACAGGAAAATGTGGCACAAATGCTGCAGGTCGAAGATAATGAACTGATCGGTGTTTTCCTTGATATGGTTGAAAATCACAAAATGATCGTGGAAAATTCCGGACTATTAAGTGTGGCAGCATTGAAACAGCTGGATTTAAAAGGAAAGAAAGTTGTTTGTATCTTGAGCGGAGGAAACATGGATGTAATTACGATGTCTTCTGTCGTGCAACATGGACTCATTCAGCGAGATCGTATTTTCTCTGTATCGGTTCTGCTTCCGGATAAACCGGGAGAACTGGTAAGCGTTGCCTCTACAATAGCGGAAAATCAAGGAAATGTAATCAAGCTGGAGCACAACCAGTTTGTAAGTACAAATAGAAATGCAGCAGTAGAATTGAGAATTACGATGGAGGCTTTTGGAACAGAACATAAGCATAAAATCTTGGATGCCTTGGAGAAAAAAGGTTTTCGTCCAAAATTGATCAGTGCAAAATTGTATTAAATCATATAAAAGTATAAAAAGACGGGACTTCTTCAAAATGAAGAGTCCCGTTGTTTTATGTGCTGTCTTTTTTAAATTGTCTTGTGCTTTTCCAATAACCGATGAATCTTTTCTGTTGGATCCAGTACAGTACTGATGGAAGTATCGTGGTTTAAAGAGTCGATAATCAGTGCAAGGAACTTGCTCATATCGGCAGTTACAAAATAAGGCTTTTCTTTTGCACAAGGAGGGAGATAATTTAAGTTCGTTGTTACAACTTTTGTAATATATCCCTTCTCATAAAACTCGTCAAATTTATCGAATCCGTCTGTAAACAAACCAAAAGTGGTGCAGACAAAGACTCTGTTTGCATGACGCTCTTTCAGTTGTTTTGCAACATCTAACATACTTTCACCAGAGGAAATCATATCATCTACGATGATCACATCTTTTCCGGTAACGTCATCGCCAAGAAATTCATGCGCTACAATTGGATTCTTTCCATTGATAATAGTAGAATAGTCGCGACGTTTGTAAAACATACCCATGTCAACACCGAGCACGTTTGAAAAGTAAACTGCACGATGCATTGCACCTTCATCCGGGCTGATGATCATCAGATGTTCTTTATCCGGTTTGATGTCAGGAACCGCACGAAACAGTGCTTTCATAAACTGGTAAGCCGGTGTAAATGTATCAAATCCTTTGAGTGGAATTGCATTCTGAACACGCGGATCGTGTGCATCAAAAGTCAAGATGTTGGATACGCCCATTGTGGTCAGTTCTTCCAGCGCCAGTGCACAATCCAGAGATTCTCTTTTGTTACGCTTGTGCTGACGGCTCTCGTAGAGGAACGGCATAATGACATTGATACGATATGTCTTGCCGGTAGCGGCAGAGATAATTCTCTTTAAATCCTGAAAATGATCGTCCGGAGACATGTGGTTGACATGTCCGTTTACCGTATAGGTCAGACTGTAGTTGCAGACATCAGTCATGATAAACAAATCGGTTCCACGAATAGATTCTTTTAAAATTCCTTTGGCTTCTCCGCTGCCAAAACGTGGACAACTACAGTTCGCAAGATAACTATTGGTTTGGTAATTCAGATATAGTGGAGAACTTGTGATATCGTTGATTGTGTTTTGACGAAAAGAAACAATGTAGTCGTTGACTTTTTGTCCCAATTCTTTGCAGCTGTCCATCACTGCAAGTTTTAATGGTGCTACAGGTAGTGTTTTTTCAAGTTGTTCTATATTTGCCATGATACTCTCCTATTCTCTCTAATAATACGATTATAACATTTTTTAACATAAATTCAAGCACTTGTGGTATAATTCATAAGCGAAGTATCAGATTCAGAGCAGACAAAAAGAGCAGTT